>CAZXCB010000117.1:2942-10172 GCA_964639075.1 uncultured Bifidobacteriaceae bacterium | reverse complement strand
AAGACGTCGTTGTTCGACGCCATCTCGGGGTTCCTGCCCGTCGACGGCGGCCGGGTGCTCATGTCCGCGAACGACGGCGAGATCTACGACCTCACCGAGGAGTCGCCGCAGTCCCGAGCCCGCCTCGGCCTCGGCCGGTCGTTCCAGGACGGGCGCCTCTTCGCCGCCCTGACGGTCCGAGAGACGATCGCGGTGGCGCTCGAGTGCAGCGTCGGAGTGAAGGACCCGGTGGCGGCCGCCCTCTACCTCCCGGCGGTGATCGAGTCCGAGGCACAGGTCGCCGATCGCGTCGAGGAGCTCATCGACCTGATGGGGCTCGGGGCGTTCCGCGACAAATTCATCCATGAGCTGTCCACCGGCAGTCGCCGCATCGTCGACCTCGCGTGCATCGTGGCCCACCGGCCCACCGTGCTGCTGCTCGACGAGCCCTCGAGTGGCATCGCGCAGCGCGAGGCCGAGGCGCTCGGGCCGCTCATGCTCAAGATCCGCGATCAGCTCGGCGCCAGCCTGCTCGTCGTCGAGCACGACCTGCCGTTGCTCTCCTCGGTCTCCGACCGCATGGTCGCGATGGACCTGGGGAGGGTCATCGCCGTTGGCTCGCCCGGGGAGGTGGTGCACGACCCGCGGGTCGTCGCCTCCTACCTCGGCGAGGACGAAGCCGCTATCGCCCGTTCGGGTGACCGGAGCTAGGGGGAACTGCATGGAACCGACCACAGGCAAGGCGTCCGGTGGCAACCGGCCGAGCGCGGCGAAGCGCTACGGCCCGCTGATCGTGATCGTCGCGATCGTCGCGGTGATCGCGATCGTCGTCGCGGTGAGCAGCGGCGGGGGCGACGGCAACGACTCCAAGGCCAGCACCGGCTCGGGCACCACGAACGGCGGCGACGTCGGCGAGGCGCCCTGGCCGATCTTCTCGAAGAGCGACACCAAGACCGACTGGGGTCCGAACTGCAACACCGACCTCGGCACGGTGAAGATCCCGTACACGTACGCGGCACCGTGCGCCAAGCAGTTCAGCGGTGACAACGGTGGCGCGACCGCCGACGGCGTGACCGCCGACTCGATCAAGATCGTCGTCTACCAGGGCGACCCGGCGAAGAACCCGCTCCAGGCCGCGACGGTGAAGGGCGCGGGCGCCGACGTGAGCCCGGCGAGCGCGCGCGAGACCTACGACGGGTACTTCGAGATGTTCTCGAAGTACTACAACCTGTACGGCCGCAAGCTCGACGTGCAGTACTACCTCGGGACCGGCGGACCGATGGACGAGGTGGCCGCCCGCGCCGACGCCGCCGCCATCGCCGACATGCACCCGTTCGCGGTGTTGTCCGGCGCGAACCAGACGCCGGTGTGGTCCGAGGAGATCGCCGCGCGGAACATCATGTGTCTCGGCAACTGCTCCCTCGCGGTCCCCCAGCAGACGGTGGTGGACAACTCGCCGTACCTGATGGGCGTCGGACCGACACCCGAGCAGGCGGGGCTGCTCACCGCGAAGCTCGTCACCGATCAGCTCGCAGGCAAGAAGGCCGTCTACGGCGGTGACGCGGTGAAGGACAAGACCCGCGTCTTCGGCGTGACGCACTACGACACCGTCGACGGTCAGCAGAAGGTCGCCTACCAGACGCTGAAGGACCAGTTCGCCAAGAAGAACGTGAAGATCGCGGCCGACCTCTCGTTCCAGCTCGACCTGGCGCGCGGCCAGGAGAACGCCCGCACGATGATCGCCAAGCTCAAGCAGGCGGGCGTCACCACCGTCGTCTACACCGGTGACCCGCTCACACCGGGCAACCTGACGAAGGAAGCCACCGCGCAGAACTACTTCCCCGAGTGGGTCATCGGGTCGAACGTGCTCGTCGACATCGCGGTGTTCGGCCGTACCTACGACCAGGAGCAATGGCAGCACGCGTTCGGCCTCGCCCTGACCGCGGCCCGGGTGAACGAGAGCAGCAACGAGGCGTACAACCTCTACAAGTGGTTCAACGGCACGCCGCCGCCGAACAACACCTACGGCGTGATCCTCGCCGACCTGGGCAGCACCGTGACCGGGATCCACATGGCGGGCCCGAACCTGACGCCGGACACGTTCCAGGCTGCGATGTGGAACGGACCCGTGCGCGGGGGCACACCGCTCGCGGCGAGGACATCGTGGGGACACCACGGCCTGTGGCCCGACACGGACTGGGGCGGCTCGGATGACACCGGGTTGATCTGGTGGAACCCGGAGGCCTCGGGCGAGAACGAGATCGGCCAGGAGGGCCAAGGTCTGTACGAGTACGTCCAGTCCGGCAAGCGCTGGACGCTCTCCGAGATCCCGACGTCGGACCCGGGCTTCTTCGATCCGGAGAAGTCCGTCACGATCTTCACGACCGTGCCCGAGGAGTACCAGCCCCCGAGCTACCCCTCGCCGGCGAAATGACCGACGGTGGGCCCTTCCGGTGCTCCGGCACCGGAAGGGCCCACCGCTACCCTCCCCGGGCGTGGAACCCAGCGCGCACTCACCCCGGCCGGCGCGGAGTCCGCTGCGCCGGTACCTGCCCTTCGTGGCCGGGCTGGTCGTCCTCGCCGTCGTGATCGTCGCGGTCAACCTCGCCGGTGGGAGCGCGGACGAGGACCAGCCCTCCGGCGACACCGGCGGTCACGCATCGACCACCGGCTCCGGGCCGGTCACGCTCACGGACGCGAACCGAGCCTCGGTCGACTGGGGCCCGAGCTGCGACATCGCCCGCGGGACGGTCGCGGTGCCGCTCACCTACGCCCCGCCGTGCGTCGCGCCGTTCACGGGCGACAACGGCGGCGCGACCGCCCCCGGGGTCACCGCGGACTCGATCACCGTCGCGCTCTACCAGGCCCAGCCCGACATCCTGCAGCAGGCCGCGCTGAACCGCAGCGGCTCCGACGCGTCGCTCGCCGCCGAGGCGGCGACCGTCCGCCAGTACGTCGACTTCTTCGAGTCGCACTACGAGACGTACGGGCGCACGGTGGACCTCGTCGTCGTGAAGGCCAGCGGCGCTCCCGACGACGATGCGGCGGCGCGTGCCGACGCCATCCGGGTCGCGACCGAGGTGAAGGCGTTCGCGAGCTTCGGCGGGCCCGGCGAGACCGAGGCCTACGCACAGGAGCTCGCCGCACGCCACGTCCTGTGTCTCGGCGACTGCATGCTCGCGTCGTCGCAGTCCTTCGTCACCGAGCACGCGCCGTACGTGTGGCTCACGCTCCCCGCGGTCGACCAGTCGGCGACGCATTGGGCGAACTTCGTGTCCCGCCAGCTGCAGGGCCGTCCCGCGCGGTACGCCGGTGACGCGGCGATGAAGACGCGCCGGCGCGTGTTCGGACTCATCCGGTTCGACGAGTCCTTCGCCGGCTTCCAGCAGGCGGGCAAGTCCTTCGTCGGTCTCCTGGAGCGGCGCGGCGTCGTGCTCGCCGCCGACGCGCCGTACGAGCTCGACCTCGCGAAGGCCCAGGAGAACGCGCGCAACACCATCGCGAAGCTCAAGGCGGCGAAGGTCACGACAGTGCTCTTCGCCGGCGACCCGCTCACGCCGTCGTACATCACCAAGGAGGCGACGGCCCAGGAGTACTTCCCCGAGTGGGTCGTCCTCGGCGCCGCGTACGCCGACAGCGCGATGGCGTTTATCCACGCGTACAGCGACACGTCGCTCTTCGGCCGGACCTACGACGCCGAGCAGTGGAAGCACGCCTTCGGCGTGACGTCGTTGTACGTCCCGACCCCCGAGAGTCTCGACCAGTACTCCCAGATCCTGGTCTGGCAGACCGGCGAGCCGCCCGCGGCGAAGACCTACAAGGTGCTCGTGCAGGCGCCGCTGATCTTCTTCACCGCGCTGCACCTCGCGGGACCCGACCTGACCCCCGACACGTTCCGCGCCGGGTTGTTCCGGTTCCCGTCGGGACCGACCGAGTCCAGCCAGATCCACCTCTCGTGGGGACACCACGGGATCTGGCCGACCACCGACTACTTCGGCGCCGACGACGCGACCGCGATCTGGTGGAACCCGGACGCCTCGGGCATCGACGAGCTCGGCAACGACGGCACGGGGCTGTGGGAGTTCGCGGCACGGGGCACCCGGTTCCTCCCGGGGGCGTGGCCGACGCGGCCGCTGCCGCTGTTCGATCCGGCGCGGTCGGTGACGAGCTTCGATCGGTACCCGCCGGGCCAGGGCCCGCCGAACTACCCCTCGCCCGCCGCCGCCCGCTGACCCTCCGCGCGGTCCCGCAGCACGCGGACCCACTCCTCCCGCTGCGCGTCGTAGCGGCGGATCACGCGGGCCGGGTTGCCGACGGCGACCGAGTAGCTCGGCAGCTCGCCGGTCACCACCGAGCCGGCACCGACCGCGACGTGCTCTCCGATGTCCGATCCCGGCAACACGATGCTGCCGTGTCCGAGCCACGACCCGGCGCCGACGACGACCGGCCGGGGCGACGCGAACTGGCGGCCGATCGTCTCGTGGACGTCCTCGTAGCCGTGGTTGGCATCGGTGACGTACACGTTGTGGCCCGTGAACACCCCGTCGCCGATCACGATCGACCGATGCCCGACGACACCGCTGCCGCGACCGACGAGGACGTCGTCGCCGATCGTGACGACCGTCGGCGTGTCGGGCACGTGACCCGGCATCACCCCGGCCGAGAGCGTGCAGTACGGACCGACCACGACGCGGGCGCCGATGCGGATGTAGGGCTCGCCGTAGAGGGCGACCGTCGGGAAGAGGATGCCGCTGCCGTCGCCGAACGCGCCGAACTCGCGGGCCCGCCGGCTGCGCGGGCCGATCGACGCCTGCTTCGCGTACCAGCGGTACACCCCGTCGAAGAGCCCGTCGAGACCGCGCACCGTCGGAATGTAGCGGGCCGCACCGGGTCCTAGTCTCCGCACCGTGCGCGTCGGACTCCTCCACGACTTCCCCCAGGCCGACGGCGGCGAGAGCTTCGCCCACGCGATCGGGCTCGGCCTCGATGCCGCGGGCGTCGACGCCACCGGCGTGGAGCTCGTGACGCGCGAGACCGTCGGGCACCCGGCCGGGCGGGTCGACGACGTCGTGCGCGGCTTCGACGACCTGGCCGCCGAGGGCGTGAGCCTCATCGTGGGCCCGTCGATCTCGGACAACTGCCTCGCCGCTCGCGACGCCGCCGATCGCACCTGCGTCCCAGCGATCAACTACTCGGGCGGCGAGCGCACCCGCTCCGAGTGGATGTTCCACTACCAGGTGGGATCGCTCGAGGAGGAGCCACCGCTGCTCGTCGAGCGCATGGGCGAGCGCGGGTTCCGGCGCGCCGCAGTCGTCCACGACGACTCCGTGGTGGGCCACCGGTATCGCGAGGTCCTGGGCTGGGCGGCCGCGGACGCAGGAATCGCGATCACCGCCACTGCCGTCATCGACCCCCTCGCAGTCGATCTCGACGCGACCGTCGCCGCCATGCGTGCGAGCGATCCCGACGTGCTCGTCTACCTCGGGCTCGGCGCGGCGGCGCACGCGGTCGCGACCACCATCACGGCGGCAAGGTGGGGGGTGCCGGTCCTCGCCAACTCCGCGCTGATGTTCGGCTACGCGCGCCCGGACTGGCGCGATGCCTGGGCAACGTGGGAGTACGTCGACACCGTCGCCGACGACAATCGTGCCCGCGCCGCGCTCGCCACGGTCGACGCACGCCTCGCCGCGGGACCGATCGGGTGCGCGGCCTACGACATGGGTCGACTGGTCGGCCTCGCGATGCGCCGCGCCGACACCCTGGACGCGTCCGGCATGCGCGAGGCGCTCGAGCGGGTGAAGCAGGTGCCGGCGACGTCGGGCTACGACGGCACGCTGATGGGCTTCGGCGTCTGGGACCGCGCGGCGCTCAAAGGACCGTTCCTCGTCCTGCGCGCCTGGCGCGACGGCAAGACCGTGCAGGTCGAGCGGTAGCCCGCGGCCGCCACCCCGAGGGTCCGACGTTCGTGGGCACCCAGGGTGAGCGAGTGTCGCCCAGCCGAACTCTCGGCCGTGGGTTTCCACACAGGGCATGGACGGCCAAACGTTCGGCCGAGCACGTTGCGACTGCCACCCAGCGGCGCGTCGATGTACCTCGAAACACGACAGCCCGGGCGATTGTCGTCGACGCGTCAGAATTCGATGCTCGCACGACGATCCCTGCCCGCTGTCGCCCGACCGAACACAGCGATTGTCGGTCCCGCGTCGGAATCCGACGTATGCACGACACACCGGAGCGGACACCGCGCCGCACGCAAGTGTGATGTCGCCGGAGTGGCTCCGCGGAGCACTCCAGGATCTGGCAATCACGCGTCCGCGGACGCGTGAGACGCGTGGCGATCGCCCGCCGACTGCCAGAGCGCCAACCAAGACCACCACCAGGCCGTGTCACACCCTCGTGCGAGGGTGGGTCCGAACTACAGTGATGTGATTCGACCGGAGGTCCCCCATGCGCCACCTGCCGACCAGCGAGCTACCCGCCCCGGACGTGACGGTCGAGCCGTGCCCGGAGTTCGCGGCGAGCGAGCCCGAGCCGGGCATCTGCGGCGCGTGCGGGTGGCTCGAGGACGAGCACTCGGCCCTCGAAGTCCCGGCCGCGGCCTGAACCGACCTACGCAGACCGTTTGCGCGGCGCGCGCTTGCGTTTCGGCGCCTCGTCGGCCGCGGCGTCGGCCTTGCCCCCGTCGGCGGCCCGTTGGAGGCTCGCCTCCAGCGCGGCCATCAGGTCGATGACCGGCGCCGGAGCCTCCACCGGCGCAGCCGCGACGATCGTCTCTCCGGCAGCCTTCCTGTCGATGAGCGCGAGCAGCTGCTCGCGGTACTCGTCGTGGTACTTCGCCGCCTCGAAGTCGCCGGCGAGCGTCTCGACGAGCTGGCGCGCCATGGACACTTCCCGATCCGTGAGCTCGATGTCCTCCTCGGGGAGGCCGAGCGTGGCACGGTCGACGATCTCGTCGGCGTAGCGCATCGTCTCCACGCACAGCATCCCGTCGACGGGCCGGATCGCGACCAACCGCTCCTTGGCGCGGATCACCACCCGCCCGATCGCGACCTTCCCGAGCTCGGTCATCGCGTCGACGAGGAGGCGGTACGGCTTGGCGGCCTTCTCGTCCACCATGACGTAGTACGGCGTGTCGAAGTAGATCGGGTCGATCTCGGCGATGTCGACGAAGTCCTCGATGTCGATGGTGTGGCTGGCCTTGGGCGCGAGGGAGTCGAGCTCCTCCTTCTCGACCACGCGGTGGCGGCGCTG
>CAZXCB010000117.1:0-2932 GCA_964639075.1 uncultured Bifidobacteriaceae bacterium | reverse complement strand
CTTCTCCATCCGCAGGGGATTCGGCCCGGAGGCGAACGTGCCGTCGGAACGGGTCCCGTGGCAGGCGTCGCACGCGATGCCCTTGTCCCGGCCGATCGAGTCCTTCACGATCCGGTCGGCCGTCACCTCCTCGCCGGACTGCTCCGAGACCCGGCGGTACCGGATCCGGGAGGCGGTGCCCGCCTCGAGCTGGTTGAAGGACACGTCACGCGACTTGGTGGCGGGCGTGAGCTTCACCGGCACCGTCACGAGTCCGAAGCTGATGGTTCCGGTCCACACTGCCGTCGGCACAGCACGACCTCCCGTCGGGGGATGAACCACTAGGTTCGCACATATGCCCGATCCGCGGCCCGACGTCGCCGTGCAGATCGGCGGGCGCACACTCACGCTGACGAACCTCGACAAGGTCCTGTACCCCGATGCCGGCTTCACCAAAGCCGCGGTCGTCGACTACTACGCCCGGATCGCGCCGGTGATGCTCCCGCACCTGCACGAGCGGCCGTTGACCCTCGTGCGCTACCCGAACGGCGTCGACCAGCCGTCGTTCTTCGAGAAGCGGCGCCCGCCGCACGCCCCGGACTGGATCCCCTCGGGGGGCGAGCTCGGTTCGGTCCTGTGCGAGGAGCCCGCCGCGCTCGTCTGGCTCGCCAACCTCGCCGCCCTCGAGCTGCACACGCACCAACACCGCGAGTCCGCACCGGACCTGCCGGCCGCGGTCGTCGTGGACCTCGATCCCGGGCCGCCCGCGACGGTGCTCGACTGCGCGCGGGTCGCGCTCGACCTGCGCGCGCTCCTCGACCGGCTCGGCCTGCTCGCGGTCGTGAAGACCTCGGGATCCAAGGGACTCCATCTGTCGATCCCGATCGAGGTCGGGACCGCCGACGACGAGGCCGCGAAGGGCTTCGCGCTCGCGCTCGGACGCATCCTCGCCGAGGCCGCGCCCGACCGGGTCACCACGGTCATGGCCAGGGAGCGCCGGCCCGGGAAGGTGTTCGTCGACTGGAGCCAGAACGACAGACACAAGACGACGGTGACCGCGTACTCGTTGCGCGCGCAGGCCCGGCCGACCGTGTCGACGCCGCTCCGGTGGGACGAGCTCGACGCCGCGATCGCCGCCGACGATCCAACCCGGCTGAGCTTCGAGAGCGAGGCCGTGCTCGCGCGCGTCGACGAGCTCGGCGACCTCTACGCCGCGAGCCTCGACACACCCCAGCGTCTCCCCCCGCTCGCGTAGGGTCGGTGCATGGACCTCGAGGGAACCGTCGCGGTCGTGACCGGCGCGAGCCGCGGGGTCGGTGCCGCGACCGCCGTCGAGCTCGCGGCCGGCGGCGTCTCGGTCGTGTGTGCCGCCCGCGCCACCGCCGACGCGCCGCTGCCGATCCCCGGCACGCTCGACGACACCGTCCGGACGATCGCGGCGGCGGGCGGCACCGCGGTCGCGCGGCCGACCAACCTCGCCCACGACGACGACGTGATCGGCCTGATCGACGAGACGGTCGAGCGGTTCGGCCGTCTCGACATCCTCGTGAACAACGCCGCGATCACGTTCCCGGGCGACATCGAGCTGCCGATGAAGCGCTTCGACCTGATCTTCGCGGTCGACCTCCGGGCGCCGGTGCTCGCGTGCCAGCGGGCGGTGCCCCACATGATCGCTGCGGGCCGCGGCGCCATCGTCAACGTGTCGTCGGCCGCGGCGCTCAACTACTACCCGGGCCAGATGGCATACGGGATGGCGAAGGTCGCGCTCGAGCACCTGACCGTCTCGCTCGCCGAGCAGCTCCGGCCCCACGGCATCCCGGTGAACACGTTCCGCATCGACGTCCCCGTGGCGTCCGAGGGCTTCCTCGCGGCGATGCCCGACGTCGACCACTCCGACTGGGAGCCACCCGCCGTCGCCGCCGAGGGCATCGTGTGGATGCTCCGCCAACCGCCCGACTACACCGGCCACAACGCCGGGATGGCCCGCCTGCGCGCCGAGCACGGGATCATGGCGAGCCGGGCCGAGCGCGCCCACGTGCAGGCGGCGACGATGAACACGACGTCGCCGATCCGCGCGAAGTGACCGGGCGCCGGTTCGCTGCCCGCCGACCCCTGATGGTTGCATCCCTGCGGTGAGCAGCTCGCCCCGTGACTCCCAGCGCAGCCGCGTGTACCGCGCCGAGACGCCGCTCGGCGGCCGGCGCCTCCCCACCCTTCCGGACTGTGCGGGCTTCCTCGACGACGTGGTCGGATCGCTGTGGTGGGTCGCGCGGTTCCCGCACCACGATCTCGCACGCGTGCCCCTCCTCCGGCCGGGCAACGGTGCGCGCCATGCCTTCTACCGCGAGGATCCGGGCCGGCCGACCATCACGCTCCCCCGCCGCTACCGCACCGTGGGCGTGGTGCTCCACGAGCTCGTGCACTGGGCGCTGCACGACGCGCACGACCTCCCGAACCACGGCCGGACCTTCACTCGCGTCCTGCTCGACGCGACCGCCGAGTTCATGGGTGACGGCAAGCGGGAGCGGCTCGCGGCCGCGTACCGCGAGCACAGGGTCGCCGTCGGCCCGCCGGCGCGGCGGAGCCCGACCGGGGAGTACGACTACGGCTGGGAGGAGCGCCTCCGGCTCGGGCGCGGTCGCGCCTTCACCGTGCGCTACGACGACGACGGGACCGCGACCGGCGTGCTGGCCTCACGAGCGCACCGCCGCGTCACGCTCGTGGACGGCGAGACCGAGCACCTCGTTCCGGAGCGCTCGATCTGGTCGGTGCGCGCCGTCCGGGCGAACCGGCGGACCGCAAGTGAGGCGGCTCGGCCAAACCTGAGCCGCCGGGACTCCGGCTCGTGAGCGTCGCCGAGGCGGCTCAGCCAAACCCTGAGCCGCCGGGACTCCACATCGCCTCCGCGCACCACCCCGTACCGAGACTCCGGCTCGTGAGCGTCGCCGAGGCG
>CAZXCB010000116.1:0-10198 GCA_964639075.1 uncultured Bifidobacteriaceae bacterium | reverse complement strand
AGCGCGACGCGGCGGCGCTCCCCACCGGAGAGGATGTCCACCGGCGAGTCGCCGGGTGGGAGCCGCAGCGCGTCCATCGCGATGTCGATCGTGCGCTTGAGGTCCCACGCGCCCGCGGCCTCGATCTGCTTCTCGAGCTCCGCCTGCTGCTCGCCGAGCTTCTCGTAGTCGGCGTCGGGGTCCGACCAGCCTGCGAGCACGTCGTCGTAGCGCTCGAGCAGCGTGGCGGTCTCACCCACGCCGTCCATCACGTTCCCGACGACGTCCTTCGCGGGGTCGAGGTGGGGTTCCTGGTGGAGCATCCCGACGCTGAAGCCGGGGGTGAGCCTCGCCTCGCCCGAGTAGCCGTCGTCCTCGCCCGCCATGATCCGCAGCAGGCTCGACTTCCCGGCGCCGTTGGCCCCGAGCACGCCGATCTTGGCGCCCGGGTAGAACGAGAGGTTGATGTTCTCGAGCACCTGGCGGTCCGGCGGGTGGAAGCGGGACAGCCCGCGCATGGTGAAGATGAACTGAGGGGCCACGGGCCGACGGTAGCGTGCCGCGACCGGCAAATGAGATGGCAGGCGACTGAGCAGGGGGAACCTCCACCGTGACAGCGATCGATCGGATTGCGGACGATTACGTCGAGCAGTACGCGCGGCTCGACCCCATCGGCGCCACGTTCGCCGGGATCACCGGCCACGACGAGGCGCTGACCGACTTCTCCCCCGCTGCTGCCGCCGAGCGCGCCGACCACGACCGCGCCACGCTGCGCGCGATCGATGCCGCCACCGTGGCGTCGGACCGCGATCGCGTCGCGGCTGGGGTCATGCGCGAGATCCTCGAGACGCGCGTGCAGACCCACGAGCTGGGCGAGGACGTGCGGTCGATCGCGGTGCTCGGCTCGGCGATCCAGGAGGTGCGCGAGGCGTTCGACGTCCTCCAGACCGAGACCGAGGAGGACTGGCGGATCCTCGCGGCCCGCATGGCACGCGTGCCGGAGTGCCTCGACAGCCTCCAGGACTCGTACCGCGACGGCATCGCGCGCGGGCTCGTCGCGGCCCGGCGCCAGGTCGTCGGCTCGATCGAACAGGTGGAGGTGTGGGCCGGGATCGACCCCGCCGCGACCCGCCCCTACTTCCACGGGCTGGCGGACCGGCTCGCCCAATCGGGTCTCGGCGGTGTCGCGCTGCACCGGACCGTCGAGCAGCACGCCGGGCGAGCGACCGCCGCGCTCGACGCGTTCGCTCGCTACCTGACCGCGGAGTACTCGCCGCACGCCGACGAGCACGACGCCGTCGGCGAGGAGCGCTACACGACGATGGCGCGGGTGTGGAACGGCACGACGCTCGACCTGCGCGAGACCTACCAGTGGGGTTGGGACGAGCTGCACCGCATCGAGCACGCCGTCGGGCAGGTGGCGGCGCGGATCCTGCCGAACGCCTCGGTCGGCGAGGTGATCGAGCTGCTCGAGACCGACCCCAAGCGAGCGATCGAGGGGGAGGACAACCTGCGCGCATGGCTGCAGGACCTCATGGATCGCACGATCAGCGAGATGAACGGCGTGCACTTCGACATCCCCGAGCCGGTGCAGCGCGTGGAGGCGATGATCGCCCCGCCGGGAGGCGCGTCGGCGATGTACTACACGGGCCCGTCGGAGGACTTCAGCCGGCCCGGTCGCACGTGGTATCCGACGCTCGGCAACACTCGCTTCCCGCTCTGGGGCGAGGTCTCGATCTGCTACCACGAGGGTGTTCCGGGCCATCACCTCCAGGTCGGCCAGGTGCGCTACCTCGCCGACGAGCTCACGCGCTTCCAGCGACTGCTCGCGTGGTCGTCCGGCCACGGCGAGGGATGGGCGCTCTACGCCGAGCGGCTCATGGGCGAGCTCGGCTACCTCGAGAACCCCGACTACGAGCTCGGCATGCTGCGCGCGCAGGCGATGCGCGCGGTGCGCGTGATCGTCGACATCGGCATGCACCTCGAGCTGGCGATCCCGGCCGGCGAGTCGTACCACCCGGGCGAGCGCTGGACGCCCCAGCTCGCGCTGCCGTTCGTGGTCGAGCGCGCGATGTTCGCGGAGCAGTTCATGCGCTCGGAGGTCGACCGCTACCTCGGCATCCCGGGCCAGGCGATCTCCTACAAGGTCGGCGAGCGCGTGTGGCTCGAATGTCGGGCCGAGGCGAAGGCGCGCACGGGCGGCGCGTTCGACCTCAAGGACTGGCACCGCTACTCGCTCAACCTCGGCTCGATGGGCCTCGACCAGTTCCGCGCCGAGATGGCGCGGTACTGAGCCATCACGAGCGTCACACGCGCGCGACCAGTTCCTCGTCGTCCTCGTCCAAGGGTGCGACCTCGACCGTCCATTCGTCGTCGGGGTGCTCCGCGGAGCACTCCGCATGGGGCCGGTACCCGACGTCGCGGTTGCCGCAGACGACGGTCATGGTCCAGTCGAGGTCCATTCGTTCGCCGCCCGAGAGCGACGAGATGGTCCGGTCGGTGACGGTGAGCCCATGCGCGCCGTTGACGTCGACAACTGCACCAGGGTCGCTCGGCGTCGGAACCACGATCTGGGGGACGACCCGTCGGTTCGGATCGAGGAAGCTGTAGCCGCCGCGGCCGTCGGCTTCGATGGTCCAGCCGCCTTCGTGGGCCGCCCGGTGATGGGATGGGCACAGGGCGATGAGGTTGGCTCGATCCGTCGGACCGCCGCGCGCCCAATGCCGCACGTGGTGCACCCGCAGGCGGGTCCGCTGGGTGCACCCGGGGAACTGGCAGCAATCGCCGCCGCCGCGAATGACCGACCGGCGTAACGCCCGGTTCGGGAATCGGGCCCGGCGACCGAGATCCAGCGCGGTACCGTCGAGCTCAGCGACCAACCGCACCCCGCAGTCGCACGCCAACCGCCGGGCGGTCTCCGATGCGAAACGGATGCCGGCGCTGTCGCACCGGCCGGGCGCATCGTCGGCCAGGGTCTCGACATCTGCGTGCACCGAAAGCTCGACGGACGGACGGTCCGGATCGGGTTCGCAGTACGCGTCGATCACCGCCGCGAACGCGAGCACCCGTCGATGCCGGGCCGGCACCGCCTCGTCGGACGGTATCCGCTCCATCTCCGCGTCGATCGCCGCGAGCGTGCGCGCGGCGACGTCGTTCGGGACACGGAGCGTGATCGTCGTGGTCACGCCGTCGACATTCGTGGTGCTCGACACGAACGAACCGTCCAACGCTCGCCGGGTCAGGTCCGGATCCGCACCTCGACACGCCGACACGTATGCACCGGCGACCCGCTCCAGCTGGCTCGCTGTGGCATGGCGGGCGAGCTCGACGTCCTCGTGCTCCTGTTCCGGCGTGGCGAAGCGCGTCAGCGCCCGCACCTTCGAGTAGGAGAGCTCGCCCCGACCGAACGCCGCCCGCACCTCCGGCAGCTCCCGCAGCGCGACGGCGACCCGGACGTGATCACGCGCTGCCCGCATGCCCAGCCCGCACTGCCACGACACCCAGTGGGCCATCGACCGTGCTTCCCAGCTCTCCCAGGCCCGCCGTGATTCGAGCTCCGCGATCACCTCCAGGAACCGCGCCGTCGCCGCCGCGATGTGCGCCGCCAACGTGGTGGCCTCCGCCTCCAACCGCTCGGTCGGCAGCGCTCTCACCTCGTCGCACGCCCTCTCGCCCACCGCGTGCATCACCATGCCGAAGCACCCCTATCCGCCGTGAACCGACCGCTTCGGACGATACGCCCAGGGTGTGACCATCCCCTCGCACCCGAAGCGGGCCGGACCCCGCCGAGGTGGCTCCGCGGAGCCATGCACACTCCCGGCATATCGGACTGGACTCCCCGCGATCGTGGCAAGCTCACCGCATCCTCGAGGAGGTGGGCAGGGTGTGGTGTCGACTGGTTGGTCTTCGTCACCGTGGCGCGGATCGCGCTGCGCGCTGGGTCAGGGACGACGACCGATCTCGCGCTCATCGCCGGGCACGCGCTCTACGAGATCGTGCCGACCGCGATCTGGGGCAGGACCTTCGGCAAGCTCGTCGTCGGCACCCGCGTCGTCCGGGTCGACGACACCCAGTTCACTCCACGATCGGGCGGTTGGTCCAGGTGCCGTCGGGGCGGCGGAACCAGCCGCCGGCCGCGAGGGAGCCGCCGTCGGCGTGCAGGGTCGTGCCGGTCACGAAGCCCGAGAGGTCGGACGCGAGGAACAGCGCGACGCCGGCGACGTCGTCGGGGGTACCGAAGCGCCCGACCGGCACCCACGCCGGGATCCGCTCGGCGTCCTCGGGTGGCACCCACTTCGAATAGGGCACCTGGAGCGACTCGACCAGGTCCGGCGCGATCGCGTTCACGCGCACGCCCGAGCTCCCGAGGTCGACCGCGAGGCTGCGGGTGAAGCCCGTGATCGCCGCCTTGTAGGCGCTGTACACCGGCCGGCTCGGGATCGCGCGGAACGCCTCGACCGACGACACGTTCACGATGCTGCCCCGCCGACGCGACACCATCCCGTCGACGAACGCGCGGGTGCACAGCAGCACGTGGAGCAGGTTCGTCGCGTGCAGCGCGTCCCATTCCTCCGGTCCGTGGTCGAGGAAGTCGTTGCCCCGCACGAGGTAGTGCCCGACGTTGTTGACGAGCACGTCCACCGCGCCGACGGTCTCGGCGAGCTCCCCGACGGCCGCGGCATCGGTGACGTCGACGACGACCGCACGCGCCTCGCCACCGGCGTCACGGATTCCGGCCGCGGTGTCCTCGGCGCGCGCCGCGTCGATCTCGGCGACCACGACGGCCGCGCCCTCGGCCGCGAACCGCTCGCTGATCGCCCGTCCGATCCCGCCACCACCGCCGGTGACGACGGCGGTGCACCCGCCGAGCAGACCGCTGGTCACGGCGCGGGAATCGTGACGCGACCGGTGGCCAGGGCTGCCGCCTCGGCGGCTTCGAGCTGCTGCTCGATGATCGCGATCCCACCGACCCAGAACCGCGGGTCGGCGAGGTCGCAGTCGACGATCTTGCCGAGCTCCTCGGGCGAGCGGGAGCCGCCGGCCGCGAGCAGGTCGAGATACGCCGGCACGAAGTCGGCGCCGCGCTCCTCGTAGCGCTTGTACACCGACAGCGCGAGCAACTGGCCGTACGCGTACGCGTAGACGTAGCCCGGCGTCGCGATGAAGTGCGGGATGTAGGACCACCACGTGCGGTAGCCCTCGGTGAGCTCGACCGAGTCGCCGAGCATCGCGGTCTGGGTCTCGGCCCAGTAGCCGGCGAAGTCGTCCGTCGACAGCTCGCCCACCTCGCGGCGGTGCGTGTGCACCCGGTCCTCGAAGCGATTCATCGCGATCTGACGGAACACCGTCGCGATCTGACCCTCCAGGCTCTCGGCCAGCAGCGCCAGCCGCGAGTCCGGATCCTGGGTGTCGTCGAGCAGCCGGCCGAACGTGACCGTCTCGCCGAACACCGACGCGGTCTCGGCGAGCGTGAGCGGCGTGCTCATGTGGAACACGCCCTGCTCCCGCGCGAGGTACGCGTGCAGGCCGTGCCCGAGCTCGTGGGCGAGCGTCAGCACGTCGCGGCGACGCGACGTCCAGTTGAGCAGCAGGTACGGATGGTGCGACGGCACCGTGTACGCGCAGAACGCGCCCGGGCGCTTCCCCGGTCGGATCGGCGCGTCGATCCAGGACTCCGCGAAGAAGCGCTTCGCCACATCGGCGAGCTGCGGCGAGAACGAGGCGTACGCGTCGAGCACGAGCTCCTGCGCGGTCGACCAGCCGAACTCCTCGTCGACCGCAGCCACGCTCGCCATGCGGTCGTAGTCCGCCAGGCGGTCGACTCCGAGCAGCTGCGCCTTGAGCGTGTACCAGCGCTGCGGGATGTCGTACCGGGAGACCACCGCGTCGACGAGCGCCTGCACGGACTCGTCACTCGCCTCGTTGGCGAGGTTCCTGCTCGCGACCCACGACGGGTACGAGCGCAGGCGATCGTCGGTGGACTTGTCGGCGAGCAGCGTGTTGAACACGAACCCTCGCGTCCGCAACCCGGGCGCCAGTCCCTCGGTGACCGCGGCCGCGGCGGCCGCGCGCTCCTCGCGGTCGGGCGACGCGAGCAGCGCGAGACCCTGCTCGAGCGCGAACGTCTCGTCGCCGATCGTCACGTCGATCGCGGAGGTCAGCTCACTGAAGAGCCGCGCCCACGCGCTCGACCCGGTGACGTCCTTCTCCGCGAGGATCTTCTCCTCCGGCTCGGTGAGCAGGTGCGGACGGTAGCGGCGCGCCGACCGCAGGTAGTGCGCGCAGAACGCGAGCGCCGGGTCCGCGAGCAGCTCCTCGGCGCGCGCGTCGGGGACCTCGGCCCACTCGAGCTCGAAGAAGATCGCCCGCGTGCCGATCGCGGTGGCCGCCTCGTCGACGCGCTGCATCAGCGCACCACGCTCCGGATCCGCGGTGTCCACGGTGAACCGGAGGCTCGCGTAGTTCGCTGCGCGCCCGAGGTGCTCCTGGAGCTCGGCAACGAGCTGCATGAGCGCGGCGAGCCCCGCGGCGTCGAGGCCGCCGATCGTGCCACGGGCCTTTTCGACGCGGGCGACGACGGCCTCGGCGGCGGCGAGGTGCTCGTCGACGCCCTCGGAACCCCGACCACCGACGAGTGGCTCGAGATCCCAGGCGACGGTGGCGGCGGAGAGGTCCTGGTCGGTGGCAGTCATGGGCCGCACGCTACGCGGCGCGATCCTGCCCCCGGGGCCTGCCAGGATGATCCAGATGCGGCGCCTGCTCCCGATCACGCTCGCGGGCGCACTCGTACTCGGCGCGTGCTCGGGGTCGGACGGAGCCGCGCGGCCGAACGCCTCGGGACAAGCGGGCGGTCGTGCCGTCGCCGATCCCTACTACCCCGGATCGGGCAACGGCGGTTACGACGTCGACGGCTACGCGATCCGGATCCGGTACCTGCCCGATTCCGGCGAGATCCGCGCGTCCGCGACGATCGAGGCCCACGCCACCGAGGACCTGCGCCGCTTCGACCTGGACCTCTCGGGCCTGC
This sequence comes from uncultured Bifidobacteriaceae bacterium, assembly GCA_964639075.1. GTDB lineage: Bacteria > Actinomycetota > Acidimicrobiia > IMCC26256 > JAENVU01 > JAENVU01. Next base: position 3,192 of record CAZXCB010000116.1, on the reverse strand, counting down.
GCGTCGACCGTGTCCGCGTCGACGGGCGCCGGGCGCGATCGTCGCGGACCGGGTCGGAGCTGGTGGTGACCCCGGCGCGGTCGATCCCCACGGGGCGCGGCTTCACCACGACGGTCCGGTACCACGGCATCCCGCAGCCGGTGCGAGACCCGTCGTCTCCGGGCAGCGGCACCACGCTCGGGTGGACCCGCAACCCGGACGGCAGCGTGTACGTGGTCGCCGAGCCGGTCGGTGCCCGCACCTGGTTCCCCGCCAACGACCACCCGTCGGACAAGGCCACCTACACCGTCGCGCTCGAGGTGCCGGCCGGGATGAGCGCCGCGGCGAACGGGCACCTCACGAGCCGGAAGCCGACGAGCGACCGCGCCCGACTGACGTGGACCTGGACGATGGACCACCCCATGGCGTCGTACCTCGCGACCGTCGTGATCGCGCCGATGCGCGAGCAGCGCACGCAGTCACCGGAAGGCGTCCCGATCCGGAACTGGTTCCCGGAAGGGGGACGCGCCCAGATGATCGGGGTGTTCGCGCGAACCGGCGAGATGATCGACTACTTCTCGCGGCTGTTCGGCCCGTACCCGTTCGGCGAGTACGGCGCGGTGGTCGTCAACGAGGACGTCGGCTACGCGCTCGAGACGCAGACCCTGTCCCTGTTCGGCCGCGACATGCTCGGTTTGGACCCCGACGGTCAGCAGACGGTTGCGCACGAGCTCGCGCACCAGTGGTACGGCGACTCGGTCGGCATCAGGCGCTGGTCGGACATCTGGCTCAACGAGGGATTCGCGACCTACGCGCAGTACCTGTGGCAGGCCCACGTCGACCCCGCCTTCGACATCGACACGACCATGGCGCAGCTGCGCGCCGGGGGCGGCGACTCGTTGACCAAGCCGCGCGATCCCGGCGCGCGCGAGACGTTCTCCGTCTCCGTCTACTTCCGCGGCGCACTCGTGCTGCACGCGCTGCGCCGGACGGTCGGCGACGCCACGTTCTTCCGGATCCTGTCGACGTGGGCGACCGAGCATCGGTACGGCACGGCGACCACGGCGCAGTTCATCGCCCTCACCGAACGCGAGTCGGGGCAGGACCTCGGCGCCTTCTTCCACCGGTGGCTCGACCGCGACGAGCTCCCCGTGCTCCCGGTCGCTCCGCCACCTCAGTGACCGGAGTGCACCAGACGGTCCGGCGGAGCGGCGGACAGCGCCTCGGGCAACGGACCCCGGTGGACGACGGCGAGCGTCTGGGTGGCCCGGGTGAGCGTGACGTAGAGCATCCGGAGGCCGGCCCGGTCGGCGGCCACGAGCTCGGCGGGTTCGACCACCACGACGTGGTCGAACTCCAGCCCCTTGGCGTCGAACGCGTCGAACACGCCGACGGGAGCATCGAGCGCCTCGGGCGAATCGGCGACCGCACCGACGTCGGCCAACGCGGCGGTGAGTGCCTCGTGCAGCGGGCTCGGCGCGATCACCGCGGTCGTGCCGCGCCGCGTCGAGAGCTCCCGCGCCGCGTCGGCGGCCGCCGTGACGACGTCGTCGACGCGCGTGAACGTCGGCTGGTCGCCGGTCGTGCGCACCGAGCGGGTCGGGGGGATCTCCGGTGCCGCCACGGCGAGCAGCCGGTTCGCGAGGTCCATGATCTCGGCGGGCGTCCGGTAGTTCACGGTCAGGTCCACGCGCCGGGGCGCGTCGTGCGTCGCCAGGTGCGACAGGACGTCGTCCCAACCCGGCGCCGCGCCCGGCCGTGATGCCTGGCCGAAGTCGCCCACGAGGGTGCACGAGCCGGTGGGACAGCGGCGGGCGAGCATGCGCCACTGCATCGGCGTGAGGTCCTGAGCCTCGTCGACGAGCACGTGCCCGAACGTCCGGAGCTGCGGCACGCCGCCCTCGCCGTTGGTGGGCGGGGCGAAACGGGCCGCGAGATCCGACGCGGTCATGTACGCGCCGAGGCCGAGCTCGCGCACGGTCCGGGTCGCGGCATCGGCGATGGCCCGATCCGTCTCGGTGCGCCGCCGCGCCCGGCGCGGCCGCGCGGCCTCCACCGGACCGCACAGCGCGTCGGCCTCGTCGACCAGCGCGACATCGGCATCGGTCCACGCGACCTCGCGCACCGACGGCGACCGCGGGCGCTCGAGCCGCCGCAGCGCGTCCTTGCGCAGGATGCCCGCACCCGCGGAACGCACGAGAGCGCCGAAGGAGAACAGGTCGTGGACGAGCTCGGCACCGGAGAGCACGGGCCACATCCGCTCGAGCAGCGCACGCACCTGGGGGGTCCGCCGCAGCCGCGCCCGGATCTCGCGCTCCCACTCCGGCGGCGGGTTCTCGCCACGGGCGAGAGCGCGCGCGACCTGTGGGTCGTAGCCGCCGTCGACGTCGTCGAGCTCGAGGAGCTCGCGCTGCGTGCGCGACATCGCGCTGCGGTACTGCGCCAGCAGGCGGTCGAGGATCATCCGCTCGACGATCGGGCGTCGCTCGTTGTGCGTGCCGTGCTTGCGGCGCGCGCGCTCGGCGATGTGTCGACACTCGCGGCGACCGAGCCGGAGGCGCAGACCGTCGAGGGACAGCACGACATCAGCGCGCGGCGGACGCTGCCGGTCGGCGAGCGCGCGCTCGAGGACGCGCGCCATGCGGACGTCGGCCTTCACCGCCGCCGTCTCGGGGTCCTCGGTCGCCGTGACGAGCAGCTGGGGCTTGAGCCCGCCGATCGTGGCGAGCTGCACCTCGTCCTCGCCGAGGCTCGGCAGCACCTGCTCGATGTACCGCAGGAAGATCGGGCTGGGGCCGATGAGCAGCACGCCGTTGCCGCCGAGCTGCCGGCGGAACGTGTACAGCAGGTACGCGGCGCGATGCAGCGCGACGGCCGTCTTGCCCGTGCCCGGACCACCCGACACGATCAGCGCGCCCGGGAGGTCGGCGCGGACCGCCTCGTCCTGCTCGGCCTGGATCGTGGCGACGATGTCGCCCATCCGGCCGGTCCGCTCCCGCTCGAGCGCGGCGAAGAGCGCGCCCTCGCCCATGACGGTGAGACCGGCGTCGTCGACCCGGCCCGAGTCGAACACCTCGTCGTCGAGACCCACGACCTCACGACCGTGCCGGGTCAGGATGTGCCGGCGGCGCAGGACGCCCATCGGTGCCACGGCGGTCGCCCGGTAGAACGGCTCGGCGACCGGCGCCCGCCAGTCGACCACCAGGGGCGTGT
>CAZXCB010000115.1:0-10278 GCA_964639075.1 uncultured Bifidobacteriaceae bacterium | reverse complement strand
TGTGTCCTCCGCCGCGAGCGTTCAGGTCGGCAGCGAGCTCGTGAGCACGCCGCGGTAGACCTTCGCGGGGAAGTACGCGCGGACCGGCGCGGCGCCGCCGCGCAGCGCCGCGGGGTTGACGCACAGCACGTGCGACCGCGCGGCGCTCGCGCCACGAACCTGGTTGAACCCGGTGTCGACCCGGCCGAAGATCGCGTCGGCCGGCGGCGGCTGCTTGAACGTGGAGAACGCCACGACGCAGCCGGTCTGTGTCGCCTTCCGGCACGCAGGGACGTGGGCGAAGTCGCCGCCGACGTCCCTTCCGGTGGGAACGACGACGTTGCCGCCGAGCAGGTACGCAGCGGCGAGGAGCTTGCGTACCGTCGGCTTGGCGTCGATCTCCCGCTTGACGAGCTGGGTCAGCATGCCGGCACCCTGGGAGTGGCCGATCAACACGACGCCGCGGCCCTTGTTGTCGTGCGCGAGGTAGTCACGCCACGCGTCGCGCACGTCGCCGAACGCGATCGCCGCGGCCTGGGGTGTGATGCCGCCGCCGATGGCCTTGATGGTGAGCTGGCGGTAGACCGGTGCGTACACCTTGCAGACCGCGGAGTACCGCGACGCCTGGGCGATCGCGACGCCCGTCACGTTGGGCTCGATGGTGCGGTTCGCGTTGACGGTCGGCTGGAGGCTCACGGTCGGGTACACGTAGAAGCAGTCGACTGGCCGCTTGCCCGGCCGCTCGGATCGCTCGACGGAGGTGGAGCCGTCGGCCGCCACGCGCGTCGCGCTCCGGTCGGTGGCGCACGGGTTGTCCGCCAGGTTCGGGCGGCAGAGCCAGACGGTGTCCGACGGCGCGGCCGCCCGCGTTGCTCCCGCGGCCACGGGTGTCGTGACGCCGAGCCCGAGCGCGGTGAGCGCGGCGAGCAGCAGCGGTGCGGTGAGACGGCTCACGGTTCCCCCAGGCGGCGTGACGGCTACGTGAAGCCTTCGTACTCGTCGAAGTCGAAGCCGTCGTCGGGTTCGCTATCGCCGTAGTCACGCCGACGCTTCATCACGATCGCGCCGATGACCAGACAGACGATCGCGAGCCCACCGAACAGCAGGAATCCGAAGTACATGCCCGCACGCTAGCCCGGTGGACGGTCGCTCAGACCTCGACCATCGCCCCGAGGCCGACACCCCAGGCGCGCGCGTGCGCGTCCTCGTCGTCCTCGAGCGCGGTCTCGCGGTCGACGATGAAGCTCTCGGGATCGGTGATCAGGGTGAACCCGTGGTGGCGCAAGCGCTTCGCGATGCCCTTCGACGCCCGACCGGTGAAGGCCGGCGGTCCGGACATCCGCGTGTCGAACGCCGCCGCCCGGTGCTCACCGACGACGTCGCCGAGCGCGTCGAACCACTCGCGCAGGCCGTCACCGAACGCGTCGGGATCCATCGTCAACGTGCTGTCGGGCTTCTCGGCGGCCTCGGCCGCGGTTTTGCGGGTCGACTCGCGTGTGAGGCCGTGCACGTGGGTGGGTCCGCCGACGACGAGGAGATCGGCTGCCTCGACGAGCTCTCGGGTCGCGTGGTGGACCGACACGACCTGGGTGTCGCCCCCGATGCCTGCGCCGATCGCGTCGGCGATCAGATGGGTGTTGCCGTACATCGATTCGTAGACCACGAGCGCTCGCATGGCCACCTCCTGGTTCGCTCCGCCCCGACGCTAGGAACCGGTGGAACGGACCGGAAGGGGCGAAGGTCACGGGACGGCGGGGGCGTCGTCCAGCCGGGCGCACCACAGGTCCTCGGCCGGCCAGGAGCGGGCCCACTCCGGCGTGACGATGTCGTAGAACTCGGGCGCGATGGCGTCCGGTGGCGCGCACAGCTCGTGGAGGGCTTCGACGGTGAACCCCGCGGCGCGCAGCGCCCGGATCCACTCGCCGTGGCCCGGATGGTGCTCGATTCCCCCGCCAGGCCACACGACGGGGTCGAGGTCCCGGTACGCGCGCAGCAGCCGGTCTCGCGCGGCCCCGCCCTCGGCCGGCACGCACAGCGCCGCGAGCACGCTGTTGGTGAGGAACACGAGCCGGCCGCCGGGTCGCAGCACCCGCGCCGCCTCGCCGAGCCAGCGGTCCGGCGCGCACCACGGCGCGGCGCCGTACTCGCTGACGACGAGGTCGAACGCGTCCGACCGCAGCGGGATGCGCGCCCCGTCGGCCTCGACGAGGGGGAAGTGCACGCCGTGCCCGGCCTGGCTGCGGCGCGCGGTGGTGAGCTGGTGGCGGGAGAGGTCCACGGCGGTCGGTCGCGCGCCCGCGCGCGCGAGACCGGCCGACAGGAACGCGGTGCCGCAGCCGAGCTCGACGACGTCGACGCCCGCGAGGTCGCCGAGGACGCCGAGCTCGGACTCGGGGATCTCGAACAGTCCCCACCGGATCTGCGGCTCGCGCCACCGGCGGTCGGCGTCGTCGTCGGTGTGGGCCGCGTTGACGATCTCCCAGAGCCCGCGATTGTGCGCCGTCGAGGCACCGTCGGTCACGGTTGCAGTCTCGCGCCCGCCGACGCGCCGGACCCGGGCGTCACCCGAGGAGCTGGTTCACCTTCTTCATGTCGACCTTGCCCGAGAACGCCACCTCGCCGTCGCGCAGGCCGACACAGCGCGTCGCGCGGTCGAGGAAGCCGAGCTGATGGGTGGCGACGACCACGCACGCCCCTTCCCCGGCCGCGCCGACGAGCAGCTCGGTGAGTGCCCGCTGACCGGACGGGTCGAGCCCGACGAAGGGCTCGTCGATCAGCAGGACGGCGAAGGGACGGAGGAGTCCGAGGACCAACGACGTCTTCTGGCGCAGGCCGCGGCTGAAGCGTGCCGGGAGGTCGTCGGCCCGGTCGGTCAGGCGCAGCGCGTCGAGCAGGCCGTCCGCGCGCTCGGGCCAGTCGCCGCAGCCGTGAAGCCGGCCGAGGTACTCGATGTGCTCGTTGACGCTGAGGTCGTCGTAGAGGACGGGTTCGTCCGGGACGAACGAGAGCTCGGCGCGTGCGTCGAGCGACCCTGCGGGCGCGTCGCCGATCGTGACGGTGCCGCCGCTCGGTTCGAGCAGTCCGGCGGCGAGCCGCAGGAACGTCGACTTCCCCGAGCCGTTGTGGCCGACGAGCGCGACGAGATCACCCGCCTGCCCCTTGAACGAGAAGTCGTGGAGCGCGACGACCTCGTCGTAGTCCTTGCGCAGGTCCGCGGCGGCGATGGGCAGGGTCATGCGACCTCCGGTCGGCGGGAGCGCAGGAACGAGAAGATCCCGTACGCGATCACGAGGGCGGGCAGCGCGGCGGTGAGCGCCGCGCCGGTGGGGTTCGGGAGTGGCCGGACCTCGAGCGCGACGACGAGCGGCGCGAACGCGATCGCGACCAGCACGAGCGGCGCGAACTGCTGGCTCGCGACGATGCCCGGATGCAGGATCAGCATGCCGAGGTCGCGGCCCGGGCGGCCGAGATACGCGGACAGCGCCACGCCGGTGGAGCCGGTCGCGGCGACTGCCATGACGACGACGACGACCACGAGCGCGCCGCCGGGCAGCCTCGGGTCCGCGCCGGGCACCAGGAGCACCGTGAGCGTTGCGACCGCGGCCGCCAGGAGCCCGTAGCCGGCGAGGAGCGCGACCGGCACCGCGAGGTGGCGCTCGTAGAGCGCGCCGGGTGGGATGGGGAGGTCGTTCGCGCGGTCGGGGTGGTCGATCTCCTGGGCGAGGCCCTCGACCGCGTCGAGCGCGACCACGTAGGTGGCCAGGATCGCGACCGCGACGAGCGGGGTCGTGCCGCACACCGCGCCGCCGCAGCTGGCACCCGCGACCACGGCGAGTGCGAGCGACCGACCGACGCGCGCGCCGGGCCAGCGGAGGATCCCCTGCCAGTCGCGGCGCCACTCGGCCCGACCGGTTGGCGCGCCGGTGCGCAGGCGGAACCACGGTCGTGCCCGCGGCTGCTCGTGTGCCAGCTGGCGACGCAGCACGATGACGGCGCGGATGTCCTGCACCGTCGCGGCGAACCGCAGCGCGCTCACGAGCCGCGCGCGGGTGAGCGCGGGTTCGAGCGAGGCGCGCCCGGCGAGGGCGAACCCGGCGAGGAGCGCGGCGGCGACGACCGCGACGCCGAGCGCACCCACCGGCTCGACGCCGAGTGGATCGACCGCGAGCGTGCCCAGCCACGTGAGTGGTGACGTCATCGTGTGGGCGACGAGGTCGGCGACCGACCACGCCACGAGCGCGAGCCCGACGAGCAGCGCGCCGGACCGGCGGAGCCGGACGCTCGACGCCACGACCGCGCCCGACCAGACGGCGAGGGCGGCGCCGACACCGAACGCCACGTCCCAGAGCACCCACTGCGTGACGTTTGCAGCGCCGCCGGGCGACAGGCGCGGTCCGGCGAGCGCGCCGAGGACCGCGCCTCCGAGCGCTCCCATCGCCACGACGCCCCGGAGCTGACGGAACGCGGCGGTGCGTACCACGATGCCGCGAGCGATGGGTGCCAGCAGCACGTGCTGCACCTCGGGGGCCTCGTACACGAGCGGGCCACCGTGGGCGCCCGACCGCAGCCCCAGCGCGACGCCGATCGCGACCGCGAGGCCCGCCACCGCGGCGCCGTCCTCCCGGACGCGGGCCAGTGTGGAACGGGACGCCTCGGCGTCGCCGACCACCGCGGCGAGGAGGATGATCGCGGCGAGCGCGCCGAGCCCGATGACGTAGGCCCGGTAGAGGGTGTCGATCCAGTCGACGTTGCGGAGCCGCCGGGCCCGGCGGGCCCGGTTCAGGGCACGCAGCGCGGCACGCATCTCCACGCGCTCGAGGACGACGGTCACTGCTCGCCGACGCTACAAGGGCCCCTCCCACAGCCGGGATCCGGGGTGGCGGCGGCGGCGTCGAGCCGCGAGGATCGGTGCCTGCGAAGGAGGTGCGCCATGAAGTTCGTGGAGACCGGCGGCGCCCGGGTGTCGGCGATCGGGCTCGGCTGCTGGCAGTTCGGGTCGAGGGACTGGGGCTACGGCTCGAAGTACGCGCAGCGCACGGCGGTCGATCTCGTGCACGCGGCGCTCGACCTCGGGGTCAACCTCATCGACACCGCGGAGGTCTATGCCCACGGCGTGTCGGAGACGATCGTCGGCCGCGCACTCGAAGGTCGGCGGGACGAGGCGTTCGTCGCCACGAAGGTGCTGCCCGTCTGGCCGACCGCGTCGCGCGTCGAGGAGCACGGTCGTCTGTCGGCGCTGCGGCTCGGGGTCGACGTCATCGACCTGTACCAGGTGCACTGGCCGAACCCGGTCGTGTCGCTCGCGAGCCAGATGACCGGCATGCGGCGGCTGATCGACGCGGGAACGGTGCGCCACGCCGGCGTGAGCAACTTCTCGGTCAAACGGTGGCAGCAGGCCGAGGCGCACCTCGGCGCGCCGGTGCTCTCGAACCAGGTGCAGTTCAGCCTGCTCGCGTCGAAGCCGGCCTCGACGAGCGTTCCCTATGCGCAGGAGCGCGGCCGGATCGTGATCGCCTACAGCCCGATCGCGAAGGGACTGCTCGGCGGTCGCTACGGACCGGACAACCTTCCCACCGCGTCGGCGCGTCGGATGGATCCGCTCTGGTTGCCCGAGAACGTGCGGCGGGCGATGCCGGTGATCGACACGGTGCGCCGCATTGCCGACGCACACGCGGCGACGCCGGCGCAGGTTGCGCTCGCGTGGTTGATCCACCATCCCAACACGGTCGCGATCCCGGGCGCGAGCTCGGTGGACCAGCTGCGGCGCAACGCCGAGGCCGCGGACCTCGAGCTCAAGGACGGTGAGATCGAGGAGCTGGACGCGGAGGCCCGGACGTTCGAGCCGATCTCCAAGCCCGCGACGGCGCGCGAGCTCGTGCGGGTCGCACGCCGCGGGAGTGGCGCGAGCGACAACTGAGCCACCGCGCGCGGGCGGGGCGGCGTGTCGCGTCGGTGCTACGCGGGCGGCAGCAGGTCGTCGAGGGCGCCGGCGTCGAGCCAGCTGAGGTTGTCCTCGGCCTCGACCGCGTCCGCCTGCGGGCGGATGGGCACGACGTCGGCGACCGGCACCGGCGAGAACACGATCTCGTCGTCGGCGGGGCTCGCCGCGACCGCCGCGACGGGCGGACCCGGCTCGGCCCACACGTCCGCGCCGCTCGTGGTGACCGCGTCGGACTCGTCGTCGGTCACCGGCCCGACCCAGCCGTTGTCGACCTCGGCCCCGGGCTCGCCGAGGGCGTCCATCCAGTCGGCGCGCTCGGCGCGCGCACCGGTGTCGTTCCAGAACGACTCGTCGGGGACCGGTGGCGTCTCCGGGCGAGCCGGGCCGTCGGGGCCGGTCCGGGTCTCGACGGGCTGCGAGCTCATTCGGGCGGTTCTGCGCACACTGAGGTATCGGCAGCGGGCTCCGATGACCTGAGCCGGTCCGCCGGAGCGCCGCGGATCGCCCCGCGTTCGGCGCGGATGTCAGGCCGATTCGAGGCGCTACGGTCGCGGCCAGGTCGACTGGGGAGGCCGGTCATGCAGGGTTCACGACGGTTCGTCATCGTGCTGGTGGGGCTGCTCGCCCTCACCTCGACCGGGTGCGTCGCGCTCACCCGTGCCCCGGCCGGGGGCGGCGCGATCACGACCGGTGTCTACAAGATCGGTCCGCTGAACCTGGCGGCCAACGGCCAGCCGGGTTGGGAGAGCGACGCAACCCAGGCCAACGTCCCGAAGCCGTCCGGCGCCTTCGGCATCAAGTCGATGAGCTTCGACCTGGTCGACGCGAGCGGTGACCCCGTGCCACGCGACATGGTGCACCTCCACCACGTGCTGCTGATGAACCCCGCGCACCAGGACGTGCTGTGTCCCGGTCGGGCCGAGCGGTTCTCGGGCGCGGGCGCGGAGCGCACGCCGCTCGCGCTCCCCGATCCCTACGCGTATCTCGTCGGCGCCAACGACACGTGGAACTCGCTCTGGCACGTGATGAACATGGGCGACATGCCGATGCAGGTGTACATCCAGTACCGAGTCGGCTACCAGAAGAACGCGACGACCACGAACACGCGCGGCGTCGTGCCCTTCTTCGCCGACGTCACCGGCTGCGGCGGTTCGACCTTCACGGTTCCGGGCGGCGGCGGCGCCGGGAGCGCGTACACGAAGGCGAAGACGTGGTCCGCGCCCTACGACGGGATCATGGTCTACGCCGGCGGTCACCTCCACGGCGGCGGGATCGACCTCACGCTCCGGGACCAGACGGCGGGCCTGCAGTGCGTCATGACCGCGCACTACGACGACCCCATGCCGATGGCGGTCGCCGCCGCGACCGGGGCGGGGATGATGGCAAATCCGACGTCCATCGACCCGTGCCCTGCCCACAACCTGGTGACGCAGGGCAAGCCCTACACACTCAGCGCCCGCTACGACAACTCGCAGATGTACGCGGACGTGATGGGCATCGCGCTCGCGTACGTGTGGCCCGGCCACCAGTAGCCGGTCTCAGCGCACCACCCGGCCGGCGCGCCGGCTGACGTCGGCCCAGAGCCTGGACCACGACGACCGGAGCCGCCGGGCGTCGGCGGTGAACGAGGCCGCGAGCTCTCCGGCGGCGAACGCCACGGCCGGATCGGCGGACTCGCGTGCCGCCCCGCGCAGCCAGGCCGCGGCGACGACCGCGTCATGGTGGTCGCCGAGGTGGTCCTGCAGCGCCGCGACCCGCCGCGCCAGGCGCCGCATGTCCTTGCCCGCGACCGGCCCGACCGCCTCCAGCGCGTAGCGCAGCTGCTTCGCGCGCTTGCGCACCTCGTGCAGCTGCGCGTCGGTCGGCTCGGAGGGCAGCGCGCGCACCGTGCGGCGCAGGCGTCGCCACGGCGGGCGTACGAGCGTCCGCACCACGTCGACCGCCGGGAGCTCCGCCACATCGGACCGGACCCGCGGCACCCGGGCTCCGTCGACGAGGGCGTCGAGGAGCGCCGAGTAGCGAGGTGACGCGAGCGCATCGAGTGCGATCAACCGGTCGATGGCGCGCGCGGCGCGGAGCTGGGCGACGAGCTCGGCGATCGTGTCCGCGTCGGCGTCGGGCAGATCCCGCGCGCGTGCCTCGAGCCGGCCGAGCAGCACGTCGGCGTCCCGCACCCGGCCGAGGAGCTCGCCGAGCCACTGCGACTCGGTGCGCAGCGGGTCGGCCCACCCCGGCTCGAGCAGCGTTGCCACCGCCCGGAGATTCGACCGCAGCCGCCTCGTGGCGACCCTCGCCTGGTGCACTCCCTCGGGATCCTCGCCCAGGCGGACGACGTGGTCCTGGTCGACGAGGCGTCGTACCGAGGTCGTGACGGCGCGCTGCACGAGATCGGCAACGGTCGCGTGAGCGCCGAGCCGTGCCGGCTCGGGCACGTCGGGAGGCTCGAGCGCGCGGGCACCGAGCACGCGGATCACCTTCGAACACGGGTCGCGGCCGTCGGCGCCCGCGTCCCTGAGTCGGCGCAGCACGGTCGCGACGATCCGGTCGTCGCACGCCGCTCCGGCTTCGACCTCGATCTCGTGGAACGCCGAGCGATCGTCGCTGCCGGTCGCGGTCGCGTCGACGTGGTCGTCGTCCACCTCGAGCACCGCGCGACCGTGGTCGTCGAACAGGCGCAGGCGCCGCCGCCGGGTGCGGATCGCCGCGACCTCGACGAGCTCGGCGCGCCGCGTCCAACCGCGTACGAGCGCCACCGCCTCGGCGGGCGGCGATCCGGGCGCACCCGCGATCCGGTGCTCGGTGCGCTCCAGCGCCGCGCCGCGCCGGGGTCGGGGTGTCTTGACCGTCCATCCGTCGTCGGACCGGTGGCGCAGGCTCACGCCGGCGCGCGTGAGCCGCAGGTCCGCAGTGTCGAAGTAGAGCGCGTGCTGGTCGACCGACTCGACGGTCCACGCGCCGAGGTCGGTGAACAGCGCGTCCGGCGGCGGCACGTCGGCGTCGTCGGCCACGACCATCTTGAGCTCGCGCTCGATCCCGGCAGGCGCGGTGCGCCCGGGTCCGTCAGCGCGACGGGACATCGATCGCCCACGAGGTCTCCCACGCGCGGAATCGCACGAGCTCGTGGTCGAGGCGGGCGAGGACGAACGCGAGGATCGTCGCGTCGTCCACGAGCCCGGCGCCGGGGAGCGCGTCGGGGACGAGGTCGATCGGGGTCACGAAGTAGAGGACTCCCGCCACGACCATCACGATGCTGCTGAACGGGATGTCGCGGTACTCGCGCCGCGCGTAGGCGCGGATCAGCCGGCCGAGGAGCTTGACCTGCTCGCCGAGCTCGCGGATGCGCGAGCTCGGCGAGCTCCCCGCCTTGCTGCGTGCGCTCGCGGCGAGCTCCTCGAGCTTCGCCGGGTCCCGGACGTAGTCCTTGGCCCGGGCGCGGTAGGACCGGAAGAGCCGCGCGAGCCGGAGGTTGCCGCCGGGGAGCCTGTTCGCGGGGCGGGACATGCGGGCCACGGCTCCATGCTACGGAGCGGGCGTCCGGTGTGCGTCGCGGGCCTACCCTGCGAGGGTGACCGACGACCTGCCGTGGGCGCGCGCCACCCGGCACGGTTGGCGGCTGGCGCTCCGGGTGCATCCCGGGGCGCGTCGCTCGGAGGTGCTCGGCGAGCACGCGGCCGAGTTGCGCGTGCGGGTCGCCGCGCCGGCCACCGACGGCAAGGCGAACGCCGAGCTGATGCGCCTCGTCGCCGATCGCATCGGCGTCGCGGTGCGTGACGTCACGCTCGTGCGCGGCGCGACGAGCAGGTCGAAGGTGCTCGAGGTGCCGGCCGACGCCGATCCGCGCCGGCTGCTGGCGTAGGGGAGGGCCCGCCCCACGAGGCCGCCTCAGAGCGGCAGGCAGGCGGGTCCGTCGCCCTCGGCGCCGGCGACGCGGTGCAGCACCGCGAACGTCGGGGTGAGCGTGAGCTCCCCCGCGACGACGACGGCCCGGCCGTCGACGATGAGGCGGTACCCGCCGGCGCGCACCGGCGGGAACACCAGCGTGGCCGCCGGGTTCGTCGTGAGGTTCGCGGCGGTCCGTCGGCCGGCGCCCATGACGATCGACCCGGCCTGCCAGGCGACGAGCACCGACACGACGTGCGGGGTGGCGTCGGCGGTGACGGTCGCCAGCAACGCCTCGGGGCCGAGCTCGGCGACGACCGGCTCGAGGGCGTCGAGCTCCACGGGAACGCTCACGCGCCCGAGGCTACCGACGGGTCGTCGGCGGTGAACACCTCGACGCCGCCGACCCAGGTCGCATGCACGCGCGGGGTCGCACCCGCGGTGTCCAGCTCGACGAAGTCCGCAGGCGCGCCGGACAC
>CAZXCB010000114.1:9612-10356 GCA_964639075.1 uncultured Bifidobacteriaceae bacterium | reverse complement strand
CACTCCGCGAGCCGGTCGTCGGTGAACATGTCGACGGTCATCTCGCTCGGGAACCATCCCGGCGCGAGCGCGTTCACGCGGATGTCACGTCGGGACCATTGGCTCGCGAGCTCGCGGGTGAGGCTCAGCAGCCCGCCCTTGGATGCCGAGTATCCGGCCTCCGGGACACGACCGATCCCCGTGAGCGCGTAGATCGATACGACGTTCACGATCCGGCCGGCGATCGACCGCTCGGCCATGGCCTGCGCCGTGGCCTGGGCGACCGCGAACGGCGCGACGAGGTTCAGCTCGACCGTGCCGCGGAAGTGCTCGACCGACTCGTCGAGCGCACGCATGGGGTCGCTCCGGCCGGCGTTGTTCACCAGCACGTCGACCCGGCCCGCCGCGTCGAGCACCGCAGGGATCAAGGCATCGCGGGCATCGGGGTCCGTGACGTCGCACGGCACCACGATCGGCTCGGTGAGATCCCGAGCGAGGGCCTCGAGCCGGTCCGTCCGTCGTGCGGCGATCGCGACCCGCGCGCCGACGGCGTCCAGCACGCGCGCGAAGCGGGCGCCGAGCCCGGAGCTCGCACCGGTGACGAGTGCGACCTGGCCGTCGAGTCGGAACGGGTCGAGGGGCTGCACGGCCGGCGAAGGTAGCCGCGGGCCGGGCGGTCAGGTCCGGCGCAGCGATGCCACGAACGTGGCGCGGGACGGCTTGGCCCGGAAGTCGTGGGTGAAGATGCCGAAGTTCTCGGTGACG
>CAZXCB010000114.1:0-9602 GCA_964639075.1 uncultured Bifidobacteriaceae bacterium | reverse complement strand
TCGTGAGGTTCGTCGTCTCGTCGCGGACCGTGTACCACAGCAACGGCCCGGTGAAGCTGCGGTACCACGTGTTCCAGCCCGCGTAGTAGTCCGCCAGGAGCTGTGCCTGGCGCGCGGCGCTGACCGACTTCGTCCCGGTACCGGTTCCGGCGCCCGACTCGGTGCCCCAGACCTTCTTCGCGCCGTCGCCGTTCGCGGCCATGACGAAGTAGAGCTTGAGCGTCTGCGTGAACGCGTTCCACGGTGCGTCGACGAGCGGGCTGTCGGGATACGTGTACGGATGGTGCGAGAACGCGTCGAACGCGCCTCGGCCGCCGTTGGCGTAGATGCCCTGGAGGAACGTCACCGGCGCGACGTCGCGGCCGCGCGGGTCGTCGCCCGCCGGGGAGGTCGCCCCGGCGAGCACGGTCGCGCCCGCGTCAGCCGACTTGATCGCCGGGTAGGCGGCCCGAAGCAGCTGCGTGTAGCCCGGGACGTCGACGGTCGGGTTCACGAACGGGACGTGGTTCGCCTCGTTCCAGATCTGCCAGACCCGCACCGATCCCGCGAACGTGGGGTTCGTCGCTCGCGCCCCGTAGCGGCGGACCGCGGCGGACGCGAAGCGCGCGAAGGCCGCCGGGTCCTGGGGCAGGCAGTGGCTCGTCCCGCTGCACGCGCTCCGGCGCGCCCAGGGCGGGCTGTACGCGAGCGTCGCGACGATCTTGAGACCGCGGGCACGCGCCTCCCGCACCACCGTGTCGGTCGAGCGGTCCCACCGGAAGCTGGTGGGGCCGTCGCCCTGGATCGAGTTCCAGTCGAAGTCGAGCGCGATCCACTTCGCGCCGGTGGCGGCCATGGCGTCGAGCTCGCGCTGGCGGTCGGCGTCGCTCATCCAGAGGATGCGGGACCCGGGATTGAACCCGGCGCGGTCCGCGAGGACCGGGTCGATGGTCGCCGTCGGCCGGCCGTCGGCTCGGACGGTGCCGGTCCCGGTGGCGGCGCCGCCGAGGGGGCCGGTCGCGGCGCACCCGGCGAGCACGGCCGCGGTGACGGTGATGAGGATTCCTCGTCGGATCGCTCGCATTGAATCACTCCGCCGGCTCACGCACCCGGTATCGGCGTCGCGTCCGGCTCCGTTGACCGCGCCGGACCGCCCACGCGCTGCCGGTTCGAGAAACAGTCCGATCGACCCAGGCCAGACCGGGCGTTTCCGGACCGCGCGGCGACCGAGTATGAAGTGCCGGTGCGCGCGCTGACCTATCACGGTCCCTTCGACGTCCGCGTCACCGACGTCGACGATCCCACGCCGTTCGACGACGAGAGCGCGGTCGTCGCGGTCCGGGCGTGCGGGATCTGCGGGAGCGACCTGCACATCTACGAAGGGCACGGGTTCAGCCCGGATCTCGGCTTCTGCGTCGGGCACGAGGCCGTCGGCGAGGTCGTCGCCGTGGGCGCTGCGGTCCGACGGTTCCGGGTCGGCGACTCCGTGCTCGTCGCCGCGTCGGTCGGCTGCAACGACTGCCTGCCGTGCCGCGCCGGCTACGTGCTCGGGTGCGAGCGGAGCCGTAGCGGGTGTTACGGGCTCTCCTCGCTCCTGCCTGGGAGCCAGGCCGAGGCCGTGGCGGTCCCGGCGGCCGACGGCAATCTCGTGGCCATCCCGGACGGCGTGAGCGACGACGCCGCGCTCGTGCTCACCGACAACGCTCCCACCGCCTGGTACGGGGCGCGCCGTGGACGCATCAGCCCCGGGGACGTCGTCGCGGTGGTCGGGCTCGGGCCGGTCGGCATCATGTCGGTGCTCGCCGCGCAGATCCTGGGGGCGGGCCGGGTCCTCGCGATCGATCTGGTTCCCGAGCGGCGGGCCGCGGCGGCCGCGCTCGGCGCCGAACCGATCGAGGGCGACCCGAAGGTGGTCGTCCGCGACCTCACCGGCGGCCGCGGCGCTGACGTCGTGCTCGAAGCGGTCGGTGCGGACGCGACGATCGACCTCGCGACCAAGATCGTGGCGCGCGGCGGCCGAGTGTCGGTCGTCGGCGTGAACCAGAGCTCGGCCTTCCCGATGCACATGCAGCTCGCGCAGTGGACCGAGCTGGAGTTCGCGATCGGGTTGTGCTCCGTGCAGCGCGAGCTGCCGGCACTGCTCGCGCTGACGGCGTCGGGACGGCTCCGGCCGGAAGTCGTGGTGACCCACCACGTGGGCCTGAGCGAAGGCGCGAAGGCGTACGAGATGTTCCACTCGCGCGCGGCGGGCGTCGGCAAGGTGGTGCTCGACCCCGCGCGCTGACGCGCGCGTGGCTCAGGCGTGGCGGAGCCGCTCCAGACCGTGCGCGGCCATCTGGTCGAGGATGTCCGGCGGGTCGTCCCAGTTGGGGTCGTCCGCGCGTGGGTGGTGCACGACGAGGTCGGTGATCCCGAGCGCGCGGTAGCGGTCCCCGAAGTCCTCGAACGCGGCGACGCTCGCGAGTGGCCGGTCGTCGCCGGCGCCCGAGAGCAGGATGCGATCGACCGTTCCCGGATCCCGGCCGGCCGCGATGCACGCGTCCTCGAGCCGCGCGGTCTGCTCGCGTACGGCGCGCTCGATGCCCGCGGGGGAGCCGTCGTGCCACGGATCGCCGACCGTGATCCACGCGTCGCCGAACCGGGCCGCGAGCGCGAGTGCCTTCGGTCCGGCCGCGGCCACCGCGAGGGGGATGCGTGGTTGCTGGAGCGGTCCCGGCAGCGTGCGCGCGTCGTCGATCACGAAGTGGTGGCCTCGGAACGAGAACGCGTCGTGGGTGAGGAGGCCGTCGAGCGCCTCGACCATCTCCGAGAAGCGCTCGCTGCGCGCGGCGGGCGCGAGCGCCGGAGGGCCGTAGACGGTGGCGTCCCACCCGGTGCCGCCCCCGCCCACGCCGAGCGTGAATCGTCCGCCCGACACGTGGTCGAGCGCGATCGCGTCCTTCGCGAGGGTCAGGGGCTCTCGGAAGTTGGGGGAGCAGACGAGCGTGCCGAGGCGGATGCGCTCGGTGGCCGCCGCGATCCCGGTGAGCCAGGGGATAGCGGCGAACCACGGCCGTTCCCGGTAGTGCTGCCAGGAGAGGTGGTCGTAGGTCCACAGGTGGTCGAAGCCGAGCGCCTCGACGTGGCGGGCCTGCTCCACGGCCGTCGGCCACGGATCGGTCGGGATGATGCAGACGCCGATGCGCACCGGTCGAGCATGGCCGAATCGGCGCGGTGGGCGCTCGGGATGGACGCGATAGAACGATCTATCTACCCTGGTGTCATGACCGATTCCATCCTCGACCGGGCCCGGGCCGACTGGATCCTGCGCGCGGCCGCGGCCGTGTTCCTCGTCGCACTGCTCGTCCACGGCGCGGACCATGCGCGCCGCGGCTTCGACGCGGTGACCGCCCAGGTCCTGTGGCTCGGCAACGTCCAGCTCGTGCTGTCGCTGGTGACGGTCGTGCTGGTGTTCACGCGCCACCGCCTCGCGGCCTGGTTCGCGGTCGGCATCGGGTTCGCGAGCGCGCTGGGATTCACGGTCGCCCACCTCCTCCCGCACTGGAGCTCGCTCAGCGATTCGTTCACGGGCGCGCATCCCGCGCCGGCGGTGAACGCGTTCTCCTGGTTCGCGGCCGCGTTCGAGATCGTCGCGGGCTTCGCCCTCGGTGTCGCCGGCGTGCTCGTGCTGCGCGCGGAGCAACGCGGATGACCGCGCCGACGCGCGATCGCATCGTCGACGCCGCGGCCGAGCTCTTCCGGCGGCAAGGACTCCACGCGACCGGCGTCAAGCAGATCGTCGGCCTCGCCGACGCGCAGCTCGCGTCGCTGTACCACTTCTTCCCCGGCGGCAAGGAGGCGCTCGCGGGTGCGGTGCTCCGGACCGCGGGTGCGGGCTACCAGGACCTCGTGACCGCGGTGTGGGATGGCGAGGCCGACGTCGTCGCGGGTGTGCGGGCTGTCTTCGTCGGCGCGGCCGCGGTGCTGGAGGCGACGGCCTACGAGGACGCGTGCCCGATCGCGACGGTCGCGCTCGAGGTCGCCAGCACCAACGAGACGTTGCGCATCGCGACCGCGGAGGTGTTCGCGCAGTGGCACGACGCGGCGACGACTCGACTCGAGCGGGCCGGGATCGAGCCGGACGCGGCTCGGCGGCTCGCGTTCATGATCGTGGCGGCAGTCGAGGGTGGGTTCGTGCTCGCTCGGGCGGCCCGATCACCGGAGCCGATGCTCGCGGTCGGCGACATCGTCGCGGCCGCGGTGGCCGCGGAGGTCCCGCCGGTTCAGTGATGCTGGGGTCCGACGATGTGGAGGAGACGCGCTTCCCGTTCGAGCTCCTCGCGGAAGCGGGGATCCGCGATCCCGATCAGCGCGAGGGCTCGTTCGTGGATGCCCTGCCCGTAGAGGTTCACCGCCCCGAACTCGGTGACGACGTGGTGGACGTCCGCTCGGCTCGTCACGACGCCGGCCCCCGCGCGCAGTGTCGGCACGATGCGGCTGACCTCGCCGCCCTGCGCGGTGCTCTTGAGCGCGATGATCGGCCGGCCGCCGCGGCTCTGCGCCGCGCCCCGGATGAAGTCGACCTGGCCACCGATGCCCGAATACACGCGGTTGCCGATCGAGTCGGCGTTGACCTGGCCGGTCAGGTCGACCTCGAGCGCGCCGTTCACGGCGACCACGTTCGGGTTGGTCGCGATGATCGCAGGATCGTTGGTGATCTCGGCGCCGCGGAAGCTCATGAGGGGGTTGTCGTCGACGAGGTCGTACAGGGGGCGACTCCCCATCGCGAAGCCCGTGACGACCTTGCCCGGTAGGAACGTCTTGCGGCTCCCGTCCACGGCGCCCGCGGCCAGGAGGTCGATCAGCCAGTCGCCCACCATCTCGGTGTGGACGCCGAGGTGGCGGTGGTCGCGGAGTGCGGAGCTGACCGCGGCGGGAATCGATCCGATGCCGAGCTGGAGGCAGTCGCCGTCGCGGACGAGCTCCGCGACATGACCGGCGATCGCCTCGACCGCCGCGTCGGATCCGGCCGGCGGCAGCTCGGGCAGCTCGCTGTCGACCTCGACGACCGCGTCGAGCGCATCCAACGGCACGAGCGCGGGTCCCCAGGTGCGCGGCATCCGCGGGTTCAGCTCCGCGACGACGTGGCGGGCGTTGCGGATCGCGCCCGCGACCACGTCGGCCGACACGCCGACGGTGCAGAAGCCGTGGCGGTCGGGCGGGCTGAGCTGCACGAGCGCCCAGTCGATCGGGCAGGCCGCCTCGAACAGGCGCGGGATCTCGTGCAGGTGGACGGGGACGAAGTCGGCCCGGCCCGCCTGCACCGCCTCGCGGACGTTCGGGCCGACGAAGAACGCAACGTGCCGGAAGCTCGCGGCGTACTCCGGTGCGACGTAGGGCGCGCCGCCGAGCGTGAAGATGTGGAGCACCTCGACGTCGCGCAGCTCTGCGCCGCGCCGCGTCAGCGCGTCCACGAGGGATCCCGGCTCCGCCGCGCCGCTGCCGATGAAGACTCGTTGACCGCTCTCGATGCGCGCGACCGCCTCGTCGGCGGACGTTGGCATCGGGCTGCTCACGCCGCGTCCCACCGGGCCGAGGCCTCCGCGTCGGCCTCGGTCGTCCCGAGCTCGGCGATGGCCTCGACGAATGCCAGCTCGACGAGGTCGTGCCACCACCGGGCCTGGGCCGCGAGCCCGTCGTCCGCGTCCCGCCAGCGTTCGGGCGCGAAGACGGCCGCGAGCTGGCGGTACGCGTACAACGCGGATCCGGCACTCGGCTCGACGCCGAGCTCCAGGACCTCCCTCGAGTGGTAGCGCATCACGGACTGATCGGAACCTTCGCGGGGTGGCCTGAGGGGATCCGGTGAAGGTAGTGGCCGCGGATTCGGCGCGACCCGTGCGTCAGGAGGAATTCGCCGATCCGGCGGCTCCCGTTCGCATGGCAGGCTCGTGTGGATGACGTCGAAGCGCCCGAACCTGTTGCTGTTCATGCCCGACCAGCTCCGTGCCGACGCGGTGGGTGCGTTCGGCAACGACGTGGTCCGGACACCCTGGATCGATCGCCTCGCGGGGAAGGGCGTCCGGTTCGACCAGGCCTTCTCGCAGCACAGCGTCTGCTCCCAGAGCCGGATCTCGATGTTCACCGGGTGGTACCCGCACGTGGCCGGCCACCGGACGCTCGACCACCTGCTCGGCCCGGACGAGCCGAACGTCTTCCGCCGGCTGCGTGACGGCGGGTATCACGTCGCGCTCGCCGGCGCCCGCGGCGACATGCTCGGCCCCGGGGTGACGCGAGCATCGTCGGATCGCTTCGGGTTCACCGTGCCGCCGTCGCTCGAGGACATCGGACGCTGGCACGGCTCGCCGTTCGACGAGACGTCGAAGTGGTACTTCGCGTTCTACGGCGGGCCCGTCGCGGGTGGCGACCTCTACGAGTTCGATGCGGCGACCGTCGCCACCGCCGTGGACTGGCTCGCCGAGGGTCTGCCCGAGCCGTGGTGCCTGTTCGTGCCGTTGCTCTTCCCGCATCCTCCGTTCACGGTCGAGCAGCGGTGGCACGACCTGTACGAGGGGATCGTGGTGCCTGCTCCCGTGCCGCCGGACCTACCCGGCAAGCCGGGGTTCCACGCGGCTCTCCGCGAGCGCTGCCGGCTCCACCGCCTCGACGCCGACGACTGGGCCGAGATCACGCGCACCTACTTCGCGATGGTCAGTCGCGTCGATGCCCAGCTCGGCGAGGTGGTGACCGCCGTGACTCGTGCCGGTGTCGCCGACCGTACGGTGACGTTCTTCTTCAGCGACCACGGCGAGTACCTCGGCGACTTCGGACTCGTCGAGAAGTGGCCGTCGGGCCTCGAGGAGGTGCTCGTCCGCAACCCGCTGATCGTGCACGATCCCGCGGCCGCGTCGGGCGTCTCGGATGCGCTCGTGGAGATGGTCGACCTGACCGCGACGATCGAGGATCTCGCCGAGCTCGACCCGGTGCCGCACTTCGGACGATCCCTCCGCGGTGTCCTCGACGACCCGGAGTCCGTCCACCGCGATGCCGCGTTCTCGGAGGGAGGCTTCCTCCTCAGCGAGGAGCCGGTGCTCGAGTCCGGGGATGCCGGCGCGTACCGGCACAAGCAGGCGCTCCAACACGAGCGCACCGAGCTGGTCGGCCGCGCCTGTGCGCTTCGTACGCACGCCTGGTGTTACGTCCAGCGCCTCTACGAGGGCCCCGAGCTCTACGACCGCCGCGCCGATCCGCGCGAGACCACCAACCTCGCCGGGCGGCCCGAGCTCGCCGACGTCGAGCGAGGTCTCAGGGACCGGATGTTCCGTTGGCTGTTCGAGACCAGCGACGTCGTGCCGCTCCGCCGCGATCCCCGCATGGACGACGACCTCACCAGCACGTTCCTCGCGCCCGATGTTCCTCTGGCTGTGAGTACCTCTGACGGGTACCGGCGGCCAGAGGTCGGCCGGGAGGATCGGGCGACGGATCCGCTCACGCCGCCAACGTCGTGACGAGTGCGCCGAGGAGCTGGTCCGGGTGCCGGGTCACGCGGTCCCACGTTGCCAGGAGCAGCCGGTAGCCGTGACACCCGGGCACGCTCCACTTCGCGTTGTCGCGCTCGTAGTCGGTCACGTCGTCGTGCCACCGACGTCCGTTGGTCTCGAGAATCGTGCGCTGGTTCACGAAGGCGAAGTCGTACCGATAGGTGCGGCCGTTCCAGTGGAGCGGGAACTCACGGGTGAAGTCCGTGAGCCCGTTCGCGACCAGCAGGCGCCGAGTCTTTACCTCGAGTGTGGATCGCGAGGGCCAGGTCGCGTCGAGCTCGTCGATCAACGTCCGCAGACGACTCACGCCCGGACGGCCACGTCGAGCGAAGCGCCGAAGGTAGGAGCGCAGCGCTGCCATCGAGGTGAGCTGTCGGCGGCGGGCGTCTTCGCACGCGATCTCGAATGACTCCTCGTCGAGGACGTGAGCAAGGCGCAGCAAGGTCGCTTCGACGCCGGTGGTCCGGATACCGCCGACCATTCGGATCATCTGACTGGCCGCATCGGCGTGCGACACCGTGATTCCGGAGGCCCGGCCGCGCACGTCGTGGGGCAGGACGATCTCCGGTTGTGCCGCGCGCACGCCTTCGAGGTCGTAGCGCGCCCCAGCGGACCGACCCGCGGCGGCCGCATGATCGCCGGCCCAGAGCAAGGCGGCGCGCAGCTGTTGCGTCGCGGACGAGGCGACCGAGGTCATTCGATAGGTGGAGGGATGGACCCGCTCGATGACGCCCTGCGCGCCGAGGCGCGTCAGTTGCTTCCTCGTGACCCCGCGTGCGGTTGCGTGCTCGGCCCGAAACACCCCCGACGTGGGCGCACTGAGCTCGGACAAGGTTCTGACTGCTGATTCCCGTGGCACTCCGTACCCTTCTCGCGTACTGGCGGCCAGAAGTTGGCCGGACGACGGAGGGAAGACGGGGGAGGAGAGGGAATCGCGCCGCGCTCGGAGCGGATGAGTACGCCGCCAGGGACTCGAACCCTGAACCTACAGATTAAGAGTCTGTTGCTCTAACCAGTTGAGCTAGCGGCGCGGGACGAATCTAGTGGACGGTCCGCTCGGAACCGCCAACCAGACCCGGACCGCGTACCCTGCGACGGTCGACGAGGAGGCCCGGATGCAGGTGGCGGTCACTGGTGCGAGCGGACTGATCGGTACCGCGCTCGTGGCGGCGCTGCGCGAACGCGGGGATCGCGTGACGACCATCGGCCGGGGCACGGCGAGCGACGTGCGTTGGGATCCGTCCGCCGGCCTGCTCGAGTCCGGCGCGCTCGAGGGTGTCGATACCGTCGTGCACCTCGCGGGCGAGAGCCTCGGCGAGAAGAAGTGGACCGTGGGGCAGAAGCAGCGGATCCTGGACAGCCGCGTGCAGGGCACGGAGCTCGTCGCGTCGACGATCGCCGGCCTCACTCCGCAGCCGGCGGTGTTCGTCTCCGCGAGCGCCGTCGGCTTCTACGGCGACCGCGGCGACGAGGTGCTCACCGAGGCGAGCTCGCCGTCGCCACCTGGCAACTTCCTCTCCGACGTGTGCGTCGCGTGGGAGGCGGCGACGGCGCGCGCGGAGGCCGCGGGGATCCGGACCGTGCACCTGCGGACCGGCGTCGTGCTCAGCCAGGAAGGCGGCGCGCTCGCCCAGATGCTGACGCCGTTCAAGCTCGGATTCGGCGGCCGCATCGCCTCCGGCCGGCAGTACATGAGCTGGGTCTCGATCACCGACGAGGTCGGTGCCATCCTCCACGCCATCGACACGCAAGCGGTGCGGGGACCGCTGAACGTCACCGCGCCGGAGCCCGTCACCAACGCCGAGTTCACCAAGGCGCTCGGTGGCGCGCTCCACCGGCCGACGCTGCTGCCCATTCCCTTGACGCCGCTCAAGGCCAGGTACGGTGCCGAGCTCGTCGAACGCCTCCTCGTCGAAGGCCAGCGGGTGTTGCCGGCCCGTCTCGAAGCGACCGGGTACACGTTCCGGCATCCGAGCCTCGGCGCCGCGTTCGACGCCATCCTCACCTGAGCCCCGCACGCAGGCGCGCGACGCCAGGCGTCGCGTACCGCAGTGGGGTGACCGAGGGGTTTCGAACCCCCGACCTCCGGGACCACAACCCGGCGCT
>CAZXCB010000113.1:0-10409 GCA_964639075.1 uncultured Bifidobacteriaceae bacterium | reverse complement strand
ACGCCACCGCCGGCGCCGACGCCAACGTCGTCCCCACCGCACTCCAACGACTCCAGCCTCCGCCGACGGCCATCGCCTGCCGGAACGCGGCGTACGCCGGTTTGGGCCTGCGATCGCGGTGCAGGAGGCCGAAGTTGTCACCCAGCTTCGACACGTCGTTGCTCCTGTCGCGGAGCCGGAACAGCACGAGGGGACCGGTGAACGACCGGAACGTCGTGTTCCAACCGGTGAAGTAGTCGCGCACCCATTGCGCCTGCTGCGCCTCGGTGAGAGCGCGCGCCGCGGTGCCCGTCGGAGCGCCCGCCTCGGTCCCCCAGACCTTCTTCGCCGCGTCCCCGTGAGCGACCATGACGTCGTGCACGACCCGGGTCTGGGTGAATGCGTTCCAGTCGTGCGCGTCGAGCGGGTTCGTCGGGTACGAGTAGGGGTGGTGTGCGACACCGTCGAAGAAGCCACCCGCGCCCCGCTGGTAGAGCCCGGCCAGCCACGTCGCCGGCTCGTAGTCGGTGCCGTCGGGCGCGTCCGGCGCGGGTGCCGTCCCACCGGTGAGCACGGTCGCGGTCGGGTCGGCCGCCTTCACCGCCGGGTACGCCGCCTTCACCATCGCCGCGTACTTGTCCGGGTCCGGCTTCGGCATCGAGAACGGTCGATGGTTCGGCTCGTTCCACAACGACCACACGGTCACCGTCCCGCGCAGTCGCGCGTCGGTCGAGCGCGTGCCGTAGCGCGCGGCCGCGGCACCGAGGAACCGCCCGTAGTCCGAGGCGCTCGCCGGGAAGCAGTGCAGCTCGCCCGGCGGACAGTCGGCGCGGCGCGCCCACTCCGGCGCATACCCGGCGACGGCGATGATGTCGAGGCCGTGTGCGCGCGCACTGAGCACGGCTCGGTCGGTTGCCGCGTTCCATCGCCACGAGCTCGGTCCGTCGGACTGGATGTGGTTCCAGTCGAAGTCGATCGTCGTCCACGTCGCGCCCGACGCGGCGACGGCTGCATAGTCCGCGTTCTGGTCGGCATCGGACTCCCAGAGGATCTCCGGTCCCGTTGCGAGACCGGCACGCGACGCGACCGTGCTCACGACGGCGGCTCCCCCGGCGGGGACACCGAGACCGGTGACGGCCGGTGTCCCCACGGCGATGCTGATGGTCACGACGACCGCGCTCGCGACGCGGCCGCCCCAGATCCGGCGCATGCCGAAGACCCCTTCTTCGCCCGAAGATTCACCCGAGGAATCGACCACTGCTCGTGATGACTTGACCGCGGATCGCGAGATCCGCGGTCGAGTCAGCCGGTGACGGGGCCGCGCATGACCTGCTGGAACACCGCATAGGCAGGCTTGGGCCGGCCGTCGGCGTGGAGCAGACCGAAGTTCGAGCCGAGGTCGGCGGGATTCGTTCCGCGGTCACGCGCCTGGAACCAGATCAACGGCCCGGTGAACGACCGGAACCTGCCGTTCCACCATCCCTCGAAGTAGTCGCGCACGTGCTGACTCTGCCCCGCCTCCGACAGCGACTTCGACGCGGTCCCGGTCGGCGCGCCCATCTCGGTGCCCCACACGCGCTTCGCGCCGTCACCGTGGGCGACCATGATCGCGTGGACCTGCTCGGTCTGCTTGTACGCGTTCCAGTCGTGAGGATCGAGCGGGCTGAACGGATACGCGTACGGGTGGATCGCCACGCCGTCGAACGATCCGCCCGCGCCTCGCGCGTACAGCATCCGCAACCAGGTGGTCGGCTGGTAGTCCGAGCCGTCCGCCGCATCCGGCGCCGGCGCGGTCCCCCCGGTGAGCACGACCGCGTCCGGGTCCGCGGCCTTGATCGCGGCGTACGCCGACTTCACCATCGCCGCGTACCGGTCCGGATCGGGTCGGGGCATCGAGAACGGCCGGTGGTTCGGCTCGTTCCACAGCGACCACACCGGGATCGTGCCGCGCAGGCGCGCGATCGGCGATCGGGAGCCGTAGCGCGCGGCGGCGGCGCCCATGAACCGGCCGTAGTCGTCGGGGTCCTGCGGGAAGCAGTGCAGGTTGCCGGCCGGACAGTCCGCGCGCCGCGCCCACCATGGGCTGTAGCCCGCGACGCCGACGATCTTCAGCCGGTGGGCGCTCGCGTTGAGCGCAGCGCGATCCGTGGCGACGTTCCACTTCCATGTGGTCGGACCGGCGTCCTGGATGTGGTTCCAGTCGATGTCGAGCGTCGTCCACTCGGCACCGGATGCGGCGACCGCGTCGTACTCGGCCGTCTGCGCGGCATCGGACTGCCAGAGCACCTGCCAGCCGGGGGCCAGACCCGCGCGCGACCCGATGGTGGAGCCGCCACCGCCGAGGTTCGAGACCTTCGGCGCACAGCCCGCGAGCACCGGTACCGCGACCGTGACGACGAACAGCACCGAGGCCACGCTCGCGACGCGACCTCGCCAGAATCGAGGCATGACGAATCCCCTTCTCCGCGTAGAGGTAGGAGAGATGAATCGACCACGTAGCGTGATCGCTTGAAATTCGGACACCACCCCGCGTGGCCCGCACCACCCCGCGAGCCCGTCACCACGTAACGTCGGCGTCCTTCGGGGAGTGGCGCAGCTTGGCAGCGCACCTGCTTTGGGAGCAGGGGGTCGGGGGTTCAAATCCCCCCTCCCCGACCAAACGGACCATGCGGTCGCGTCGGCGCGCCAAGATGCGGGCGTGGACGACCACGACCGCATCCGTCGGGCCAACGACGCCACCTACGCGGCATGGAACGCGCACGACCCCGACGCCGTCGCCGCGGTGTTCGCACCCGACGCTGAGATCGTCGACATCGCGTCGGGCACGGTCACCCGTGGCCGCGACGCGATCCGCCGAACGGCCGCGGAGCGCTTCACCGGGTTCCCCGACCTCTCGCTCGAGAAGGTCGCGTTGCTGATCGACGACGGCGCGAACGCCGACCGCTGGATCATGCGCGGCACGCACTCCGGCGAGTTCATGGGACTCCCGCCGACGGGCCGCCCGGTCGAGGTGCAGGGCGCGACCTTCTCCGAATTCGACGCCGACGGGTTGGTCGTGCGCGACACGCACTACATCGACCTGGCCGCGTTGCTCCGCCAACTCGGGATCGCGTGAGCGGCGCGGCGCGGATCGAGTTCCGCGCCGTCGCGCTCACCGACCTCTCCGCGATCCGGCGGTGGCTCAACACACCGCACGTGTACGAGTGGTGGGGTGTGCACTCGGGACCGGGGTCGCTCGGCGGTCCGGGCGAGCACGCAGCCACCGAGCAGCAGGTGCACGAGAAGTACGCGCCCGGGGTCGCCGCGGACGGTGCCACCACCCACCGGCACGTGATCGTCGTCGACGGCGACGACGTCGGGCTCATCCAGCACTACCGACTCGCCGACGAGCCCGAATACGCCGTCGCGATCGGCGAGACCGAACCCGGCGGCGCCGGCGTCGACCTGCTGATCGGCGAGCCCGAGCTCGTCGATCGTGGGCTCGGTCCCCGGGTGCTCGATGCCTACGTGACGACCGTCGTGTTCGCGGATCCGCGGATCACCCGCGCGATCGGCGCTCCACACCCCGACAACACGCGGTCGTGCCGCGCGTTCGAGAGGGCCGGCTTCGTGTTCGCGCGCGACGCGTTCGTCCCCGACGAAGGCCCGGAGCGCGTGCACGTGCGTGTCCGCGAGGCGTGAAGGCGACGCGCGGCGCGTCAGGTCACGACGTGGAATTCGATGCGGTAGACGAGCGTGTCGTCGTCGATCGGTCCGGCGTGGGCCGCGATCGCACGGAGCGACTCGATGTCGGTCGAGCCGGTGCGGCGGACTTCGCCCGCCGTGATCGAGCCGAACGGCACGAGCTCCATGTCGTCGACCTCGATCGTCACGTCAGCGACGCGATACCGACCGCCGACCTTGGCCTGCGGCCGAGCCCACAGCCGATACGACAGCGTCACCGCACCGGAGGCGATGCCGGCGTGGAGCGATCGCGTGAACTGCATCGGCGTCGAACGCTACGCGGGCGCCGGACCGGCTCGCTGCTACCCTCGACCGCCTCGCGGGTGTAGCTCAATGGCAGAGCCCCAGCCTTCCAAGCTGGCCATGCGGGTTCGATTCCCGTCACCCGCTCCACGCCGAAGGTGCAGGACGCGTCCGCACCAGCACGACGCCGACCGCGACCAGGCCGACGGCCGGCACGGCGACCGCGGCGTTGCCGAACGGGTCGAGCAGCAGCGCGCCGAGGGTCGCGCCGGCGACGAACGCGAGGATCGTCCCGCCGAGCACGCGCACGACCTGCAGCTCCCGCGACCGCGTCGCGGGATCGCGCAGGCTGCCGAAGGCCTGCCCGAGGCGCGTCATCATCCCCGACGAGAACGTCGATGCGACGGGGACGCCACGGACCCGGCGCACGGCGGGGGTCTGGAACGCCATGGCCATCGCCGCGACGACGATGCACGTATAGCGCAGCGCCCCGGTCGGGCGCGGCGAGTCGAGCCCGGCGCCGAGCAGCACCAGGGCGACCTCGACGAGCAGCAGGCCCGTCGCCACCGCCAGCAGGCGACGTACCGCGACGATCGGTCGCGTCACCCCGCGCACGACGACCGGCGCCAGCGTGCTCCCGGCGAGGTAGGCGACCACCGCCGCCGCCGGTGGCCCCGCGTGCACCAGCTGACCCTGTCCGAGGCCCAACCCGACGAGGACGGTGTTCCCGGTCTGGAACGCGACGAACGTGCCCGTGATCCGCGCCAGGCTCACCGCGTCGAGACATCCGGCGACACCGGCCAATGTCATCGCGACCGTGAGCGTGCCGGCGTACGGCGCGACCGGCTCGCCCGAGGAGGACACCGGCCCAGGCTACGAGCGCGCCACCGACTCGTCGCGGCTCATGCGCCGGCCGCGCGGAGCTCCCGCTCCAGGTTCCGGGCGATGACCCGGGCAGTCGTCCCGGGCGCGTGCCGCTGCAATCGCGCGAGCACCGCGGCTCGGCCGGGGAGCACGAACGCGCGGTCGCGTCGCACGCCGTCGACGACCGCCGCCGCGAGCCGATCGGGGCTGATGGCCGGTCCCGCCGCCGCGGTGAGGTAGCGGCGGGCGCTGACCCCCGGGGTCGCGCCGGGGACGTCGAGCAGCGGCGTGTCGACCGGCCCGGGGCACACCACGGTCACGCCGACACCGTGCCGCGCGGCCTCGACGCGCAGGCTCGTGCCGAGACCGACGAGCGCGTGCTTGGTCATCGCGTACGACGTGAGTGCGGGCGTGGGCAGCAGTCCCGCGAGCGACGCCATCAGGACGAGGGCTCCTCGCCCCTGCGCCACGAGCAGCGGGTACACCGCCTGGACCGTGTTCGCTGCGCCCGTGACGTTGACGGCGATGGACCGCGACCAATCGGTCGGCTCGAGATCCTCGGTGCGGCCGCCGGCGCCGACGCCGGCGTTCGCGATCACGACGTCCAGGCGACCGTGTTCGGCCCGCACAGCGTCGACGACGGCCCGCGTCGTCTCGAGGTCGGTGACGTCGAGATCGAAGTCCGCGCCCTGACCGGGCAGGTCGGTGGTCACCACCGTGCCGCCCGCCGTCGTGAACGCGCGTTCCAGCGCTCGACCGATGCCGCCGGACCCGCCGGTCACCAGGACGACTGCGCCGTTCGCATCGATGCCGCGCATGGACCAACCCCCTCGTCCCTCGTCGTTCGCTGCGACGTCGCACCCGGATCACCGAGTCGTGACCGTGCGAGACTCCCCCGATGGAGGCGTTCGTCGCAACCGGTGCCGGATTCCTGCTCGCGGTCCTGTGGTTCGACCTGATGTTCGACGTGCAGGTCCGTCACCTGCCCCCGCCTCCCGGCGCGGTGCTGTCCATCTCCGCCTACTACCGGCGGGTCACCACCGAGGCCCGCCCGATGAATCTCCTCGTCGCCGCCGCGATGGTGGCGACGCTGGCCGCGATCGTGGTCGAGCTCGTCGACGGCGGGTCCTGGGCAGCACGGGCCTCGCTGCTCTTCGCCCTCGCGCCCGTCGTCCTCGCGCTCGGCCGAACCGTCCCCGCGGCCGTCCGCCTCGGCGCAGCGGCCGACGATCCCGACACGCAACTCGTGGTCGCGCGCACGATCCTCGCCGATCACGTGATCAGCTTCGGCTGCATCCTCACCGTGATCGTGATGCAGCTGATCTCCGCCGCGACCTGATGCTGATCCCCATGGCCACGCTCGAGGAGATCGGCGCAGGTCGGATCGACCTCGCGTTCCGGCGCTGGTCCCGGCCGACGGTCAAGACCGGCGGGACGTTGCGCACCGCGATCGGCGTGCTGCGGATCGACGCCGTCGACGCGATCGAGCTCGCCGATGTCACGGACCGGGCCGCGCGCCGCGCCGGCTTCGCGAACCGCGCTGCGCTCGCGGCCGAGCTCGACCGCCACCGCGACGGACAGCTCTACCGGATCCGGCTCCACCTCGAGGGCGAGGACCCGCGCATCGCGCTACGCGAGACCGCCGAGCTCACCGCCGACGACATCGGCTCGATCACCGCGCGCCTCGACCGCCTCGACCGCGCGAGCAAGCACGGACCGTGGACGCGGGCCACGCTCGCGTTGATCCGCGACCGACCGGCGGTGCGCGCACCCGACCTCGCGGCCTCAGCCGACCGCGAGACCCAGCCGTTCAAGACCGACGTCCGCAAGCTCAAGAGCCTCGGGCTCACGATCAGCCTCGGCACGGGCTACGAGCTGTCGCCCCGCGGGCGCGCCTACCTCGACCACACGAAGGGATCACCCTGATGCACCCCACCACCGCCCGACGTACCTGGCGGACCCTCGAGCCGATCCACGGGATGATCTACTTCTCCCCCGAGGCGGCGGACGCGTTCGGCGCGCTCGGGCTGGTCGACCGGATGGGGTACTTCGGGTCGCGCGCCGCACCCATGGGCCGCGTCACCGCCGAGGTGGTGATCGCCACCTTCTACAACTTCCGCCCCGCGCTGGTGCGGGCCTCGATCCCGGAGGCGTGGAACCGCGCCGAGCCCGAGCAGATCATCGCGGCCCGGCTCGAGGCCGCCGACCGCTCGCTGCGCCGCTTCCTCGGGGACGTGATCGGTTCGGCCGAGCTCGCGGAGGCGGCCGGCATCGCCCGCCGGGCGGCCGACACGGCGTGCGAGCACCTCGAGGGTCGCCCACTCTTCGCGGGCCACGCGTCGCTCCCCTGGCCCACCGACGCGCACCTCGTCCTGTGGCACGCGCAGACCCTGCTGCGCGAGTTCCGCGGCGACGGCCACATCGCGGCACTCGTGAGCGCCGGGCTGTCCGGGCTCGACGCCGCCATCACCCACGTGGCGACCGGCGAGGTGCCGAGCGCGGTGCTCGTCGCCACCCGCGCCTGGCCCGCCGACGAGTGGGACGCCGGTGTCGAGGGCCTGCGCGCCCGAGGTCTGCTCGCGCCCGGTCCCGAGCTCGCGCTGACCGACGCCGGCCGCGCGCAGCGCGAATGGATCGAGGACGCGACCGACGCGGCCGCGGTCGCGGCCTACGCACCCCTGGGCGACGACGCCTGCGGACGCCTCCGCGCCCTGGCACGGCCGTGGAGCAGGGCGATCGTCGAGGGCGGCCTCCTCGGCTGAACGAGGGCAGCCGCCGCTCGGGCGTCAGGCCCCGGGCAGGAGGTCGCCGTCGGGCGTCGGTGCGTACTCGTCGAGCACCACCTCCGGATGCGGCTTCACCAGCCCACGCGACACCCAGTTGTGACGGTCGGCCCAGACGAGCATCGGCGGGAGCACGACGAGCGCGCTCAGGAGCGCGACCGCCACGTTCACCGCGACGATGATGCCGAAGTCGCGGAGCAGGGGCAGCGAGGACGTCGCGATCACCGCGATGCCCGAGATCGCGGTCAGGGCGGAGACGATGAAGGCACGCCCGGTCCGGGCGGCGGCGACGTCGACCGCGTGCCGCGGCTCGAGCCCGCGCCGGCGCTCCTCCACGAACCGCAGAAGGATCAGTGAGGTGAACTCGGTGCACGCCGCGACCACCAGCGGACCACCGACCGCGGTCATGGGACTCAGGGTGAAGCCGGCGAAGTAGGCGAACAGCGACGCCGCGCCGACCGCGATGAGCACGGGGACGAGCGAGAGCAGCGCGCGGATGATCGACCGGAGCCGCACCGAGAGGAACAGGAACACGAACGTGATCGCGAGATAGGTGAGCAGGATGCGGTTCGCCTCGAGGTTGTCGAGCAGACCGACACCCACCACGGCGAGGCCCGACGGCGTCGCGCGGACCCCGGCGGGCGGGTCGAGCCGCTCGCGGATCTCCTTCACCACCACCGCGCGCTTGGCGAGCGACGCCGGCGTCGTGGCGAAGATCAGGTTGATGGCCTTGCCGTCGTCGCTCACCGTCGACTTGCGGATGCCGTCCGGAGCGACGTCGAACACCTGCTTCACCTCAGCGCCCGTCGGCACCACCGGCGCGGTGCCCGGCACCTCGGTGAGGAAGCTGACGATGCTGACGATGCTCGAGGCGTTCGCGAGCACGCGCTTGTCCGCGGGCACCGCCTCCGCAGACCTTGGGCAGTTCTCCGGCGACCGCTTCGCGTCGCCGTAGCGACAGAGCTGCTCGGCAGTGAAGTCGTCGACGAACTTCACCGACTTGTCGGTGAAGGCTCCGTCGGACACGACGTACATCCCGAGCTCGCTCGAGATGCCGGCCTGATCCTCGATCTCCTGGATGTTGCGCACCGCCGCCGTCGACGGGTTCACCCACGCGATCGGGTCGGTCTGGATCTTCAGCCGGCCCTCGACGAGGACACCGCCGACGAAGACGATGAGCGCCGCGACGACCAGCGGCGGGCCTACCTTCCACGACGCGCTGCCGAGGAACACGACGAGTCGTCCGAGCGGGCCTTCCCGGTAGTCGCGCCGCTTCGTCGGCGAGCGGTACTCGCGGATCCCGAGCGCCGAGAGCGTCCCCGCGATCGAGACGAAGCAGATGGCCGCGACGCCCACCGCGAGCAGGAGCCCGAAGCTGCGGATCATCGGGACCTTCGAGAAGCGCAACGCCGCAAACGCGAAGATCGCGTCGAACGTCACGACGAGCAGCGCGGGACCGAGGTTGCGCGCGCTCTCCTGGATCGGATGCTCCGAGTGGTCGATGATCACCTCCTCCTCGACGCGCGCGTGCATCTGGATCGCGTAGTCGATCCCGATGCCGAGCATCACGGGAAGGCCACTGATGGTCACGAGCGTGAGCGGGATCCCCAGATAGCCCGCCAGCCCGAACGCCCAGATCACGCCGATGAGGACGATCCCGAGCGGCAGCAGGCGCCAGCGCACGTCGAACAGCACGAGCAGGATCACGATCATGATCGCCACGGCGATCGCGCCGAGCGTGAGCATCCCTCCCTTCAGGTACTTGTTGATGTCGTTCAACAGCACCGCGGCGCCGCCCGTCACGACCTTCGCGTTGGGGAAGCCGAGCGACTTCGTCGTCGCGACCGTGTAGTCGGCGCCGCGGCCCTCCTGCTCGATCGACGCGTTCCCCACGAGCCGCGTGATGATCAACGCGTGGCGCTGATCCGGGAAGAAGGGCAGCAGCGCCTTGCGGATCTGGCCCTGGTTGTCGACCAGCAGGAACTTCACCCAGTCCTGGTTCGCGAGCGTCTGCTCGGCACACGGGACCTTGGTGGCGCGTTCCAGGGTCTTCGCCGAATCGGTGAAGCGGGTCACCTGCTCGTCGGCAGGCGCGCGGGCCTGCGCGGCGACGATGAGCCTGCCGGCGATGCTCTGCGTGGGGTCGCAGGTCGTGCTCGAGACCAGGTTGTTGGAGAGTTGGAGCGCGTCCACCGGCGTGATCACACCGAGGATGTCCTTCTCGTTCGCGGCGAGCCGCCTGCCGACGGCCTGGAGCTTGGCCCGGTTCTCGTCGTTCAGCAGCTCGTCGACCGTGTGGCCCTTGTCCATCGTGATCACGGTGAGCATCGCCTCGCCGCCGAAGAGCTTCTGGTACGCCACGTTGTCCCGGTAGACCTGGTCGGCCGTGTTCAGGTAGGCGTCCTGACCCGACGCGAACTCGAGCTGCGAGATCCCCGAGCCGAGGGCCAGCGTGATCAGCAGGCCGATCACCGAGACCAGCCCCGCGTGCTTGCCGAGGTTCACGGCCAACGACGACCAGAACTTGTGCATGTGCTGCTGCATGCAGTGCCTCCCCGCGCCCGCGGGCCGGACGCTACCGATCACCTCGGTGGGGCGATGGCGACGAAGGACCCGGCTCCGACAAGGCCGAACCGGTACACTGCTCCGGCCCGGGACTCGCGCCCGTAGCTCAGCTGGACAGAGCAGCGGACTTCTAATCCGCCGGTCGGAGGTTCGAGTCCTCCCGGGCGCGCCGGCGACGGACAAACCCGTCGCCTTCTTGGTGGCCGTAGCTCAGTTGGCTAGAGCGCCGGGTTGTGGTCCCGGAGGTCGGGG
>CAZXCB010000112.1:0-10658 GCA_964639075.1 uncultured Bifidobacteriaceae bacterium | reverse complement strand
AGCCCACGGCGGAGGTCATCGGAGCTGCGCGCGAGCTTCCGCGAGAGCGCGCGCCTCGTCTTCAAAACGAGTGGGACGGGCGAACCCCGTCCGGTGGGTTCGATTCCTGCCACCTCCGCGATGTGGTCTCCAGGCTTCGGCACGGACCTTGTGCCCGCGAGTACCTCGACAGGGCACTCGCGGGCACAAGAGTCGGCATCCCTCGCCGATCACCCGCCCCGGAGCCACGTCGCGGCGTCGATGCCAGTCGAGACCGTCGTGGCCTCGCCGTCGCCACGCGTCCAACTGAGGAGATCGCCGCCGAACCTCAATGCCAGGAGGTGGCGACCGGACGCATCCGCAGCCAGATGCGTCACGCGACCCGGCACGGTGAAGAGCCGGGTGCCCTTCGACCAGCCGTTGCGGTCGTGCGGTACCGCGACGAGCCGGACATCGGTTCGGCCGTTCTTCCACGTCGCCACCGCCAGGTGCCGGTCGTCGACGAAGGTGACGGCGGAGTCCTGCGGGTCGAAGGGCAGCTTCGAGAGACGCGCCCCTCGCGACGCGACGGCCGGCCAGAGGCGACCGAGGTAGTAGCGGTCTCCGAGGCCCTTGACGAAGACCGTGTACAGCAGCCGCGCTCCGCTCGGTGCCCAAGCCAGCGGATGGACCTGTGCGGCGTTCGGCGACGCCTCGCTCGGTGCGTCGGCGAGCGGATTGCTTCGGAAGTTCTCGCCCGTGACGAGGTTCGTGAAGCCGAGCGTGACACCGTCGCACCGAACTTCGTAGGCCATGAGACCGGTGCGGCTGACGGCCGGGAACCGGCCCGATGAAGCGCGCTGCGCGGCGCCGTCCGCGAGGTCGAACCGATCGATGTGCGGTGCCTGCTCGGTGCGGCATTCATCGGAGGTGTTGACGCCGATGAGCAGATCGCCGCTGACGGGATCGGTGGCCACCTGGCTCGCGTCGAACGCAGTGCCGACGTCGCGCAGCGTTGCGCCCGTCGCCGGATCGAGCAGGACGACGTGACCGTCCGTGCGCACCGCGGCGATCGACGGCGGCGGGGTTGCGGCGGGCGCGTCGGGAATCCAGACGGCCGCGATGACACCGTCGCGGATTCTGGTCGGGTGGCGGTCGCCCCGGCTCCAGCGATAGAGCGTGCGGCCCGCCACGGCGAGCACGTGCCGGCCGGTCGGGTCCGACGTCGCAGACTCCAGCCCTTGCGGTACGAAGAACTCGGGAGCGGCGGAGAACGCGCTCGGCCTCTCGGCGTCGATCGGTCGCATGATGACGACAGGATCCGGGTCGCGAGGACGGAAGCGGTTCGGGTAGTGCCCGACGTAGTCGCCGTTCGGGCCTATCGCGCCGAAGAACGCGAAGGGCGCCACGCCGAACTCGACCCCGGGGAGCACCGAGCCTGCTTCCGTGGCGAGCCGGTACAAGCCGTTCAACCGACGATGGCGCCCGGCCGAGCCCACCTGATCGCGGTTCATCTCGATGATCAGATGCCGTGAATCGCTTTCGAAGACCAGGCGCTCGCCGAAGAAGTCCGGAGCGGTCGCGCGCCAGACCTGTTCTGATCCCGTCGCCAGCTCTCGGAGCACCAACTCGTCGGCGCGCTCATCGCCCGGGAGGCAGCGGTAGAAGGCCAAGTACCGGCCATCGGAGCTGATCGCCGGCGCGCTCGCTTCGTCGGCGATCGAGGTGCCCGGCCGCCCGGACGGGGGAAGGCCGAAGCGGAGGATCGAGTGGCCTTCACAGCCCTTGTTGCCGTCGCCGTCGACGAAGTAGAAGTCGCGGCCGTCAGGAGCCACGGCGACCTGGGTGCCCGCAGCGTACGAACGACTCTCGTACTGCTCGATCCGTCGCCCCGTCAGAGCGTCGAGCACCACCGGCTGGTGCTGCTCGGTCATCGCCAGGATGCGTCGTGGGTACGACGCCCGACCAGAGACCCTCGCGAGGTCGTCGCGGTCGCGGAACGTGACAAGCGCTGCCGCGACCAGAGCCGCGACCACGACGACGGCGATCGCCGAACGCGCCGCGAAGCGCATCGGCGCACGATCCGGCGTCGCGAGGCGGTCGTGGATCCGGCCAAGGGAGTTCGCGCCGACGTCGACGCGCGCGGCTTCGTCGTGCAGGGTCGCGCGGAGGTCGTCTTCGTTCACGACGGGCGCTCCAGACGCCGGCCGAGCGCGGCGAGACCGCGCGACGCATGCGACTTCACCGAGCCGGTCGAGATGCCGAGCGTCGATGCGATCTCGGCCTCCGAGAGATCGAGGTAGTAGCGGAGCACGAGACACTCACGCTGGCGGCGCGGCAGTCCCTCGAGCGCGGCGATCACCTCTGCGTGTTGCGGCCGAGCGACGATCTCCTCGTCGGCGGGCGCGCCGTCGGCCGCGGTCGGAGGCACGTACCGTCGGACGACGGCGCGATGGCGGAGCCGCGACCGTGCGCCGTTCACGACCGCCCGCCGCGTGTATCGAAGGGGCTCGTCGACCCGGTCCCACGCGCGGTAGACGCGCACGAACGCGTCCTGCACCACCTCCTCGCCGGTGCCCCGGTCGTCGACCAGGAACCGCGCCAGCCGGACGAGTGATCCATAGTGCTCCCGAAACAGCGCCGCGAACCCCTGCTCGCGGTCGTCTCCCGCCGACACACCGGGACCAACGTCGTCGGGCCCTGCCATGCCGGCCATCATCACCCGTCCAGACGCCTGAAGGGGTGGGCGCGTTGTCGCGCCGAGTCATAAGGTCGACGGGCAGTCCCGACCAGGAGCGAATCGCCATGGAGTATCGCCAACTCGGCCGAACCGGCACCCGCGTGTCCGAGCTCTGCCTCGGCACGATGACCTTCGGCAACGAGGCCGACGAGGCCACGAGCCACCAGATCGTCGACCGGTTCGTCGACGCCGGGGGCAACTTCCTCGACACCGCCAACGTCTACAGCCAGGGCGTGTCCGAGGAGATCACCGGACGGGCGATCAAGGACCGCCGCGATCAGATCGTGCTCGCGACGAAGGCGCGCTTCGGGATGGGTGGCGACACCAACGCCGTCGGCTCGTCACGCCGCAACCTCCGCGCCGCGTGCGAGGCGTCGCTGCGGCGCCTCGGCACCGACTGGATCGACCTCTACCAGCTGCACATGTGGGACCGGCACACACCACTCGAGGAGACGCTGTCGACGCTCGATGATCTTGTCCGAGAGGGCAAGGTCCGCTACATCGGCGCGAGCAACTTCGCGGGCTGGCACCTCGCGAAGGCCCTCGGCGTGAGCGCGCTCCACAACTGGGAGCCGTTCGTCTGTCTCCAGCCCGAGTACTCCCTCATCACGCGCGACGCCGAGCGCGAGCTGCTGCCCCTCTGTCAGAGCGAGGGCCTCGCCGTGATCCCCTGGAGCCCGCTCGGCGGTGGCGTGCTCACCGGCAAGTACACGAAGGGTGAGGACTTCCCGGCGGGCACCCGCGGCGGCGACACCGAGAACCCGATCACGTTCACCTACCGCCTCGACGACCGCGCGTGGAGCATCGTCGACGCGGTCAAGGACGCAGCCGCGAAGACCGGGAAGAGCGCGGCGCAGATCGCGTTGAACTGGGTGCTCAACCGGCGCGGCGTCACCGCCCCGATCATCGGCGCGCGCAACCTGAGCCAGCTCGAGGACAACCTCGGCGCGGTCGGTTGGCAGCTCGACGACGAGACCGGGAAGGCCCTCTCGTGGGCGAGCGCGTTCCGCCTCGGCTACCCCTACGAGTTCATCCAGTACGCCGGCTGAGCCGGGCGCGCGCCGTACCTGCGTCGGTTGTGCGGCCCATCGCAGCGCAAGTGGCGCAGGTTGAGCACCCAATCGAGGAGGAGGAGCGCGAATGGAGTTGCGCCAGCTCGGCACGACCGGTCTGCGGGTCACCGAGGCGTGCCTCGGCGCCATGACGTTCGGGCGCGAGACCCCCGAGGAGGAGAGCCTCCAGATCCTCGATCGCTACCTCGACGCGGGCGGCAACTTCATCGACACCGCCAACGCGTACCACCGCGGCGCGTCCGAGGAGATCCTCGGCCGCGCGCTCCGTTCGCGACGCGACGACATCGTGCTCGCCACGAAGTGCCGCATGCCGATGGGCTCGGGACCGAACGACAAGGGCGCGTCCCGCCGCGTGATCCGCGAGCAAGTGGAGGGTTCGTTGCGCCGGTTGCAGACCGACTGGATCGACCTCTACCAGATCCACTGCTGGGACGAGGACACACCGATCGAGGAGACCGTCTCGACCCTCGACGACCTCGTTCGCGAGGGCAAGGTCCGCTACGTCGGCGCGAGCAACTACACCGGCTGGCAGCTCGAAACCGCGCTCGGCGTCGCTCGCCACCACGGCTGGGAGCCCTACGTGTCGCTGCAGCCGCAGTACTCGCTCGTCTGCCGTGACATCGAGCGCGAGCTGCTCCCGCTGGCCGAGTACGCCGGGCTCGCGATCCTGCCGTGGAGCCCCCTCGGCGGCGGGCTGCTCTCCGGAAAGTACCGGCCCGGCGAGGCACCGCCGGCCGACACCCGCGCCGCGGACACCACGCCGTCCGCGATCCTCATGCGCCTGCGAATCCGAGAGGAGCGCAACTTCGCGGTCGCACAGGCCGTCGCCGATCTCGCCGAGGAGCTCGGCCGGACCATGGCCCAGGTCGCGCTCAACTGGGTGCTCCACCGGCCCGGGGTGACCGCGCCGATCCTCGGCGCCCGCACGGTCCCGCAGATCGAGGACAACCTCGGGGCGGTCGGTTGGCGGCTCGACGACACGGCGCGGGACCGGCTGGACGACGCGAGCGCGATCGACCGCGGCTACCCGTACGACTTCATCGACTGGATCCACAGCCGATGAGCGGGCGGAGCGACGCGTGGGTGACCGCGCTCTGGCGGTACCCCGTGAAGTCCATGCAGGGCGAGCTCCTCGACACGGCGTCGATCGGGCCGCGCGGGATCGTCGGCGACCGCCTCTGGGCGATCGTCGATCAGGAGACCGGACTCGCGCTCACGGGTCGCCGGGCGCCGGACCTGCTCTTCGCCCACGCCGCTCTCGTCGACGACGACGTCCGCATCACGCTGCCCGACGGCTCGATCGTCGCCGACGACGACGCGCTGTCGACGTGGCTCGGACGACCGGTGCAGCTCGTCCGGGCCGGTGCCGATTCGGTCGGGACGTTCGAGATCGGACTCGCCGACGACGACGACGCCGACCGCGACCCCACCGTCGAGTGGTTCCAATGGGAGGGACCGGTCGGCTCGTTCCACGACTCGACCCGCACCCAGGTGTCGATCATCGGCACCGACACGGTCGGCGCCTGGGACATGCGCCGCTTCCGTCCGAACGTCGTGGTCGACGGCACCGGTGAGGACGACTGGGTCGGAGCGCAGCTCCGCCTCGGCGATGCCGTCGTCGACGTCGTGAAGCCGATCGACCGCTGCGTGATGACCACCCGTCGCCAGCCCGGCGGCATCGACCGCGACCTCGACGTCCTGCGCACGATCAGCCGCGAGCGTGCCGGCAACCTCGGTGTGGCGACGCTGGTGGTCACGCCCGGCGAGGTGCACGTCGGCGACGCGATCGTCCCGACCTGAGGGTCCGGCGGGAGAGGGAGGACGTCAGACGGCGAGCAGGTCCCGAGCGCCGGTGTCGGCGGACGGGTGGCGGAGCTTGCTCATCGCGCGGGCCTCGATCTGGCGGATCCGCTCGCGGGTGAGGTTGAAGTACTCCCCGACCTCCTCGAGCGTCCGCGGCTCACCGCGGTCCAGACCGAACCGGAGGGCGAGGATCTGGCGCTCCCGCTCGTCGAGCGGCGACAGCAGCTTCTCGATCTCCGCGGGCAGCAGCGCCGTGGCCGCGACCTCGAACGGCGACTCGGCCGAGCGGTCCTCGACGATGTCGCCGAGCTCGGCGTCGCCGTCCTCGCGCAGCGGCTCGGACAGCGAGAGCGGCTCAGCCGCGAAGCGCAGCGCCTCGGTGACCTTGTCCTCGGGCATCTCGACCTCGGCCGCGAGTTCCGCGAGCGTGGCCGGACGGCCGAGCTTGAGCTCCAAGCGCGAGCGCGCCTTCTGGAGCCGGGCGAGCGTGTCGCCGGCGTGCACCGGGAGGCGGATGGTGCGGCCAGTGTTGGCGATGCCGCGGGTGATCGCCTGGCGGATCCACCAGGTGGCGTAGGTGGAGAACTTGAAGCCCTTGCGCCAGTCGAACTTCTCGACGGCGTGCATCAGCCCCAGGTTGCCCTCCTGGATCAGGTCCAGCAGCGGCAGGCCGGATGCCTGGTACTTCTTGGCGATCGAGACCACGAGCCGCAGGTTCGACTGGACGAAGGTGCGCTCCGCCTCCTCGCCGACCCGCATGGCCTTGCGCAGCTCGCGCTTCTTCGCCTGGGTCAGGCCCTTGCCGCCGGCCTCGAACTCCGTCTGTGCCTCCTTGCCCTGTTCGATCTGCTGGGCGAGACGAACCTCGTCGTCCTTGGTGAGCAGCGGGTACTGCCCGATATCGGTCAGATAGAGGCGAACCAGGTCTTCTTCATCCCGCTCCACGCGCTCTTTCGCCAAGAAAATCGGTCTCCGAACTCAGGGTCTTGCTGGACAAGTGGACAACGCAGACGGGCCGATGGATTGTTCCCGGTCACCCGGCGTGAGGTCCCTGTACGATACCGGTCGCGTCAAGGACGGTTTTCCACAGGGTCCTGTGGACGAAAGTTCCGCCCCTGGGAGGCCCCGTGACGGACGTGGAGATCACCGTAGTCGCCGGCACCTTCCAGGCCCGCAGCGGCAAGGAGGCCGACCTCGCGGCGGTGCTCGCCCGCTACGTCGTGCTCACGCGGGCGCTCGGCGGGTGCCGCAACGTCGATCTCGTCGCCTCGACCTCCCAACCGGGACGGTTCCTGCTCGTGGAGAAGTGGGACGACGCCGAGGCCCAGCGTGACCACCTGAACGGCGAGGTGATGGTCACCATGGCGACCGAGGCGACGAGCCTGCTCGCCGGCCCCCCCGATCTCGACCTCTACGGGGTCATCTCCGCACACGACCTCGCCTGACGCGCAGAGTCAGGCGAGCAGCGCCCGGAGCAGGGCGCCGTAGAGCTCGAGGTGGCGGTCACCGAGGAAGTCGCGGTGCGCTCGGGAATAGGCCGCGGCGCCGAGATGGGCGGCGAGCGGCGGGTCACCCAACACGCGGTTCAGGGTGTCGACGAACGCCGACACGTCGAGCGCACCGACCAGGAGACCGTTCGCCCCGTCGTCGATCTGGTCGACGATGCCGCCGACGCGTGAAGCGACGACGGTCCGGCGCTTCCACATCGCCTCGACGACGGTCAGGCCGAACCCCTCGGCGAGGCTCTTCTGGGTCACGACGGCGGCATGGCGCTGGATCGCGTTCGCGACCGTCGCCGCGAGCGCCGGGTCCTCCATCGGCACGCACGCGAGATGGACCTTCGACCGCACCGACGCGGGGAGCGACTCCCACACGTCGCGGCACTCCAGGAGCACGGGTCCACCCTCCGGATCGTCGTGGACCCCCTGGACCGACGGTCCCGCCAGGAGCAGGTGCGCGTCGGAGATCGGCGCGACCCCGGCCGCGAAGGCGCGCAACACGCCGACCATGTCCTTCTGGGAGTCCCACCGCGAGAGCTGCGCGACGAGCGGCACGTCGGGCGGCACCGATCCGGTGCCGAGCAGGTCGACCTCGGCCGGGACCCGGTCGGACACCCCGTCCTCGTGGACGAAGACGCCGGGGCCCCGGTCGCCGTCGAGCAGTCCGGTGCCGGCCAGCACCGAGGCGACCGAATCCGGATCGAGCAGCTCGTTCTTCGCGCTGAACGGGTCGATGGACGGCGTGATCACGTGCAACCGGTCGGGATCGACCCACGCCGGCGCGAACTCGGCCTTCGTGAACACGAACGCGTCGGCGCCCTCGAGGTACGGGCGGAGGAACTCCCATCCCCGCTCCGTGTGCTCGTTCGGCTCGTCCCGGCCGACGTGACAGCGCCAGACGACCCGGTGACCCGCTCGTTGCATCGCGGGGACGGCCCCCGCCGTCTGGGGGTCGTGCAGCAGCACGACGTCACCTCCGGCCACGGCGCCGACCAGCGCGTCGCTGTTCGGCGCGAGCACCGACTCGTAGAGATCGCGCTCGTCCGGCCCGAGCGGCCCTCCGTCGCCGCTGGTCCCGTAGAGGTGGTTGTGGATCCGCTTGGTGACCTCGAAGAACCTCGGGGTGCCCTGGATCACCAGCCAGCGGGTGTCGATGCCGGTCCCGCGCGCGTAGGCGAGCAGGGTGTGGAGGAGCTCCGCGACCCCGCCGCCGCTCGCGGTCGAGTTGACGTTGACCACCGCACGCCCGGCGAGCACGTCGAGCGTCTCCGTGGCGACGAGCGTGAAGTCCGCCGCCCGTTCGGGACCGACGAGCGCGAACAGGCGCGCGGCATCGAGCGGCTCGACCGTCACCTCGTGCAGCATCCTCGGACCCCCGGGATCGAACCGACGCAGCCCGGGCCCTCCGGGTCGAGCCGCCATGGTCCTCGCCTGCCACGCGCTCCGTCAACGGACCAAGGGCCCTTCCGATTCGGGGCAGCGTCGGTACCCTCCCCTCTGTGCGACGAACAGATCGGGTCCGGCCCGCGCTCCTGATGATTGCGGCTCTGGGTGCGGCCGGCCTGGCCGCCTGCACCTCGGGCGACTCGGGGACCACGCAGTCGAGCCACGGATCCTGCGGGCTGACCGAGTTCCGCCGGGCGAAGAAGCCGGTCGACATCACGATGTGGCACCAGATGGGTGCCAACAACGGTCGTGTGTTCACGTCCATGGTCGACGACTTCAACCGCTCGCAGGAGGACGTACAGGTCCACCTCGTCGACCAGTCCGCCGAGATCAGCGCGCTGCCCAAGTTCCGCGCCGGGCTCACGACCGGCGACGTGCCCGACGTGATCCAGCTGGAGGAGACCGCGCTCCAGACGATGATCGACAGTCGAGCCACCGTTCCGGTGCAGGCGTGCGTCGACGCCGACCGCTACCCGCTCGATGACTTCCTGCCCAAGGTCACCGCGTACTACACGGTGCAGGGCGCGTTGCGGTCGATGCCGTACAACCCGTCGAACCCGATCCTGTTCTACGACCGCAACGCCTTCCGGCGCGCGGGGCTCGACCCGGACCGCCCGCCCCGTACGCTCGACGAGGTTCGGACCTACTCCGAGCAGCTCGTGCGCTCCGGTGTCGCGAAGCACGGCATCGCCCTGCGCGTCGCCGAGTTCTTCCCCGAGTTCTGGTCGTCCAAGAACGGGCAGGTCTACGCCAACCACGGCAACGGCCGAGTCGCCCGGGCGACCGAGGTCGACCTCGACAACCCGACGCAACGGAAGG
Source organism: uncultured Bifidobacteriaceae bacterium (assembly GCA_964639075.1). GTDB lineage: Bacteria > Actinomycetota > Acidimicrobiia > IMCC26256 > JAENVU01 > JAENVU01. Next base: position 1,320 of record CAZXCB010000112.1, on the reverse strand, counting down.
TGTGGACCTGGTGGCACGACATGGTCCGCGACGGACTCGCGCTCAACACCGGCGCCGAGCCCGGCAGCGCGACGCACCTCCTCGCAATCGGCACCCACGACGCCGCGATGACGATCGAGGGCTCGGGCGTGCTCGGGCCGATCGTCAACGTCCTCGAACGCGGCGAGTACCCCGACATCGAGGTCGGCACCGGTGCGCTGCCGGGGGTTCGGGAAGGGGGCGGGGTGCAGACCGCGGAGGGCTCCCTCTACGTCGTGGGGCGCTCGGATCCCGCGCAGCGCGGCGCCGCGTGGCAGTTCATCAAGTACCTCGTCGCGGCGCCCCAGCTCGAGCGGCTGCACCTCGAGACCGGTTACGTGCCGATCCGCCGCTCCGTCGCCTCGTCGCCCGCGGTGCAGCAGCGCTGGGCCGAGGACCCGAACTACCGGACGTCCTACGACCAGCTGGTGAGCGGACCGACGACGTTGGCCACGACCGGGCCGGTGATCGGCGACTTCCTCGACGTACGCCGCGCGGTCGTCGAGGGGATCACCTCGATGTTGAGTGGCAACCAGTCTCCCCTGGCGGCCCTGAGGTCGACCCAACGAACGGCGGATGCGGTCGTCGCCGCCTACAACGAGCGCGTCGGGACGTGACTCAACTCGCGGCGGGCTGCCGCAGGGAGTCGCGCCGGAGCGACTTGCGGCGCTCGGGCCGCGTGTCCGCGGCGGCAAGGTGCTCGGCGAGTGCCACCAGCTGGTCCCAGGTGAGCGTGGCGTCCGAGGACCAGAGCTCATCGAACGCCGCGTCGGCGACGTCGTTGAACCCGGCGTAGAGCCGGAACGTGTAGCGGCGGCGCTGCTCGCGCACCGGGAATCCGAGCCTGACCAGGCGGCCCTCGGCGTAGGCCTCCCAGATCGTGCGCTGGCGGTCGTCGAGCTCGTCGTCGACGGGCGCGTTCTCGAAGCCGCCGACGAGGCGGTCCTTGGCCCGCAGCAACGCCGACCCGAGCTCCACCCGGGTGTTGTCGACGGAGAGCCCGGTCTGGCGCTGCGGATTCTCGAAGCAGCCGCCGGTGAACCAGAGCTTGGCCTCGTGGTCGACGACATCGACCGACGACGCGGTCAACGGGTGCGGCAGCACCTCGTCGACCTCGACGGTGACGTCGACGTCGGCGGGGAACGCGACCTCGGTCAGCGTCGCGTCGATCAGCGCACGCACGTCGTCGGCGTCGAACTTGACCAGCGTGAACTCCGTCGGGACGAGCGTGACCTCGCTCATGCCTCGTCCCCTCTCGGCCCTGCGGGCCGGGCCGGTCGGGCCCCGCTCCGCCCGATCGGG
>CAZXCB010000111.1:0-10720 GCA_964639075.1 uncultured Bifidobacteriaceae bacterium | reverse complement strand
CCCCACCACCGTTCGCGGCACCCACGGCACCGGCGACCGCCACGGGCCGGTACTCCGGAGGCACCTTGAGCTGCCGCGCGCACCTCACGCACGGGAACACCGCGACGTCGCCGAGCTCGTCGAGCCGGTGCTTGTGCCCACAGTTCGGGCACTGGAGCGCGGTCGCCATCAGGCCGCCGCCACCTGGCGTGACAACGTGATCCACCGGTCGAGCACCGACGCCGCGCGCCCGTCGTCGATCGCGGCCGCGGCCGCGGCGATGCCGTCGGCCCACGAGGCCGCGAGCCCCGCGACCTGGAGCGCGGCCGACGCGTTGAGGAGCACGACGTCGCGGCGGGCACCCGGCTCACCGCCGAGCACGGCGTGCACGATCTCCGCGTTGCGTGCCGCGTCGCCGCCGCGAAGGTCCTCCGGGGCCGCGCGTGCGAGACCGAGCAGGGTGGGGTCGAGCGTGTCCCGCGTGACGGCACCGTCGAGGACGGTGATCACCGTCGACGAGTCCACCGTGGTCAGCTCGTCGAGACCGTCGTGACCGAAGAACACCATCGCGTGCTCGGAGCCGAGCTCGGCAAGGGTGTGGGCGACGCGATCGCCCATCGCGGGATCGCCGACACCGACGACCTGACGACGGACCCGCGCCGGGTTCGCGAGGGGACCGAGGAAGTTGAACGTGGTCGGGACGCCGATCTGGCTCCGGGCCGGCCCCGCGAAGCGCAGCGCCGGGTGGAACTTCTGGGCGAAGCAGAACCCGATGCCGACCTCGTCGATGCAGCGGGCGACGCCGGGCCCGTCGAGGTCGATGACCACCCCGAGCTCCTCGAGCACGTCGGCCGATCCGCACGCCGACGACGCGGCCCGGTTGCCGTGCTTGGCCACCCGCACCCCGGACCCGGCGACGACGAGCGCAGCCGTGGTCGAGATGTTGAAGGTGTGCGAGCGGTCACCGCCGGTGCCGCACGTGTCGAGCAGCGGCCCCGCGTCGGACTCCGGCGCGACGTCGACCCGCTCGGCGAACAGGAGCATCGTGCGGACCAGGCTCGCGAGCTCTTCGGGCGTCTCGCCCTTCGAGCGCAGCGCGACCGCGAACGCGGCGATCTGGGCGTCGGTGGCCTTGCCGTCGAGGATCGTCGCCATCGCCGCGGCCACGATGTCCTCGCCCGGCGACTGGTGCCGGAGCAAGGGCATGAGGACGTCCGGCCAGTGCACGCCTGCCTCCGCCATCTCCGTCAGTCCCACCAGAGGTCGTGGTCGATGACGCCGCGCGCGATGAGGCCGAGCTGCACCTGGCTCGTCCCCTCGACGATCGTCAGCTGCTTCGCGTCGCGGTAGTAGAGCTCCATCGGGTGGTCCTGCATGTACCCCGCGGCGCCGAGCATCTGCAGCGCGTGGTTGCTCACCTTCACCGCGAGCTCGGTGGCGTAGTACTTGCACATCGACAGGTAGGGCACCCACTCCTTGGTGAACTTGCCCTGGTCGGCCAACCACGCGGCGCGGTAGGTGAGCAACCGGGCCGCCTCGATCTCGGTGGCCAGCTCCGCGATCTTCCACTGGATGCCCTGGAAGTCGGCGATGGTCCTGGTGAACGCGGCGCGCTCCTTCGCGTACTCGACCGCGTACATGAGCGCGCCCTCGGCGAGACCGATGCCACGCGCCGCGACGATCGGACGCATCGCGTTGAGGCCGAGCATGCAGAGCTGGAAGCCGCCGATCTCGCCCACCACGTTCTCGTCGGGCACGCGCACGCCGTCGAGGAGCAGCTCGCCCGTGTCGACGCCCTTGACCCCCATCTTCTTGTCGGTCCGGCCCACCGAGACCCCGTCCCAGCCCCGCTCGACGATGAACACGCTGATGCTGTCGTGCGACCGGGAGTCGGCCGGGCCGGTCTTGGCGAACACGCAGTACCAGTCGGCCTGCACGACTCCGCTCATCCAGCACTTCGTACCGGTGAGCACCCACGCGTCGCCGTCGCGCTCGGCGCGCGTCCGCATGCCCATCACGTCGCTGCCCGCCTGCGGCTCCGAGAGGCCGAACGCGGCACGCTGCTCGCCGAGGGCCAGCGGTGTGAGGTACTTGCGCTTCTGCTCCTCCGACCCCGCGATGAGCAGCGACCCCGTGGGCAGGCGCGTGAGCAGCAACATGAGGGCGGCCGCGTTCGAGTACTTGGAGATCTCCTCGATCGCGATCGCCAGACCGAGGATCCCCGCACCGGAGCCGCCGTAGGCCTCCGGGATGCAGAGGCCGGTGAGCCCGGTCTCGACGAAGAGCTCGAAGAGATCCTGGGGGTACTCCTCGCTGACGTCGATCTCGCGGGCGCGGGGCGCGACCTTGTCCTGGGCGATGCGACGGACGGTGGCCTGGAGCTCCGCGAGCTCGGGCGACAGGTCGAAATCCATGAGGAATCGAGCCTACCGGCGACGCACCGACGGCCCGGGTACGGCTCGATCGGTCCGCGGGAGCTGCCAAAGGGTCGACCGCACCTTTTCCGGCCACCGCGCGCCGTGGTACAACGCGGCCGGACTCATGACGGCCGGGCTGGAGGGGCGCCACGTGGTGCAGGTGGGGAGGCGACGCGGGCTGACGCCGACGGCCCGCGGCTGGGCCTTCGCCGTCGTCGCCTCGGTCGCGTTGGCCGCGCTCGCCCCGGTCGGCAGCACCGCGGTCGCCGCGCCGGTGGATCCGCCGGCCGGCGTCCGCGCGAGCGGCGCTCCCGCGCCCGCGACGGGTACGCCGGCACCGGCGAGCGCCATCGACGTGCACGGCGGGTACGTGGCCGCCGGGACCGGACTGCGCAACCGCGGATCCGGCAGCATCCGGCTCACGGGCATCCCGTCGAAGGCCACCGTCGTCAAGGCATACCTGTACTGGTCGATCCAGGGCTCCGCGGCGGGCGCACCGGCGTCGTTCGCGGCCGGGCGCCTGAACGGGACCGACGTCACCGGGAGCCTCGTCGGCTCCGGCCCGGGCACGTGCGAACCCGAGGCCGCGTACGGCTTCGCGTACCGCGCCGACGTGAGCACGCTGGTCACCCACGGCGGGACGTACTCGCTCAGCAACTTCGCGAGCGGCCGGACCGACGGTGTCGACCCGTGGCTGGTGGGCAGCACCGCACCGCTCGTCGACGGCGCGTCGCTGGTCGCGGTGTTCGAGCAGGCCGGGTACCCGCACACCCGGGTGCTCCTCGCCGACGGCTACGCCACGACCGACGGGGCCACGCTCGGGACTGCGATGAGCTGGGGCTTCCCCGCGACCGATCCCGTCCCCCAGGTCCGCACCACCTACCTCGGCGGCGGCGGCCAGGCCACCGACGAGCCCGCGAGCGGGTTCAACGGCTTCGCGCAGTCCAAGGTCGACTGGGACGGCACCGATCCACAAGCCGCGGGCTCGTTCAGCCAGGGCAACCTCTGGGACACCGACACCGTGAGCGTCGGGCGTCGGGTTCGGCCCGGCCACACCGCGGCGATCATGACCGTCACCGGCGGACCCGACTGCATCTCGTGGATCGCGCAGATCCTGTCGATCGGCTTCGACGGTGGTGCGGACAGCGACGGGGACGCGCTGCTCGACGGCTGGGAGGCGAACGGCAACGACGCGGACGGCAACGGCACCTTCGACGTCAACCTCCAGTCCTTCGGCGCGAGCGTCGTGCACAAGGACGTGTTCGTGGAGATGGACTCGATGGGCGCAGAAGCCACGTGCCCGTGTCACCTCCCGCTCGCGCCCGAGCTCGACCGGATCGTCGCCGCGTTCGCGACGTCGCCCTACGCCGACAACCCCGACGGCACCGGAGGCATCCGGATCCACCTCGACGCCGGCGCGGCCCGCGGCACGAAGTACGACCTCGGGGGCGGGAACGTCGTCGCCCACGACGATGACCTCAACCCCGTCACGCCGGAGTTCAACGCCCTGAAGGCGGCGAACTTCGACCCGCTGCGGGCGAAGACGTTCCACTACATGATCTGGGCCCACGGCTACGACGCGGGCACGTCGAGCGGGCTCTCGTTCGGGATCGGGGCCGACAGCTTCGTCGTGACGCTCGGCCGCTGGAGCGGTCACGGCAGCGAGGACGCGAAGGTCGGCACGTTCATCCACGAGCTCGGGCACAACCTCGGGCTCGGCCACGGTGGCAACGACCTCATCACGAACTACAAGCCCAACTACCTCAGCGTCATGAACTACTTCTTCCAGGTGACGGGGATCCCGCGCACGAGCGGCCCGTCGGAGTTCAGCTACTCCCGGCGGAAGTACCCGGCGCTCACCGAGGCCGCGCTCGACGAGGCGGTCGGGCTCGCCCATCCCGCGGCCGACACCTACACGACCCGTTGGTTCTGTCCGGACGGGACGATCCACCTCGGAACGGCGACGGCGAACGGGCCGACCGACTGGAACTGCGACGGCACCCCGGGTGGCACCGTGAGCGTCGACATCAACCACGACGCCCAGAAGTCGGTCCTCGGTGGCTGGCGGGACTGGGGCAACCTCCTCTTCGACGGCGGCAACGTCGGTCCGGGGTCGCTGCGCGACTTCGCGCTCCGCGCGCTCCCGCCGTCGTCCGAGCTCACCTACGAGGAGTCCCTGCAGCTGCACCCGTGAGCAGGGGCGCCACGCGCTTCAGGCGCGGGCGGCGAGCCACTCCGCCTCGAGCCGGCCCAGGTGGCTCGAGGGCGGGCCCTCCACCCAGGGCCAGAGCTCCTCGCCGATCGAGCGCCAGTCGGCGGTCGCCCCGAGCTGCGCGAGCACGGCGAACAGCCCGAGGTTGACCCGCTGCACCACGACGAACGCGGGCGGGACGTTGGCGTGCTGCATCACCTCGGCGTAGGGACCGCGCACGTCGAAGAAGCGCCGCACCACCTCGCTCGCGAACTCCGGCGTGATCGGGTGAGGACCGCGCTCGCGCATGTGCGAGTAGAAGTGACCGAAGTACTCGACGACGAGGTCGTCGCCGACGTCGGCGCCCGGCCGGAGGAACCCGGCGTTCTCCATGGCGATCCGGAACTCGGCCGGGTCCGGATCCAGGACGATCGTCTCGATCAGGCGCCGGATGAGGTCGATGTCGGTCTGGCGGAACTCCTTGACGAGCCCGAAGTCGAGGAACGTCACGCGGCCGTCGGGACGAAAGAGGTAGTTGCCCGGGTGCGGGTCCCCGTTGAAGAGGTGCAGCCGGTAGAAGGAGCGGAACACGAAGCGGAAGATCGCCTCGCCCGCGAGGTCGCGCTGGTCCTGCGGCCACGTCTGCGCCTCGGCGAAGCGGGCACCGACCGCGAGCTCGGTCGTGAGCACGCGCCGCGTCGACAGGTTGCGGTCCACCGACGGCACGTGGATGAACGGATGGCCGGCGTAGTAGTCGGCGAAGCGCTGCTGGCGGCGGGCCTCGAGGCCGTAGTCGAGCTCCTCGCGCAGCCGGTCGCGCAGCTCCTCGACGAGCGGGCCCGTCTCGAACGCGGGATACGCGCGGCCGATGCCACCGAACAGCAGGCCGACGTTGCCCAGGTCCGACTCGACCGCCTCGGCCACGCCCGGGTACTGCACCTTCACCGCGACGGCCCGGCCGTCGCGGGTGACCGCGCGGTGGACCTGCCCGATCGACGCGGCCGCGATCGGGTCCGGATCCCACTCCGCGAAGACGTGGTCGGGCGCGGTGCCGAGCTCGGCCTCGATGACCTCCGCCGCGAGCTCGACGCTCATCGGCGGCGCGTCGTGCTGGAGCTGCGCGAGCGCGTCGCGGACGTGCTCCGGGATCCCCTCGTCGAGGTAGCTCACCATCTGCCCGAGCTTCATGAGCGCGCCCTTCATCGCCCCGAGCTCACGGGTGACGTCCTCCGCGTGGCGCAGCTCGAGCGCGCGATCGAGCTCCTCGCGGCGCGCCGCCGACGCGAACACCTGGCGGGCCCGGGTCGTGGCGTGACGGCCGCCGGCGCGTGCGCCGAGACGCGCCAGGCGCACGTTGCGATGCATCCCCGACCGGCCGATCACCGCAGCCGATCCGGCCGCCTCCCGGCCGTGCCGGAGTCGTTCGACGACCACCGCGGTGAGCGCGCCGGCCGCAGCGCCGAGCGCGAGCCCGGCACCGAGTCGGGCGCGCGGCATCAGATGTGCTCGCCGCGTCGGAGCCAGGTGAACGCGAGCCACCCGGGCAGGGTCGGGAGCCAGAACGTGCCGAACCGCATGAGGAACACCGCGGGCAGTGCGACCGGCCCCGGCATCCCGGAGGCCGTGAGACCCGCGACGAGCGCCGCCTCCACCGCACCGAGCCCGCCCGGCGTGGGCGCGACGGTCGCGATCGCGGACCCGGCGAGGAAGGCGACGCCGACGACCGCGAAGTCGAGCTCGCCTCCGAAGGCCAGCGTTGCGAAGTACAGCGCGACGACGTACGAGAACGTCACGAGCGCGGAGCCGGCCACGAGCATGAGGAGCTTCACCGGCTCGCGGGCGATGGCGTTCATCGAACGGAGACCGCGGCCGAGGATCGGCAGCAGCTTCCGACGTACGAGCTGGCGGACGGCCGGCACCGCGAGCGCCGCCGCGGCGAACAGCAGTACCGCGCCGAACCCGATGAGCAGGTAGACGGGGTCGGGCAATGAGAACTCCCCGAAGGCGGACTTGCCGGCCCAGATGCCGAACAGGAACAGCATCGCGACGTGGACGAGGAAGCCGCCGGCGGTGTCGAGGCCGACCGCGGAGACGGCGACCGCGGAGTCGACCCCGGACTTCTGTGCGAAGCGGATGTTCAGCGCCATGCCACCGAGACCGGCCGGCGCGACCTTGCTGACGAACGACCCGGCCACCTGGGCCATCCCCGCCGGGACCGGTGGGAGGGGCTCGGGCACCGACCCGAGGAACGCGATCGTGGCGCCGACGTAGGTGGCTGCGGACGCGAGCAACACCGGGACGAACCACCACCAGCTCGCGTCCTTCACGTGGTCCCACACCTCGGGCAGGTCCGCGAACTGCGGGAGCAGGAAGTACGTGACCGCCACGAGCATCACGACGGTGAAGAGCTGCTTCGCGCCGACCCGCGTGATCGGCTCGAACCTCACCTCGGTGACGCCGGTGCGGTCCTCGATGACGTCCTGGACCTGCTGGAGCAGGCCCGGATGGTGTCGGAGCTTCGTCTGGGTCGCGCCGCTCAGCGCGCCCATCTGCAACCGCGGCAGCGCGGTGACGAGCGCGTCGCGCCCGAGCACCTCGATCGCGGTGTCCACCGTGCGCTCGGCGCCCGCGAGCACCGCGAGCGAGGCCGTCAGCTGCGCGACGTCGGCATCGAGGAGCGCGTCGGTGACCGCGACCTCGGCGAAGCCGAAGTCGATGATCCAGACCTCGCCGTCGGGGTCGACCATGAGGTTGGACTGCCGCAGGTCCCGGTGCGCGATTCGATGGCGGCGGAGGATCCCGACCTGCTCCCAGATCTCTCGCAGGCGATCGTCGGTCAGGTGATCGGGCGGGAAGGTGTCGAGGGCGAGGCCGTTGATGCCGTCGTACGCGAGCAGCAGGCAGTCGGGCCCGACCTTGGCCACCGCCCGCATGCGCGGCGTCCGGACCCCGACGTCGCGCGCCTGGAGCGACACGAACGCCTCGTGCTCGACGGCACGGCGCAGCGACGAGAAGGGCCGCTCGTCGCCGAGGTTGCGGTAGCGGATGTAGCGGTAGACCCGGAACAGCAGATCGGCCGAGCGCTCGTCGGTGCCGAGCACCTTGACGAAGAGGGGGCGGCCGTCCTCGAACGTGCCGAAGTACGGCGTCGAACCCCGCGCGTCCACCTGCGCGGGGTCCAGCCGCGCCACCGGCAGCCCCGCGGCACGCAACGAGGCGAGCACCGCGCCGTCGGTCGGACGCTCGTCCGGCCGGCCGAACGCATAGAGCACGACCGCGCCGGCGGTCGCGCCGAGGGCGATCGAGACGAACATCGACACCGGCACGTCGACCGACACCGCGATCCGCAGCAGCACCACGACGGTGAAGATGCCGACGCCGACGTGGCGCTCCCGCCGCGTGACGAACGGGGAGACGACGACGAACGACGCCGCGAGCGCAGCCAGGCCCCAGATCGACGGGAACACCTCGGACGAGATGCCGACCCGCCGGGCGACCGCGTTGCCGAGCAGCGAGTTGTTGGTGCCGGTGATCGCGACGTGCAGCAAGAACCCGAGGAGCCCGGCCGCGACCGACGCGACCGCGAGGTAGCCGACGAGCCGGTAGTGGCGGGTGAAGATCGGCCGCAGCCAGACCGCGAGCAGCGACCCCGCGACGAGGGCCTGGAGGATGCCGACGCACACCTGCGCGAGCGTCGGCGTCGGGAAGTCGAGGAGCTTCAGGAGATCGCGCTCGAACGCGAGGATCGTGTCCTGCGCCCACAGCGTCGGGACGAGCAGGACGAGCGTGATCAGCGCGTAGACGATCGACCGGAAGAGGTCGCGCGGCGTCCGCCGATACCCGAGCAGACGCGCGGTCTCCGGTTCCGTGGCGGGCACGGGTGCGGGTGGGATGGCATCGAGATCGGGCAGCGGCGCGATCGACGTCACGACGGGCTTCCCCCGGGTCAACCGGCGACGGCGGGTGTGACGGGCCAAACTAACCTCGCCGCCCGTCCGGCCACCGGGACCGCGCGCACCGACGTCACTGGAGGCTCACCATCCCAAGCCGTCCGTCCTCGCCGTCCGGCACCTCGCGCTTCGCCCCGCCGCTCGAGCATCCCGGCGTGATCGCGGGCGCGGCGGTGGTCGGCCTTGCCGGCTCGTATGCCGTTGCCGCGCGCTCGCCGCTCCCCCGGTGGGAGCTCGACCTCACCACGTGGATCAACGACGCGCCGGGCTGGGCCTCCACCGCGCTGTGGCCGGTGATGCAGCTGGGGTCCATCTGGGGACCAGTGATCGTCGGCGCGGGAATCCTCGCGTTCCGCAAGGACCGGATGCTCGCGGCGGCCACCGTGGCCACTGGCGCGATGACGTGGATCACGGCGAAGGGGGTCAAGGGCCTCGTCGGACGTGGCCGGCCCCTCGCCTACCTTCCCCACATCGACGTACGCGACGGCCGCGGCACCGGGCTCGGCTACGTCTCGGGGCACGCGGCGGTCGCGGCCGCGACGGCGATCATGGCGATGGCCGCACTCCCGCGTCGTGCTCGACCGGCTGCGGCGGTGCTCGCGGGGGTCGTCGGCGTCGCGCGCATCGTCGCCGGCGTGCACCTGCCCGCCGACGTCGTCGGCGGTTGGTCGTTCGGGGTGTTGATGGGACTCGCCGGGCTCACGGTGCTCGACGCCCTGCGGCGGAGGCAGGCGGGCTGAGCCACACCTCGGGGTTCAGGCCGAGCGGCGGCGCCGCCGGATCAGCCGGCGACGCTCGCGGGCGGTGAGACCGCCCCAGACCCCGTGCTTCTCGCGGACGGCGATCGCGTGCTCGAGGCAGACCTCGCGCACCGGGCACGAGAAGCAGATGGCCTTGGCCTCCTCGGCGGAGAGCTCGTTCTCCTCCTCGTCCTCGGGGTGGAACACCCCGGGGTCGACGCCACGGCACGCGGCGAAGTCACGCCAGCTCGACGTGGGCACGATGGAGGTGACTGCCAACATGTGAGTGACCTCGATGGAAGGGAACCCCGACAACGGCCTCTTGTCGGCGCGTATTCCTCCGGACCTGAGTGCCGGATCCCCGATTGGTCCATCCGTCCCGGGACCGCCCGATCCGGACCGACCGCCTCCGGGATCGGGGGACCCGGCCCGTAGGATCTCCCGATGGCGACCGAGCACCCACGAGGACAGATGCTGGCCATCGCGGGAGCCGTCGTGCTCACGTTCCCGGGCCTGTTCCTGCGGATCAGCGGTGTGCACATCACGTCGTGGGTGGCGGCCATCCTCTTCGGTCTCGCGGTGGTCGGCTCGGCGTTCCTGCTCGCGTGGGCGGCCGAGGCCCTGCAGCTCGACGTGTCCCAGGGGCTCGCCCTCGCCGTGCTCGCCCTGATCGCGGTGCTGCCCGAGTACGCGGTCGACTTCGTCTTCACCGCCAAGGCCGGCACCAACCCCGAGGAGTACGCCCCGCTCGCCCTCGCCAACATGACCGGCGGCAACCGGTTGCTCATCGGCATCGGGTGGTCGCTCGTCGTGCTCCTCGCGGCGTGGCGCATGCGCCGCATCGCCAAGCGGGACCACTACGAGGGGCCGCTCGACGACGAGGTGCAGCTCACGCGCTCGCACTCGGTCGAGATCGGCTTCCTGCTCGTCGCGACGCTCTACTCGCTGACGCTTCCGTTGCGGCACTCGATCACGCTGTTCGACTCGCTCGTGCTCGTCGGCCTGTTCGTCGCATACATGATCCGCGTCGCCCGCGCGCCGGCGGAGGAGCCGCACCTCATCGGACCGGCCGCGCTGCTCGGTTCGATGCGCCAGCGCCCCCGTCGGATCGCCGTCGGCGCGATGCTGGCGTTCGCCGCCGGGGTGATCCTGGCGTGCGCGGAGGGCTTCGCGGAGGCGCTCGTCGCGACCGGCAGCGAGTTCGGCATCTCCACGTTCCTGCTCGTCCAGTGGGTCGCGCCGCTCGCATCGGAAGCCCCCGAGCTCCTCATCGCGGGACTGTTCGCATGGCGGCTGAACACGGAGTCGGGGCTCGGCACGCTCGTGTCCTCGAAGGTCAACCAGTGGACGCTGCTCGTCGGCTCACTGCCCATCGTGTTCGCGATCTCGTCGAGCTCGTTGCACGGCCTCCCGATCGACGACCTCCAGCGCGAGGAGCTGTTC
>CAZXCB010000110.1:0-10761 GCA_964639075.1 uncultured Bifidobacteriaceae bacterium | reverse complement strand
GGGTCGCGGCCGGTGCGCTCGCCAAGGCACTGCTCGCCGAGCTCGGGACCGCCGAGATCTCGCACGTGGTGGTGATGGTCGCCGGCGCGGTCGCGCTCGACGCCGCCGGCCGCCGCCGCGGCGATCTCGTCCGCATCGACGAGTCGTCGGTGCGGTGCTTCGACCCGGCCGCCGAGGCCGCCATGGTGGAAGCGGTGCAGGCCGCGGCCAAGGACGGCGACTCGCTCGGTGGCGTGGTCGAGGTCCTCGGCTTCGACGTCCCGGTCGCGCTGGGGTCCCACGTGCACTGGGACCGACGCATCGACGGCCGGATCGCGCAGGCGCTGATGAGCATCCAGGCGATGAAGGCGGTCGAGATCGGCGAGGGCAGTGCGGTCGCGGCCGAGCGGGGGAGCGCGGCGCACGACGAGATCCTCTGGAACGACACCGACGGCTACACGCGCGCGTCCGACCGTGCCGGTGGCATCGAGGGTGGGATGACCACGGGCTCGCTGCTCGTGGCGCGCGCGGCGATGAAGCCGCTGGCCACCCTCAACCGTCCCGTGCTGCGGACGGTCGACGTGAACACCAAGGAGGAGACGGTCTCCTTCAAGGAGCGCACGGACGTCACCGCGGTGCCCGCCGCGGGCGTGGTCGCCGAGACGATGGTCGCGCTCGTGCTCGCCGACGAGGTGCTCCGCAAGTTCGGCGGCGACTCGATGCGCGAGCTCCTGCGCAACCACCGCGAGTTCGTCGCGAACCTGTGACGATGCCATTCTCCGCTCCCGAACCGGAGCGAGGCACGAGCGGAGGTGAGCCGCGGAGCGAGCGTCGGCCTGGCGGAGCGACGGTGCGCGAGCGGAGCCGCCGACATCTGGTCCTGATCGGCCTCATGGGCGCGGGCAAGACCACGGTCGGGGGTCGTTGCGCGGAGGCGCTCGGGCGCGGCTTCGTCGACACCGACGACGTGATCACCGCCCAGGCGGGCACGACCGTGCCCGAGATCTTCGCGGCGGAGGGCGAGGCGGGGTTCCGCGCCCGCGAGCGAGCCGCGCTGGCCGACGTCGTCGCGTCGCCCGAGCCACTCGTCGTGGCGTGCGGCGGCGGCGCGATGGTGGACGCCGAGAACCGCCGTGCCGTGCGCGCCCACGGGTTCGTGGTGTGGCTCGACGGCGCGCCCGACGAGCTCGCGGCCCGGGTCGAGGCCGACGGCACCGATTCCCGCCCGCTCCTGGCCGGCGCACCGACGGTCGTCACGCTCACCCGGCTCGCGGACGCACGCGCCGAGTCGTACGCCGCTGTGGCGCAGGCCCGCGTCGAGACGGGTGGCCGCGACGTCGAGGCCGTCACCGCCGCCGTGCTCGCCGCGTACTCGGAGTCCCGGGCGTGAGCGAGGCCACGGCATCGACGTGTTGGTTCCGCGGCGGCCGAGCGGGGCCCGAGCGGCCCCGCCCGCCGGGCGAAGGAGCGGGGGAGGCGTGATCCGGTGAGCACCGTGACCGTGGGGCTCGACCCCGCCTACGACGTCGTCGTCGAGTCGGGCGCCCTCACGCGCGCCGGGGCACTGCTCGAGGGACGGCGCCGGGTCGCGGTCGTGAGCCAGGCGGCCGTCGCGGAGCGCTACGCCGACGCGCTGCGCGCCGGGATCGACGCGCCGACGGAGCTGTTCCTGATGGGTGACGGCGAGGGGCACAAGTCGCTGTCCACGATCGAGGAGCTGTGTCGCGGCTTCGCCGCGTGGGGTCTCCTGCGGGGCGACGCCGTCGTCGCGCTCGGCGGCGGGGTCGTCGGCGTCACCGCCGGCTTCGCGGCCGCGGTCTACCACCGCGGGGTCGCCGTGGTGCACGCCCCGACCACGCTGCTGGCGATGGTCGACGCCGCGATCGGTGGGAAGACCGCGGTGAATCTGCCCGAGGGCAAGAACCTCGTCGGCGCCTTCCACCAGCCCGTGGGTGTGGTGGCCGACACCGACACGCTCGCGAGCATCTCCGCGCGCGACTTCCACAGCGGCCTCGGCGAGGTCGCGAAGTACGCGCTGATGTTCGACGTCGTCGCCGACCCGACCGGCCTGGTCGAGCTGCTGCGGGCCGACACGAGCGCGGTGCTCGGCCGGGACCCGGCGGTGCTCGCGGACGTCGTCGGCCGCTGTGCCGCGATCAAGGCGGATGTCGTGGCGCGCGACCCGCACGAGCGCACCGGCCTGCGCGCGACGCTCAACCTCGGTCACACCCTCGCCCATGCGCTCGAGATCGCGTACGCCCACCGGCTCACGCACGGCGAGGCGGTGGCGATCGGCCTCGTCTTCGCCGGCGCGCTGGCCGGCGGATGTGAGCGCGTGCGCGGCGACGTCGTCGACCGCTTCCAGGCGCTGCCGTTCACGCTCGGGCTTCCGACCCAGGTGCCCGATCCCGCGGCGGTGAGCCCCAGGGAGCTCGTCGCGTTGATGGCGCGCGACAAGAAGTCGCGTGGCGGCCTCACGTTCGTCCTGCCCGGTCCCGACGGCCTCGAGCTGGTCGATGACCCTCCGGTCGCGGCGTTGCGCTACGCGTTCGAATCCATCGGCTACGCCGACACCGACCTCGAATCTCTCGAAGCCTGAGGACGCGTGAGCGAGGCCTCGACTCCGATGCACCGACGCCCGTCCGGCCGAGCGGGGCCCGTGCGGCCCGCTCCGAAGGAGCAAGAGGACATCAGATGCTCATCCTGCTGATCAACGGTCCGAACCTGAACCTGCTCGGCGAGCGGGAGCCGGAGATCTACGGCACCGACACGCTCGCCGACTGCGTGGCCGACGCGACGGCTGCAGCCGTCGCGGCCGGCCACACCCTCGAGCACGTGCAGTCGAACCACGAGGGCGAGATCATCGAGGCCATCCAGGGTGCGCGTGGTCGCGCGCACGCGATCGTCGTCAATCCGGGAGCGTTCACCCACACGTCCTACGCGATCGCGGACGCGCTCGCGGCGTACGACGGTGTGAAGGTCGAGCTCCATCTGTCCAACACCGCGGCCCGTGAGGAGTGGCGGCGCACGTCGGTGATCGGGCCCGTCGTGACCGGTACCGTCGCCGGCTTCGGCCGAACCGGCTACCGCCTCGCGGTCGAGGCTGCGATCGCGAGCCTCGCGTGAGCGAGGCGCCAGACTTCGCGTCGGTCCTGCTGGTCGCGCCGAGCGGGGTCCCGAAGCGCCGCCCGGCCGTCAGGCCCGGCGATACGGTGGCCAGGCCCGCAGGGCCGAGCGCGGGGATGTCGTGACGGTGGTCGCGTTGGCGCCGATGGACGTCGGTGCCCGACTCGATCGGCTCCGCCCGAAGCTGGGCGACGCCGAGGTCGACGCGCTGCTCGTCACCCGGCTCGTGAACATCCGGTACCTCACCGGCTTCACCGGCTCCGCGGCGACGCTGCTCGTCACGGCGGCGGGCGCCGCGACGTTCGTGACCGACGGCCGCTACCGCGACCAGTCGGTGGACCAGCTCGCCGGCGCGGGCGTGGACGCCGACGTCGTCATCGGGCTCACCCAGAGCGAGCAGATCGCCCTGCTCGTCGCGGCCGCCAACGCGGCAGGAGTCACGCGGCTCGGCCTCGAGGCGGACGCGGTCTCGTGGGCCCGGCAGCAGTCGCTCGGCGCCGCGTTCGGGGGAGTGCACCTCGTGCCGACCGAGGGGCTCGTCGACGACCTGCGGATGGTGAAGGAGCCGGGCGAGGTGGAGCGGATCCGGGCCGCGTGCGCGATCGCCGACGCCGCGCTGGCCGAGGTGCTGCCGTCGCTGCGCGAGGGACCCACCGAGCGGGACTTCGCGCTCCGGCTGGAGTTCGCGATGCGCGAGCGGGGCGCGAGCGGGGTGAGCTTCGACCCGATCGTCGCGGCCGGACCCAACGGCGCGAAGCCGCACGCCCGCCCGAGCGACCGGCGGATCGGTGCGGGCGAGCTGGTCGTCATCGACTTCGGGTGCGTGGTGGAGGGCTACTGCTCGGACATGACCCGGACCGTCAGCGTCGGCGACCCGAGCCCCGAGGCGCGCCGCATCTGGGACACCGTGCTCGACGCGCAGCGCGCCGGATGTGCGGCCGTGCGCCCGGGCGCCGAGTGCGCCGCCGTCGACGGCGCCTCGCGGGAGGTGATCGCCGGCGCCGGCTGGGCGGACGCGTTCGTCCACGGGACCGGGCACGGTGTCGGGCTCGAGATCCACGAGTCGCCTCGGGTCGCGTCGACCTCGACTGGTACCCTCGCCCCCGGTCACGTGGTGACCGTCGAGCCGGGCGTGTACCTCTCCGGTATCGGGGGCGTCCGCATCGAGGACACCCTGGTGGTGACCGAGTCCGGTGCCACGGAGCTCACCGAGTTCCCGAAGCACCTCGTCATCTGAATCAAGGATCCCCGCGTGAGCATCAGCACCAACGATCTCAAGAACGGCATGGCGCTCAACCTCCCCGAGGGGTTGATGACCGTCGTCGAGTTCCAGCACGTGAAGCCGGGCAAGGGCGGCGCGTTCGTGCGCACGAAGCTGAAGAACTACCGGACCGGCGCCGTGGTGGAGAAGACCTTCCGCGCCGACGAGAAGGTCGGTCACGCGGTCATCGACAAGCGCGAGATGCAGTACCTCTACCGCGAGGGCTCCGACTACGTGTTCATGGACAACCAGTCCTACGACCAGATGCACGTGTCGCACGACGCGCTCGGCTCCGCGACGAAGTACCTCAAGGAGGGTGACTCCGCGGTGCTGCCGATGTGGCAGGGCGAGGTGCTCGGCGTCGACCTGCCGGCGGCCGTCGAGCTGCGCGTGACGGAGACGGAGCCGGGCATCCAGGGCGACCGGGTCTCCGGGGCACGCAAGCCCGCGACGATGGAGACGGGGCTCGTCGTGCAGGTGCCGCTCTTCATCGAGGTGGGGGAGACGCTCAAGATCGACACCCGCACCGGCGAGTACCTCACCCGCGCCTGACGCTCGTGGCGCCACGGAGAGAGTCCCGCGAGCGGGCGCTGAGCCTCTGCTACGAGCGCGAGGCGCGGTCGATCTCGGTGTCCGAGCTGCTCGACGACCTGCCCGTCGCGCCGGACGCCTACGCGGTCGAGCTCCTGCGTGGTGTGGAGGACAACGTGGTCGAGCTCGACGACCTGCTGCGCGAGTACTCCCAGAACTGGACCGTCGAGCGCATGCCCGCCGTGGACCGCGCGGTCCTGCGGCTCGGGTGCTTCGAGCTGACCCACGAGCCCGACGTGCCGACCGCGGTCGTGATCAGCGAAGCCGTGGAGCTCGCGAAGCAGTACTCGACCGAGAACAGCGGCCGGTTCGTGAACGGCCTCCTGGCGCGGATCGCCGAGCGGGTCCGCGCCGCGAGCTGATGGCCGGGGCCGAGGTGCCGCGCTCCACGCCCGGAGCCGGAGTCCTGGTCCGGGCAGTGCGCGGGGGTGCCATTTCCGTCCGGGCACCTCGGGATGTGGCGGTGCGCGCGTCGACGTCGCCGGCGACGGTCGAGGCGCCGGTCGACGAGACCCGCGTGCTCCCGGACGTCCCGTGGCTCGTCATCGTCTGGAACGACCCGGTGAATCTCATGAGCTACGTGGTGTTCGTGCTCCAGAAGCTCTTCGGGTACTCGCGCGAGAAGGCGACGAAGCTCATGCTCGAGGTGCATCACGAGGGCAAGTCGGTGGTGTCGCACGGCACGCGCGAGAAGGCGGAGAACGACGTCGCCCGGCTGCACGCGCACGGCCTCTGGGCGACGATGGAGAAGGACCATTCGTGACGAAGCTCTCGCGCGACGGTGATCTCGTGGTCGTGCGGTTCGAGCCCGACGAGGTCGCGGCGCTCCGGGACCTCGCCGGCCAGCTGCTCGCACTGCTCACCGGGGGCGCGGCTCCGTACGGAGCCGACCCGGTGCGCGACCGGCTGTTCCCCCGCGCCTACCTCGACCCCACCGAGGACGCGGCCGAGACCGACTTCCAGTCGGTCGTGCACGACGATCTCGTGAAGGCGAAGTCGGAGACTGTCGGCGCACTCGCCGCGTCGCTGCGATCCGGCGCCGACGGGCGCGGGCGGGTGAAGCTCACCCTCGATCCCGAGGGTGTGCAGGAGTGGGTCGCGGCGCTGAACGACGTGCGCCTCGCCATCGGGGTCGTGATCGGCGTGACCGAGGACGACCCCGACGTCGACGAATCCGATCCGCGCTACGCCGGCTTCGCCACCTACGACTGGCTCACCTGGCTGCAAGGATCGTTGGTCGAGACGTTGTTGGAGGACACATGACCGATCCGACGCCTGGACCACTGCTGGTCATCGACGGGTACGGCCTGGCGGACGCGCCGGCCGACGGCTCGGTGCTCACCTGGGCGACGGTCACCGAGTGGCTCGTGCGCTCGCGCAACTACTGGGTCACGTCGGTTCGCGCCGACGGGCGGCCGCACGCGATGCCGGTGTGGGGCCTCTGGCTCGACGACGCGCTGTGGTTCTCGACCGACCCGGACTCGGTGAAGGGTCGCAACCTGCGTCGGAGTCCGTCGGTCGTCGTGCACCTCGAGAGCGGCGACGAGGTGTGCGTGCTGGAGGGCGCGGTCGAGTGGCTGGCCGCGTCGGATCTGCCGGCCGGGTTCGCGGACGCGTACGAGGAGAAGTACGACTTCGCGATGGACGTGACGGAGCCTTCGTACGCGTTCCTCCGCCTCGCACCGCGCGTCGCGCTCACCTGGCGCGAGTTCGATTTCCCCGTCAGCGCCACCCGCTGGAGGTTCTCGTGAACCCGCCGTCCCCACATTGAGCTACGCCGACGACGCCGCCGCGACCCGGCTCGAGATCGAGGCGGCGGGGTTCGCACGGCGAACATCGAGCGTCCATCCGCCCGACGCGGGCCGGTGTCGGTCCAGAATGCGGCGGTGAGCAGCGAACGAACCATCTCGTCCCCCCGACTCCTGCCGCGCTGGGTGCTGGCGGTCCCGGCCGACGATGCGGCGCGTCGAGTCTCCGCGTGGATCTACGGCACCGTGCTCGCGGTCGCCGGTCTCGCGGTGGTCACGCCGGAGGCGGCCGACGAGCGCGGCGGGGCGGCCGTGTTGGTCGGCATCGGGGTCGGTACGTTGCTGGCGCACATCTTCGCCGACGTCATCGGCGAGGAGGTGCGCGAGCGGCGGAGGCTCACGAGCGCAGAGCGCCGGGAGATCCTCCGCGACCTGCTGCCGGTCCTCACCGGCATGATCCCACCGGCGGTGCTGTTGGCGCTCGGCACCCTGCCGTCCGTCTCCGGTCCCTGGATGCTCGCACTCGCGTTCGCGGTGACGCTCCTCCGGCTCCCACTGATCGCGCTCATCGTCGCGGCCCGCACCGGTCGACACCCGATCTGGTCGCTGTTCGTCGTGAGCGGCCTCGGACTCGTCGTGGTGGTCGTGAAGATCCTCGTCTCACACTGAGCTCTCGGCGGAGGGAGCCGACGTGCCCACACTCGACACCCGGATCGAGCGCCTGCCGCTCGGTGACGTGACCTTTCCCGACTGGCATCCGCGCCACACCGAGGGTGGTTGTCCGGTGTTCGGCTACGTCATCCGTCATGCGGACGGCGTGATCCTGTTCGATACCGGTGTCGGCACGGGGAACGCGCTCATCGACGAGCTGTACCGGCCGAAGGTCGTCTCGATCGCGGACGCGCTCGCACAGGTCGAGATCGACGAACGCGACGTCGTCGCGGTCATCTGCAGCCATCTGCACTTCGATCACTGCGGCCAGAACGAGGTGTTCCACCGACGAGGCATCCCGATCTACGCGCAAGCGGCGGAGATCGAGGTGGCGCGGGGCGCCGGCTACACCGTTCCGGAGTGGGCGTACATTCCCGAGCCCTCGGTCCGGCGCGTGCGCGGCGACGAACGCATCATGGACGGCGTGCGGATCATCGAGACACCGGGTCACACGCCCGGACATCAGTCCGTCGTCGTCGATACCGCCGAAGGCCCGGTGATCGTCGCCGGGCAGTGCGTCTTCAAGGCCGACGAGTTGACGAACCATCGCGTCGCGCCGGACAACATGCATGACGCGACCCTTCTGGGCGCCGGTCAGCAGTCGTTGGAGCGAGTGCTCTCGTTCGACCCTCGGACCGTCGTCGTCGCGCACGACGCTCGAGCCTGGCCGGTCGGAACATGAGGGCCGCCGGTCGCCGACCTCGACGACGCGCGCTACTCGGGGTCGTCGGGCAGGGAGTAGTAGACGGTGACCGAGTACCAGGGGCCGCGCGACGTCACGTCGGTGTGCAGGACGAGGTCGTGGACCTCGGTGGTGCGGGTGTGCTCGAGCTCCTTGGCCACGTTGCGCAGGAGCAGCGGCAGGTCGCCCTGGCGGCGGCCCTTGGGGTTGGCGAGCGAGAACGAGCGGACGAGCCAGTCGGCGGGCGGGTCGGCCATGCGCAGAGCCTCCCACCTGCCGTGCTACGGTCGGTGCACTCCGTCACCGGGATCCCGTGAGGTCCCCACGGAGCGAGGACGAGATGGCCGAGAGCCCCACCGACGCCCCGGGCGCCGGAACGACAACTCCCGCGAGCACGACCCCGGCCGCCCGTGAGGGCGGCTTTTCTCTGCGCACGACCGTGTTCGGCGCCGACGACCTGCGCCGCGCCTTCACCCGCATCGCGCACGAGGTGGTCGAGCGCAACCGCGGCGCCGCGGAGGTCGTCCTCGTCGGGCTGCACCTGCGCGGTCCGGAGATCGCGCAGCGCCTGGCCGACGCGATCGAGGCGTTCGAGGGGCAGCCGGTGCCGGTGGGCGCGCTCGACGTCGCCTTCTACCGTGACGACATCGGCCTGCGGCACGTCCACCCGCTCGGCGTGACCGAGATCCCGGTCGACGTCACCGGCCGGGTCGTGGTCCTGGTGGACGACGTCCTGTTCACCGGGCGCACGATCCGCGCCGCGATGGACGCGCTCACCGAGCTCGGTCGGCCGCGCGCGATCCAGCTCGCGGTCCTCGTGGACCGCGGGCACCGCGAGCTGCCGATCCGGGCCGACTTCGTCGGCAAGAACCTGCCGACGGCCGAGCGCGAGGACGTGCGGGTCCGCCTGCGCGAGACCGACGACGTCGCCGAGGACACCATCGAGCTCTGGGGTCCCGACGGCGCCGACGGCGACCGTGACGAAGGGAGCACGTCGTGAGCGAGCCGTCGACCCTCGGCCGACTCGACCGCCATCGCCGAGAGGGGGAGACATGAAGCATCTCCTCACCATCGAGGATCTCGACCGCGACGGCATCGTCGGGCTGCTCGACGCCGCGGAGCACATGAGCGACGTGCTCGGGCGCGAGATCCCCAAGGTCCCGGCGCTGCGGGGCAAGACGGTCGTCAGCCTCTTCTACGAGGACTCGACCCGGACCCGCCTGTCGTTCGAGACCGCGGCGAAGCGTCTGAGCGCGGACACGATGACGTTCAGCACGAGCAGCTCGTCGGTCAAGAAGGGCGAGTCGCTCCTCGACACCGTCAAGACCATCGAGGCGATGGGCATCGACGCCATGGTCGTGCGCCACTCCGCCGCCGGCGCGCCGCACCGCATCGCGGGTTGGCTCGACGCCGCCGTCGTCAACGCGGGCGACGGTCGTCACGGGCATCCGACCCAGGCGCTGCTCGACGCGTTCACCCTGCGGCGCCATCGCGGTGACCTGAACGGCGCGCGCGTCGGGATCGTCGGCGACGTCCGCAACTCGCGTGTCGCGCGCAGCGGCATCCAGTGCTGGTCGCGCCTCGGTGCCGACGTCACGCTCATCGGTCCGCCCACGCTCATGCCCGAGCACCTCGACGGGTGGCCGGTCACCGTCGTCCCCGACCTCGACGACGCGCTGGGTGAGCTCGACGTCGTTTACGTGCTGCGGGTGCAGCAGGAGCGCATCGGTCGTGCGCTGCTCCCGAGCCTGCGCGAGTACTACGCCCGCTGGGGCCTGAGCGACGATCGGGCCGAGCGCCTGAAGCCCGACACGCTCGTCATGCACCCGGGCCCGATGATCCGCGGCGACGAGATCGCGACGTCGGTGGTCGACGGCCCGCGCTCGCTCGTGCGCGAGCAGGTCGCGAACGGGGTCGCGGTCCGGATGGCGGTGCTCTTCGAGCTCCTCGGCGCGGGTGCGGTCATATGAGCGATCTCCTCCTACGCGGTGGAACGGTGGTGGACGAGGCCGGTGAGCGGGCCGCGGACGTGCTGGTGCGCGACGGCGTGATCGCGGAGGTGGCGTCCGGTCTGGACGCCGCGGGCGCGACCGTGCTCGACGCCGAGGGCGCGGTCGTCGCGCCCGGTCTCGTCGACCAGCAGGTGCACTTCCGTGAGCCCGGCCGTGAGGAGGCCGAGACGATCGAGACCGGGGCCCGTGCTGCGGCGCTCGGCGGGTTCACCGCCGTCGTCGCGATGCCGAACACCACGCCCCCGCTCGACGACGCCAAGGTGGTCGAGGCCGTGCTCGAGCAGGGGCGGCGCGCGGCGTGCCTCGTCACCGTCGCCGGCTGCATCACGCGGGGGCGGGCCGGCCAGGAGCTGGCGCCGTTCGGCGAGCTCCACGACCTCGGCGTGCGGATCTTCACCGACGACGGCGACTGCGTGGCCGACGCCAACGTCATGCGCCGGGCGTTCGAGTACGCGAGCGCACTGCCCGGCGCGGTGATCGCGCAGCACGCGGAGGACCCGGCGCTCGTCGCCGGTGGTCACATGCACGAGGGGGAGTGGTCGGCCCGCCTCGGGATCCCCGGCCGGCCCGCGGCGGCGGAGGTCACGATCGTGGCGCGCGACCTGGAACTCGCCCGGATCACCGGTGGCCGGTACCACGTCCTGCACATGT
>CAZXCB010000109.1:0-10834 GCA_964639075.1 uncultured Bifidobacteriaceae bacterium | reverse complement strand
GAGGGGCGCGGCGAGCCCGTCGTCGACGATCCGCCACCGTTGGATCTCGGCGCTGAGCAGGCCGTCGACCCGGCGGTCGATCGCCGCGCCGACGGTCGCGAGGCTGGGGGGTGGCGCGGGCGCCAGATCGACGGGCTCGGGCATCAGGGGCACCTTAGAGGCGTCGCGGCGGCGACTTCCGAGCCCGGCACCCGGCGTTTCGCCCGATGGTCCCGTGCGCGTCCGCGCCGCAGGGTCGAGCCGTCCGGCGGATGCTCGCTACGATCCGCGACCCACCCAGGAGGCCGCATGACCGACATCGCGCTGGACGACTTCGTCAACGATGCCACCGAGTTCCTCGACACGAACACCTCCCGCCGCAGCGTGTCGAAGTTCGTCTGGGGTGAGGGCTCCGACCGCGTCGGCATCCTCGACGAGAAGACGCCCGCGGAGGAGCGTGCCGAGATCGCCGAGGCCAAGACCTGGAAGGCCAAGGAGTTCGACGCGGGCTTCGGCTGGATCACCGGCCCGACCGAGTACGGCGGCCGCGCCCTGCCGTCCGCCTACGACCGGGCCTACCGCGAGCTCGCCGGCCAATACGCGATCCCGTCGCAGACGCCGTTCGGCATCGGGCTCGGCATGGTCGCGCCCACGATCCTCGCCCACGCGATCCCCGAAGTGCGCGAGCGGTACCTGCGTTCGCTGTGGCGCGGCGACATCATCGGCTGCCAACTGTTCTCCGAGCCCGTCGCGGGCTCCGACCTCGCGGGCATCCAGACCAAGGCCGAGCGCGACGGCGACGAGTGGATCGTCACCGGTCAGAAGGTGTGGACGTCGGGCGCGCAGTACTCCGACATCGGCGAGATCATCACGCGCACGTCGCCGGACAAGCCCAAGCACAAGGGCATGACGATGCTCCTCGTCGACATGCACGCGCCCGGCGTCGAGGTGCGCCCGTTGCGCCAGATGACCGGCGGCGCGTCGTTCAACGAGGTGTTCTTCGAGGAGGTTCGTGTCCACGACTCGCACCGGCTCGGCGACGTCGACGAAGGCTGGACCGTCGCGCTCACCACGCTCATGAACGAGCGTGCGTCGATCGGTGGTGGCAGCGCGGGCGGCGGATCCATGAGCATGACCCGCTTCATCGAGATGGCCCGCCACTTCGGCGTGAGCGACGACCCGCTCGTGCGTCAGGCGCTCGCCGATGCGTACATCCACGGCGCGGTGTCCCGGTTCAACACCCAGCGTGCGATGGCGAAGATCCGCGCCGGCCAGCTGCCCGGGCCGGAGATGTCGATCGCCAAGTTGTCCCTGACGCTCAACATGATGCGGATGGGCCAGCTCGTCGGAGACGTCCTCGGGCCTCGCCTCGTGGCCGACACCGGCGAGTGGGGCACGTACGCGTTCTCCGAGATGGTGCTCGGCACGCCGGGGATGCGGGTCGCCGGCGGCACGGACGAGGTGATGCGCAACATCATCGGCGAGCGCGTGCTCGGGCTCCCGAAGGAGCCGAAGGGCTGAGCTGGGTGCGGCCGTTCGAGCGTCTCCGGTATCTCGCCCGCGCGTCCGGCGACGACGCCGAGACCCTGCTCGAGGAGGCCGCCGACTGCCTGGCGGGATTCGCCGACGATCCGATGGGGGTCGTCATCGCGTGCCGGCGCCTGCTCGCGTATCACCCGACCGTGACGCCGCTGTGGTGGCTGTGCGCGCGGGTGCTGGGCGCGGCCGACCCCGGCGAGGGTGCCTGGGCCGCGTGGCGCGACTGGCGGCACGACGCCACACCCGGCCGCCTCGGCGGGCTGCTGCCGTTCCCGGCCGAGCAGCCGGTCGCGGTGGCGGGATGGCCCGACGTCGTGCGCGACGGCCTCGCCGAACGCGTCGACCTCGAGATCCTCGCGGTCCGGAACCGGCGCGACGATGCGCTGCTCTCGCGGCGGCTGCGTGCGTCGGTGCAACCGGTGCGGGTGGTCGACGTGACCGAGTTGGCCGCGCTCGGCCCGTCGCACTTGCTGGTGTCCCCGGTGGCGACCGGTGGCGGAACGATCCTGGTCGTGCCCGGCACCGACGAGCTCGTCGACGTGGCGCGCGAGGTGGGCGCCGCGGTCTGGCTCGTGGTTCCCCTCGCCGCGGCACTGCCGGCCCGCCTGCTCGAAGCCCTGCGCGACGCGACCGGCGCGGCCGAGGCGGCCGGCGAGACCGATGGGCTCGTCCCGGTCGCGTGGTCGGGCCCGACCTTCGACGCGGTGATCGGTCCCGACGGCCTCGGCGACCAGGCCGGGTTGCGGTCTCGCGCCGACTGCGGCGCGGCCCCCGAGCTGCTCCGGCTCGGCTGACGATGGCCGGAGCACCCGGGAACCGCCGGTTCGACGTCGTGCTGTTCGACCTCGGTGGCGTGCTCGTCGACTTCGGCGGCGTCGAGCCGATGAAGGAGCTGTCGGGCATCACCGACGACGACGAGATCTGGCATCGCTGGCTGACGTGCCGCTGGGTGCGGGAGTTCGAGCGCGGCGGATGCTCGGCGGAGGAGTTCGCCGCCGGTGTCGTGACCGATTGGGACCTGCCGATCGCAGCGGACGAGTACCTGGAGAACTTCGCCGGATGGATCGGCGGCCCGTACCGCGGTGCGGGCCAGCTCGTGGCCGAGACCAACGCCGTCGTCGTCACCGGCTGTCTCAGCAACACGAATCCGATCCACACGGAGCGTCACTTCGCGCGCTACGCCGAGATCCACGCGCTCACCCACCGCTTCTTCTCCCACGAGCTGCGCGCGGTGAAGCCCGACCGGGCGATCTTCGATCGGGTCGCCGAGCGACTCGACGCACCGCGGGATCGCGTGCTGTTCCTCGACGACAACCTCGTCAACGTCGAGGGCGCGCGCGAAGCCGGCTTCACCTCGGAGCGCGCCAAGGGCGTCGACGAGGCCCGAGTCGTCCTCGTGGACCTCGAGATCCTGCCCGCGAGCTGAGGAGCACCGTCAGGGTGTCGGCGGTTCCCGAGGTGGCTCGATCGCCGGGTGCTCGGGGCGGACGTCGCTCGGCGCTCCGGCGGTGTTGCGGACGTTGATGACCCGGCCGGAGACGACGTTCGTGGTGCGGACCACGCGGTGGTTCCGGGCCCAGCGGCGCGGGAACCACCGCACCGGCGGCAGGAGCAGGATCGCGCCGAGCGCGTCGGTCACGAAACCCGGGATGAGCAGCAGCGTGCCCGCGGCGAGCAGCATGGCGCCGTCGACCACCTCGCCCGCCGGGACTTCCCCGGCCCGAAGCTGGGCCTGTGCCCGCCGCCAGGTGCCGACGCCCTCACGCTTGACGAGCCAGAGACCGACGAGCGAGCACGCGATCAGCAGGAGGAACGTGAGTGGGTACCCGATCGCGCTGCCCACCTGGACGATCACGTACAGCTCCGTGAGCGGCAGCACCACCAGCAGGAGGACCAGGACCACGACGAGCACTCAGCCAGCGTAGGCGGACTCCTCCAGCGCGACGAGGGCGGCCCGCTCGGCATCGGTCACATCGACCGCGTGATGGGTGCGTAGGTCCTCGATGCGGTCGAGCTGGCGTTCGAGCCGGCGCGTGCGCACCCCGGAGAGCTCGTCGTAGGCCTTGTTCATCGTGGCGATGCCGCGCCCGAGCGAGTCCATCTTGGCGGAGAACGCGTCCCACTCCTTCGAGAACGTGCCGAGGACGTCGAGGATCTCCGACGCGGTCCGCTCCATGCGGAAGCTCTCGACCGCCTGGCGGACCACCGCGAGCACCGCGAACAGCGTGAGCGGCGAGCACATGACGACGCGCTCGCGCAGCGCGTCGTCGAGCAGGGACCCCGCGTGCTCCTGGACGAACGCGTACAGCTGCTCGTTCGGGATGAACAGCAGCACGCAATCGAGGCTGCCGGCGGCGCCGTCGGGATAGCGCCGGCCCGCCAGCTCCTTCACCTTGGTGCGCACGTCCTTCAGGAAGTCGTCGCGGTGGCGCGCCCGCTCGAGCTCGGACTCGGCGTTGACGAACCGCACGTAGTTGTCGAGCGGGAACTTCACGTCCATGTAGAGGACCGCGTCCTGGGGCAGCAGGAACGTGAAGTCCGGGATGCCCGTTCCCTGCTCGACGGCCTTCTGCTTGCGGTACTGCACGCCCTCCACGAAGCCGGCGAGCCGCAGCACGTCCTCTGCCATCCGCTCGCCCCACTGACCGCGCGTCTTGGAGCTGGCGAGCGCTTCACGAAGCCCCTGGGCGGTCTCGGCGAGCTCGCTGATCCCGGCGCGCTGCGCCGCGAGCGCACCGGCGAGCTCGTCGATCTTGGCGCCGCGGCCGGTCTCGAACTCGCGCACGAGCGCCGTCATCTTGTCGAGCTCGGCCTGCACGCCGCCGACCTGCTGCTGTACGAGCGCCCGCTCGCCGGCGAGTGCCTCCGTGGCGCGGAGTCGCTCGGACTCGAGCAGGGCCCGGTTGGTCTCGACCAGGTAGCCGAGGGCCGCCTGCTGCAGCTGGGCCGCGCGCTGGGCGATGCGGTCCGCGAGGGCCTCCGGGTCAGGTCCGGGCTCGGCGACGGGCCTGGTGCGCCGCACCGTGTACGCGGCACCGGCCGCGGCCGCACCGGCGACGACGAGCACGAGCAGGGCGATGACGAGGATGCTCAACATGCGTCGAACCCTCGCACGGGGGTGTGACACCGGATCCCCGTCGTGTTCCCGGGTGCCACTCGGACCTTGGTGCGATTTGGAGGGTTCTGGCCCCCCAGGTCGCACGCAAATCGGGTGGAGACGGGCGTAGCGTCGACGCGCATGGCGTGGGATCCGGACCTCGAGCTGCCGATCAAGCTCGGGCCGTGCTCGAACGGCGAGGAGCGGCCCGTGCCGCTGGGTCCGGTCGAGATCGAGGCGATCCGCCGCACGCGTCTCGAGGCCGATGCCGTCGCCCGTCGGCTCGGCATGGGTCGGCGCGAGTTCCTCCGCAGCCTCGGCGGCGCCGCGCTGATGCTCGGGACCCTCGCCGCCTGTCACCGCGACGCTGCGAAGTCGCGCGGCACCCGTCCGGGCGGGACCTACTCGGTGCCGCCGACCGCGACGACCGATCCCGGGGCGGCGCAGGCGGCCCTCGCGGGCGACGAGGTGATCTTCGACGTCCAGACCCACTATCTCGACTACGACCTGTCCCGCTCGGGAACCGGGATCTCGGGGATCGACGGGCTGGCGAACGCGTTCCCCCAGCGCGCCTGCGGCGAGGCCGACACGCGTGCTTGCTTCTCGGTCGAGCACTACCTCGACCTGATGTTCAACCAGTCCGACACGTCGATGATGATCCTCACGGCGATCCCCATCCCGGACGCGGTGAACCCGCTCTCCATGCCGCACATGGAGGTCGCCCGCGCGCTCGCCGACCGCGTCTGCGGCGACCGGCGTGTGCTCCTGCACGGCGGCGTGCAACCGACGGTCGGACCGGCCGGCGCGCAGATCGACGGCATGGAGCAGCTGCGGCTCGACCACGACATCGTCGGCTGGAAGGTGTACACGCACGCGCCGGGCGACGGTTGGTGGCTCGACGACCACGACGCGGACGCGCCGAAGGTCGGTGAGGCGTTCCTGGCCCGCGTCGAGGAGGTCGGCCCGCGCGTCGTGTGCGTGCACAAGGGGTTCTCGGGCGGGAGCGAGTACGCGTCGCCCGTCGACGTCGGACCGGCGGCGGCGGCCCACCCGGACCTGCGCTTCGTCGTGTACCACTCCGGGTTCGAGGCCGGCGGCGCCGAAGGTCCCTACGACGAGGCCGGCCGCGGCGTCGACCGGTTGATCGCGAGCTTGGGCCGGTCGGGCATCCGGCCCGGCGGCAACGTCCACGCCGAGCTGGGCTCGACGTGGTGGAGCCTGATGCGCGATCCCACCCGGGCGGCGCACGTGCTCGGCAAGCTGCTCGTGGCCGTCGGACCCGACAACGTCCTGTGGGGCACCGACTCGCTCTGGTACGGCTCGCCCCAGGACCAGATCCAGGCGTTCCGGGCGTTCGAGATCTCGTCCGAGCTCCAGGAGCGGTACGGGTACCCCGAGCTCACGGCGACGCTCAAGCGCAAGATCCTCGGGCTGAACGCGCTTGCCCTCTACGGGCGCTCGGCGCCCGACACCCGGTGCGACTTCACGCGCGACGAGCTCGCCGACGCACGCCGCACGAGCGGCGTCGCCTGGCGCACCTACGGCCCCGAGACCGACCGCGAGCTGCGCGCGCTCCTCGCGTCCCACGCGGTCGTCTGATCCCCGCTCGACGTTCCCAACCTGCGTCGGTTGTGCGGCCCATGGCAGCGCAAGTGGCGCAAGAACGCCGACGACGGGGTCAGAACGTGCCGCCGTCGACGGTGATCTTCACGCCGGTGAGGTAGGCGCCTGGGTCACCGACGAGCGCACGCACGACGTCGGCGACCTCCTCGGGAGTGCAGACGTGCCCGAACGGCGAACCCGCGTCGAGCGTGTGGATGTCCTCGACGCCCATCGCGCCCTTCACGAGCCGGCGTCCCATCTCCGTCTCGACGAGGCCCGGCGCGACGACGTTCACGTGGATGCCGTTGCGGCGCTCCTCCTTGGCGAGGGTCATCGCGAGGGCCTCGAGCGCCGCCTTGGCCATGGTGTACGGCGCCCCGCCCGCCTGCATGTGGGTGGTCGCGACCGACGAGATCACGATCACGTCACCACGCGGCGCGTCCCGCATCGCCGGCACGAAGTGCTGTGCCAGGATGAACGCGGCCAACGTGTGCGTGCGGAAGTTGCGCTCGACCTCGGCGACGTCGGTCTTCACCACGCTCATCCCGCGCGACGCGATGCCCGCGTTGTGGACGAGCAGATCGATCGGCCCGAACTCGTCGAGCACGGTCGCGCACATCGCCGCGCACGCGTCGGCATCGTCGACCGACGCGGCGAAGGCGGCGCTGCGGCGCCCGAGCGCCTCGATGTCAGAGACGGTCGCGAGCGCGGACTGCTCGTCGCGCCGGTAGTTGATCGCCACGTCGGCGCCGTCCGTCGCCAGTGCGAGCGCGATCGCCCGGCCGATCCCCCGCGATCCCCCGCTGACGAACGCGCGCCGTCCGTCGAGTGCACCCATGGCTGGTCCTCCGAGTCGAGTCGGGGTGTTCTACCCCAGCACCCGCCGGCTCAGCTCGGCGACCCGACCGAGCCCGAGCTCGTCCGCCGTGGTGAGCGCCTGCGTCGCCAGCCCCCTCGCCCGCTCCGCATCACCCGGCTCGTCGCGGTCGGCGAGCGCCTCGGCCCATGCGACCCTCGTCACCGCGACGAAGGTCGGGGCGCCCAGCCGCTCCGAGAGGTCCAGCGCCTGGCCGAACAGCTCCTCGGCGAGCTCCCAGCGCCCCAACGCGGCAGCGGCGGTCCCGAGGCTCATCCCGACCGGCTGCTCGTAGCTCTGGCCGGTCCCGGCGATCACGCCCCCGAACGGAAGGATCGCGTCGAGGGCCCACTCGGCCAGGTCGAGCGCGCCGACGAGCGCAGCCGTACGGGCGATGCCCGCCATGGTCGCCACCCACACGTTGTTGCGCTGGATCGCGGCGAAGTCGTCGACTGCGAGGATCTCCAGCTGCGCACGGGCGTCGTCGAGACGATCGGTGCTGGTGTAGATCCCGGTGAGCACGACGCGCCACCCGGGGATGGTCGGCTGCGCCTCGACCAGTCCGGCGATGAGCGACTCCAGCTCGCCGAGCCGGCCGCGCTCGAAGTAGAGGCGGTACATCAGCAGGGGTACACCACCAGGACCCAGTCCGTGTTGCACCTGGTACTCGGAGAGCTCACCGATCATGCGCTCCGCGTCCTCCAGCGCGCCGGAGAGCAACGTCGAGGCGCAGCGCAGCGTGCGGGCGCGGGCCTCGAGCGCGGGTTGACGAAGCCGGTCCGCCAGGTCCTCCATCGCGGCGAGATGGCGGTCGCCGCTGGCACGGTCCCCGACCCACATGGCACCGAGGAGCCGGTTGCCGTGCGCGTCGAACAACAGCATCGGGTCGCCGAGCTCCTCCGCGACCGTCGCCATCTCGTTGCCATCGGCCAGGTAGCGGTCGATCGTGGCCGCGTCGGTGTGGTCGTAGCCGAGGTGCTGCTGGGAAAGCACCCGCGCGAGCACCGAGCGGTCCCGCGAGCGGCGCGCCAGCGTCAGCGCTTCCGCTGCGAGCGCGGCACGGCGACCGGGGTCGGAGGTCCAGAAGAGGAGGACCGGCAGCGCGGAGAGCAACAGCGCCCGGCGGTCGGTGTCGTCGGTTCCCAGCGCGCCGAGGGCCTCCTCGACCAGCGCGACCGACCGGGGATCGGGGTCGTTCAGGTCGGCGCGAGCGTTGATGCCGGCAGCCAGCAGCGCGGCGTCGGCGAGACCAGCGGCGTGGGCGGACTCGCGTGCGGCCGTGGCTGCCGCCATCGCGACGTCGTACGCGCGCAGGTCGGCAATCGCGTGCAGCGCTCGACCGAGGGAGATGAGGAGGTCGCAACGGACGCGGGGGTCGTCGGTCTCGGCGAGATCGAGCGCGCCGAGGGCGCGCTCGTAGTGCGCGGCCGCCTCCTCGAACGCGAGCTCGGCGAGTGCGGCGTCGGCGGCGCGCCGCGAGTACTCGATCGCGCGGTCGACCTCGCCGAGCGCCGCGGCCTCGGAGAAGTGCCGGGCGAGCTCGGGCAGGCGTGACGACGCGTCTGGCCGCGCGACCAGCGCGCGGCCCACGTCGCGGTGCACCCGCAACCGGCGGGAGGTGGTCAGCTCGTCGTAGAGCGTCGTGCGCACGAGCGCGTGGGAGAACCGGTAGCTCGCGGCGCGTCCGGGAACCGGGACGACGAGCCCGGTCGTCTCGGCGGCCTCGATCGCGTCGAGCACCGCGTCCTCGCCGCCGGGAACGATCGCGGCGAGCAGACCGACCTCGAAGTCCCGACCGACGACGGACGCAACGGTCAGGACCTCGTTGGCCGGGCCCTCCAGGCGCGAGAGACGGCGGCCCACGACCTCGCGTACTCCTTCGGGGATCCCGACCTGGTCGATCGAGAGGTCGCTGGTCCACCGGCCGTCGCGGAACACGAGGGTTCCCGTGTCCACGAGATGACGGAGGACCTCCCCGACGAAGAACGGGTTGCCCTCGGTCTCGGCGTGCACGGCGCGCGCGAGCTCGAGGCCGTCCGATTCCATCGAGTGGCCTGCGGTGTACTCGAGGAAGGCGACGACGCCCTGCTCGTCGAGTCCGGTGAGGGCGAGCCGTTCCACACCGGGCTCGCGGCGCAGGTCCGCGAGCATCTCGGCGAGCGGGTGGGTGCGGTCGAGGTCGGTGTCGCGGTAGGTGGCGACGACCAGGAGCTGGAGCGACGCGGTGGCGCGCAGGAGGTGACGCAGCAGCAACAGCGTCGGCTTGGCCGCCCAGTGCACGTCGTCGAGCACGAGCAACACCGGTGTGCGAGCCGACAACGCGGCGAAGAACTCGACCGCGGCCTCGAACAGCCGGTAGCGCTCGGTGTCCGCGTCGGCCGACACCGGGGCGTCGAGGCCGGGCACGATGCGCGCGAGCTCGGGCACCAGCCGCGTGAGCTCGCCCCCGAGCGAGCCGAGATCAGCGCGCAGCTCGTCGAGGTCCGCGACGCTGGCGTACCAGCGAATCGCCTCGACGAACGGCTGGTAGGGGACGCTCAGCTCCTCCTCGCACCCACCCCACAGCACGGTGCCGCCGTGGTCGTGGGCAAGCTGACACACGTCTTTCACCAGACGCGTCTTCCCGATGCCGGGCTCGCCCGCCACGAGCACGACACGCCGCCCACCCGCGACCACTTCCTTCCACGCGTCGACGACGACGGCGCGCTCCTCGTCGCGCCCGACGAGGGACACGAGGTTCGGCGCGGCGACCACTGGTGGCAGCGGCACCGCGTGTGACTCCGCGATCTCGTCGTCCTCGGGCTCCCACACCACCACGCAGGCGGCGACCGGCTCCGCGATGCCCTTCGCGTCGATCGGCGCGACGGACTCGAGCGTGTGACCGACCCGCGTGCCACCGAGCGCGCGCACGATCTCGGTCGCGAGGATCTGTCCGCCGTCCGCCGCCGCACACAGGCGCGCCGCCTCGACGACGGGGGTCCCGAACCAGTCACCGTCCTCGAACGTCGCGTCCCCGGCGCTGATGCCGATCCGCATCTCCAGGCGGGGGCCGGCACCCCGGCGGTTGTGCCGCGCGACGCCCTGCTGCATCGCGACTGCGCCCGCCACCGCGTCGGCCGCCGCAGGGTACGACACCATGAGCGCGTCGCCGATCGTCTTCACCTCGGTGCCGCCGGTGCGCGACACGGCCTGGCGCAGCACTTCGAAATGCTCGCGGCGCACGTCGTCCGCGACGTGGTCTCCCAGCTCCTGGGACAGCGCGGTGGAGCCCACGAGGTCCGTGAACAGGATCGTGACGAGCCCTGCCGTACTCATCCGTGGGTGCCCCTCCCGTCCCGGCATCGTCCGGGTCGAGCAACACCGTATTCGGTCACGGGCGGTGCAGGAAGGGACGCGCTCCGTGGTGGTCGCGACTGTTCGCGGAAGGTCAGTCGGTGAAGTTGGGCGGGCGCTTCTCGAGGAACGCGGCCATGGCCTCCTCCAGGTCGCCGGCGAAGCTCGAGAGCACCTGGGTGCGGTTCTCGAGGTCGATGCCCGCCTGCATCGAGCCGATCTCGAGCTGGCTCCACATGACCTCCTTGGTCATGCGCACCCCGAACGGGCCGTTGGCCAGGATGAGCTCGGCCTCGGCGAGCGCGGCGTCGAGCAGCGCATCGTCGGCCGCGACGGAGGTCACGAGCCCGATGCGCAGTGCCTCCTCGCTGTCGACGAAGCGGCCGGTGAGCGTCGGCTCGTAGGCGCGCGGCGCGCCGAGGTGGCGC
>CAZXCB010000108.1:0-10867 GCA_964639075.1 uncultured Bifidobacteriaceae bacterium | reverse complement strand
CGCACGTACCGGCGCACCGCCGCGTCGGTCCAGCCCATCGCGTACGTGTGGATCCGCAGATGCAGATAGACGAGCTGGGTGACGGCCTCCACCACCTCGGTCGGGAACCTCAGTGCCGTGAGCCGTTCACGGGTCATCCGGGCACCGACGACCTCGTGGTGGTGGAACGTCGCACGGCCGCGTTCGAAAGACCGCGTCTTGGGCTTGCCGACGTCGTGCATCAACGCCGCGAGGCGTAGCACCAGCTCCGGGCTCGTCTTGGCGACCACCGCGATCGTGTGGGCGAGGACGTCCTTGTGGTGGTGGATCGGATCCTGCTCGAGCTCCATGGCGTTGAGCTCGGGGAGGAAGTGGTCCGAGAGGCGCGTGGTCGCGAGGAACCACAGGCCCGCGGACGGATCCGGGAGGACGACGAGCTTCGCCAGCTCGTCGCGGATTCGCTCGACGCTCACGATC
This sequence comes from uncultured Bifidobacteriaceae bacterium, assembly GCA_964639075.1. Classification (GTDB taxonomy): domain Bacteria; phylum Actinomycetota; class Acidimicrobiia; order IMCC26256; family JAENVU01; genus JAENVU01. The sequence goes on along the minus strand of CAZXCB010000108.1, from coordinate 10,411 downwards.
TCGAGCCGTTCCCGCATCGCCTCGACCGCGGCGACGAGCTCGGGGTCCGGGACGAACCCGAAACGAGCGACGAACCGGGCGGCACGGAACATGCGCAACGGGTCGTCACCGAACGAGACCTGCGGCGACAGCGGCGTCCGGAGCCGGCCGGTCGCCAGGTCGGCCGCACCGTCGAACGGGTCGACGAGCACCGCGTCGGGCAGCCGGAGCGCGAGGGCGTTCACCGTGAAGTCGCGTCGCGAGAGGTCCGTCTCGATCGAGTCGCCGAAGGTCACCTCGGGCTTGCGGCTGTCGGGCCGGTAGACGTCGGCGCGGAACGTGGTGACCTCGCACGGCACGCCACCCACCTGGGCCCCGACGGTCCCGAAGCGCTGGCCCTGGAGCCAGACGTGCTCGGCGATGGGGGCGAGCAGCTCCTCGATGCGCTCGGGGCGGGCGTCGGTCGCGAAGTCGAACTCGACCGGTACCGCGTCGATCAACGCGTCCCGCACGCTCCCGCCGACGAGGTAGCACTCGTGCCCGCCGGCGACGAGCGCACGGGCCACCCGCTGCACCGGCGCGTCCGGCGCGAGGAGCGGCGCGAGGCGCGGGGGGACGGACACCGCGCCATTGTGGCCGAGCGGACCCGGTGCGGTGGACCCGTCGGCGCGGCCGCGCGAGCCGGGCTCAGCCGGTGGCGGCGAACGCGGACTGCGCCGCGTCCTCCTCGGCCTGCTTGCGGGTGAGCTCGAGATGCTCGATCTTGAGGCGCAGGTCGTGCGGGCTCGAAGCGGTCGAGAGTGCGTCCCGGCGGGAGACGACGCCATCGGCGTACAGCCGGAGGAGGCTCTGGTCGAACGTCTGCATCCCGTAGAACTCGCCGTCCGCGATGATCTCCTCGATCTCGTGGGTCTGGGTGGCATCGGCGATCTTGTCGAACACACGGCCGGTCGCCACCAGCACCTCCATCGCCGGCACCCGGCCGTCGCGGTCGGAGCGCTGCACGAGCCGCTGGGACACGATGCCCTTCAGCGCGCCGGCGATCGACATCCGAACCTGCTGCTGCTGGTACGGCGGGAAGAAGTCGATGATCCGGTTGATCGTCTCGGTCGCGCCCATCGTGTGCAGCGTCGAGAAGACGAGGTGGCCGGTCTCCGCCGCGGACAGCGCGGCCCAGACGGTCTCGGGGTCACGCATCTCGCCGATGAGGATGACGTCGGGATCCTGGCGGAGCGCACGCTTGAGCGCGGAGAGGAAGTCGCTCGTGTCCGCTCCGACCTCGCGCTGGTTGACGATCGACTTCTTGTCCCGGTGCAGGAACTCGATCGGGTCCTCGATCGTCACGATGTGGCGCGCCTCCGACTCGTTGATGTGGTCGATCATCGCGGCGAGCGTCGTCGTCTTGCCCGAGCCGGTGGGGCCGGTGACGAGGACGAGGCCCCGCTTCTCCTCGGCGAGGCGGCGGCAGACGGGGGGCAGGCCGAGCTCCTCCATCGGCGGGATCCCCGGGAGGATGTGGCGCAGCACCATGCCGACCGAGCCGCGCTGGCGGAACACGTTCACCCGGAATCGGCCGACGCCGTTCAGCGCGTAGGCGAAGTCCGCCTCGTTCGTGGCGATGAACTCCTCGGCGCGCACCTTGGGCATCACCGCGAAGGCGACGCGCTCGGTGTCGGCCGGGCTCACCGGCTCGTCGGTGACGGGCACGAGCTCACCGTCGAGGCGGATGTGGGGCGGCGAGCCGACCTTGATGTGGATGTCCGAGGCGCCGCGCGTGACGGCCTCCTTCAGAACCTGGTCGAGATCGAGCACTCGGTGTCCCTCCGCTGCGGCGGCGCCGCGCGCCGACCCAGAGCGGGTATCGGCGGCCCGGCGGCGGGCCTGAAGGGGAGGAACTGGCCGGGCGTCAGCGCAACCGATCGCCCCAGTGCCGCCGAACCGACTCCACCATCGAGGCGCCCGGGCCTCCGGACGTCGGCCCCTCGTCGGCGACGGTCGGGGCCTCACCACCGGCGAGCACGGGCAGCGTGGCGGCCACCGAGTCCCGGAGGCCCGACAGCGAGTACCCGCCCTCGAGGAACGTCACGACCCGGCCCGGCGGGGCGTGGGCGAGCAGTCTCGTCACCAGTGCGCCGTAGTCGCCGGCTGACAGCCCGAGACCCGTGATCGGATCGTCACGGTGCGCGTCGAAGCCGGCGGAGACGAGCAGCCAGTCCGGCGCGAACGCGGCGAGGAGCGGATCGACCACGGCGTCCATCCCGCGCAGGTAGACGTCACCCGTGGCACCGGCGGGCAGCGGGATGTTGCAGTTCGCCCCCTCGCCCGCGCCGGCGCCGGTCTCGTCGAGCCGGCCGGTCCCCGGGTACATCGGCCATTCGTGGAACGACACGTACAGGACGTCGGGATCGGCGTAGAAGATCTCCTCGGTGCCGTTGCCATGGTGAGCGTCGATGTCCACGATGGCGACGCGGGCGCCGCGCGCACGGAGGTCTGCCGCGAGCACCGCGACGTTGTTCACGAGGCAGAACCCCATCGCCTGGGTCGCGCGGGCGTGGTGACCGGGCGGACGGATCAGCAGGACCGCCCCGGTCGCGGTGCTGCGCTCGAGCAGATCCGCGGCGGCCAGCGCCGCGCCGGCCGCGGCCACGGCCGCGGGCCACGTGCCCGCCGCCGCGGGCGTGTCCGCGTCGAGATGCCCGCCGCGCGCGCAGACCTCCTCCAACCGGTCGAGGTGGGCGCCGGGATGGACGCGCTCGAGCTCCACCCGGGTCGCCTCCCGACGCTCGAGGACGACCAGATCCGAGCCGATGCCGGCGCGCGCGATCCCCTCCGCCACGGCCCCCAGCCGAGCGGGCCGTTCCGGATGGCGCGGCCCGGTGTCGTGCTCGAGGAAGAGCGGATCCGCCGCGACCAGCAGCATGAGGGCACGCTACCGCCGGCGCGGTCCCGACGCGTACGCTGGCGCGGCGATGTCCGATGACACCCTGCGCTGGCCCGGCGGCTGGGCCCGACTGGGTTCGTGGCACGGACAGCCCGACGTCGCGTACCTCGCCGTCGGAGCCGAGCGTCCTCCCAGCACCGAGACGGTCGACCGTTGCCTGCGCACGCTGCGCGGCCGCGGGTTCGACCGGGTCGTGACGAACGCGCTGGCGCCCGCCGAGACCCTCCCGTTCGTCGACGCCGGCTTCGCGGTGCACGAGCGGCTCCACCTGCTCGTCCACGACCTCGTCGACATCCCTCCCGTCGATCACCCGACGCGTCGCGCCCGCGCCGCCGATCGGCCGGCCGTGTTGACCGTCGACCAACGCGCGTTCGCCGAGTTCTGGCGTCTCGACGTCGAGGGCCTGGACCAGGCCGTCGACGCCACCCCGACCGCCCGGTTCCGCGTCGCCGAGCTCGACGGCGAGCCCGTCGCCTACTCGATCATCGGTCGGGCACAGCGTCGTGGCTACCTCCAGCGCATCGGGGTCGATCCCTCGGTCCACGGCCGGGGCATCGGCCGGTCGCTCGTCGCCGACGGTCTGCGGTGGCTGCGCCGGCACCGGGCGCAGAGCGCGCTGGTCAACACGCAGCTCGACAACGCACCGGCCCTCGCGCTCTACCGCGCGTGCGGGTTCCGCGAGCTGCCGACCGGGCTCTGCGTCATGAGTCGGGCACTGTGAGCGCGCCTTCCGCGCGGCTCGTGCCGACCGTGCTCGCCGCGGCCGTCCTGGCCGCGACCGTGACCACCCCGGCCTCGGCCCGGACCGCGCGTCCGAGCCGAGCGCCCGCCGGCCGTGTGACCCTGCAGGGCCAGCCGGCGTGGTCCTACCAGGGTGACGACGTACCCCTCCGGCTCGACGTGCGGGCGCCGACGACGGCCGGGCTCGAGATCCTCACCGTCGTGCACAGCGCGGTCTCGAGTCGGATCGCGTTCGAGCGCACCGTGTCCGGCGATCGGCTCGGGGGCGTGATCACGACACGGTCGACCCCGGTGGCCGACCTGCCCGTGGTGGGAACGGATCGGGTCGTTACCCTCCCGCTCCAGGATCCCGATGCGCCACGCGACCCGGCGCGCATCCGCCTGAGCGTCCCCGGAACCGCGGCGGTGTTCCCGGTGGAGATCGAGCTCCGCGACACCACCACGGATGCCGTCGCCAGTCACTTCGTCACCGAGCTCGTCGTGGCGCGTCGTCCCGAGCCGGGTGAGCCGCCGGGCGCCCAGCTACGCGTCTCGTGGCTGTGGCGCCTCGTGGCTCCGCCCGCGCTCGCCCCCGACGGTGGCACCGCCACCGGCTTCGCCGCGGCGCTCGCACCGAACGGTCGCCTCGGCCGCATCACCACGGCGCTCGCGAGCGCGGGTGGCGTCCCCGTGACGCTGGTCCCGAACCCCGAGACGGCGGAGTCCGCGGCCGTCTCGCCGGGGATCCCCGGCGCCGCCGCCTTCGTCAGCCGACTGCGCACCGCGGCCGCGACGAGCCCCGTGCTGGCGAGCCCGTACACGACCGTCGACGGTCCGAGCCTCGTGCGCGACAACCTCGACCACGTGTTCACCGATCAGATCACGACCGGCCGCAGCACGCTCGAGCGCGTGCTCGACGCCGCGGTGGACGGCACGATCGCGGCTCCGCAACCCCTCGACGGTCCGAGCCTGCTCCGCCTGCGTGGCGACGGTGGGACGAGCCGCCTCATCGTCGACCCCGACGCCCTCACCGAAGCGGCTCCGTCCGACCAGTTCACACCCGCGCGACCCTTCCGGCTCGACACTCCCGCCGGCTCGTTCGACGCGGTCGAGGTGAACCGCATGACGTCGGACCTCCTGATACGCGGCGGCGCCGACGCGTTGCGCGCCCAACAGGTGCTCGCCGGCCTCACCGTGATCGCGCTCGAACAGCCGAACCGAGCTCGTGGGGTCGTGGTCGACACGCCACTGCAGTGGGCAGCGACCCCGAAGCGCCTCGAAGCCGTGCTCGCGGGCCTCCGGGACCATCCGGTGCTGATCGGCGCCGGGCCCGCGGACGTGTTCGCCATCCCGCCCGCGACGAGCGACGGGGAGCCCTACACCCGGACCCTCGCGACGCGGCCGGCGCCGGCGGCGCCCCTGACGCGCGCCGAGTGGCACCAGGCCGAGGACCAGGTGGCGGGGCTCGCGTCGATGGTCGGCCACGCGGACCCGCTCGTGGCGCGCCTGCATCACCAGCTGCGCCTCACCCCGGCGAGCCGCATGCCCGACACGGGACGAGCGGTCACGGTCGGGCGACTCCTCGGCATCCAGCAGCAGGTCGCCGCGATCACCACGGGCATCGTCGCACCGGAGAGCCGGACCTTCCGGCTGACCTCGCGCACCGCGTCCGTGCCGCTCAGCATCGAGAACACCACGAACCGGCGACTCTCGGTCCGCGTCCGGCTCCGCAGCCAGAAGCTCGACTTCCCGGACGGCTCGGAGCGCGTGGTCGCGGTGCCGCCCGGGAACAACCAGACCACCTCCTTCGCGGTCGAGGCCCGGGCTTCGGGCACCTTCCAGGTCCTCATGAGCGTGACCTCTCCCGACGACCGGCTCGCGATCCAGCGCACCCGCTACACGGTCCGGTCGTCCGCGGTCAGCGGCGTCGGCATCTTCCTCACCGTGGGTGCCGCCGTGTTCCTCGCGTCGTGGTGGTTCGTGCACTGGCGCCGCAACCGTCGCGCACGCGGCGCAGCACCGACGTCGTGACCTCCGACCAGCGCGTCGCGCGCGCCAGTGTCGTCATCGGCGCGGGCACGCTGCTCTCGCGCATCACCGGGTTCCTGCGCGTGTCGGCCCTCGCGGCGCTCGGGTTCGGTCACCTCACCGACGTCTACAACCTCGCGAACTCGACGCCCAACATCGTCTACGAGCTGCTGCTCGGCGGGATCCTCACCGCGACGCTCGTGCCGCTGTTCGTGCAGGCCCACGACCACGACGATCCGACCGCGTCCGACGCCATCACGACCATCGCGCTGGCGGTGCTGGCAGTCGGAACCGTCGCCGGCACGCTCGCCGCGCCGTGGATCATCGACGCCTACTCGAACCTCGCCGGGTCACGAGCTGCGTCGGCACCCGCGCAGCAGGCCCTGGCCACCGATCTCCTGCGCTGGTTCATGCCCCAGATGTTCTTCTACGGGGTCGCCGCGCTCGCCACCGCGATGTTGAACGCCCGCCGCCGATTCGCCGCGGCCGCGTTCGCGCCCGTGCTCAACAACGTCGTGGTCATCACCATGCTCCTCGCGGTCGGGCGCGCGACCGACGCCCCGCCGACGGTGCACTCGGTCTCGGACGACCCCGTGTTGGTGCTGCTGCTCGGGCTCGGCACGACCCTCGGCGTCGTGGCCATGGCGCTCGTCCTGGTCCCGGCGGTGCGTCACGCGGGCGGGACCTTCCACTGGCACTGGGAGCCCCGGCATCCCGCGGTTCGCAAGCTCGCGCGACTCTCGGGGTGGACCGTGGGCTACGTCGCCGCCAACCAGGCCGCGTTCTTCGTCGTGCTCGTGCTCGCGTACCGCTCGAAGGCCGACGTCTCGGTCTACCTCGCGGCGTTCACGTTCTTCCAGCTGCCCCACGGGCTGCTCGCGGTGAGCATCATGACCGCGCTCGCGCCGGAGTTCGCGAAGAGCCACCAGGCGCACGACTTCGTCACGCTCCGCCGCAACTTCGCGATGGGGCTGCGCATGCTCCTGCTCCTCATGATCCCGGCGAGCGTCGGACTCGCGGTGCTCGCGCGCCCGATCATCACCGCGCTGCTCGAGCACGGCGACTTCAGCGCGAGCTCGGTGACGGCGACCGCGCAGACGCTGCGCGCCTTCGCCGTCGGCCTCGCGGCCTTCTCGGTGTACCTCTACGTGGTCCGCACCTTCGCGTCGATGCAGAACACCCGCACACCGTTCTTCCTCAACCTGATCGAGAACGGCGTCAACATCGCGACAGCGTTCGCGTTGTACGAATGGCGCGGCGTCGAGGGTCTCGCCTGGTCGTGGACGTTGGCGTACACGGTCGCTGCGATCGTCGCGTTGGCCACGTTGCGGACGCGGCTCGAGCGGATCCACGGTCGTGAGCTGCTCGACACGACGGTGCGCGTCGTGGTGGCCCTCGTCCCGGCCACGCTCGCGGTCCTCGGAGTCGAGCGGGCGATCGGCGACGCAACCGTCGGCGACGCGGCGCTCGTGCTCGCGGTGAGCGCCGTCGTCGGCACGGCCGTCTACGAGGCGGTGCTCCAGCTCCTCGGAATCCCCCTGATCCGGATGTTTCTGGGCATTCTGCGCAAGGACGGTGACGGGGTGCCCGCCCACGCGTAACCATGGGCCGGCGCGGGTGGTCTGATCGCCGGCCGTCGTGTTGGTGGTCGAGGTTCCGTCGGTCCCGTGGCCGTGGTTCGTTCGTTGGGTTTCGAGGAGGTCTCGTGGTCGTCCGCATCGTCACCGACAGCGCATGTGATCTCCCGCAGAGCCGGGCCGACGCGCTCGGCATCGAGATCGTCCCGCTCACGATCCGCTTCGGCGACGAGGAATACGTGGACCGCGTGGAGCTCTCCAACGAGGAGTTCTGGCGCAAGGTCGCGACCTCGCCGGTGCTGCCCGAGACCGCGGCTCCGTCGCCCGGTGCCTTCGAGGAGCGCTTCCGCGCGTTGCGCGACAGCGGTGCCGACGGCGTGGTCTGCATCAACCTCTCGTCGCGCTTGTCCGGGACGATGCAGGCCGCCCAGGTCGCGGCGAAATCGCTCGAGGGTGAGATCCCGGTGAAGGTCGTGGACTCGCTGAGCGTGTCCATGGGCCTCGGCAACCAGTGCGTCACCGCGCAGGCCCTCGCGGCCGCGGGTGCCTCCGTCGACGACGTCGCCGCGGCGGCCGACGACATGGCCCGGCACACGCGGCTGTTCGGCGCGCTCGACACCCTCGAGCACCTGCGCCGCGGCGGACGCATCGGTGGCGCGCAGGCGCTGCTCGGCAGCGTCCTGTCGATCAAGCCGGTCATCGAGGTGCGCGACGGCGTCGTCGCCGAGGCCGGCAAGGTCCGCACGCGGAGCAAGAGCCTCTCCCACCTCGCCGCGAAGCTCGCCGCGGCCGAGGACCCGCAGCACGTCTACGTGTTCCACGCCCAGGCGCCCGACATCGACGAGTTCCTCGGACAGATCACCGCGGTCGTCCCGCTGGACCAGATCGAGGTCGGTGAGATCGGTCCCGTGATCGGCTCGCACGCCGGGCCGCGCACCATCGGTCTCGGCTGGGTCGACGCGCACTGACACCCGCCGCGGATCGCTCCACCGGTCCGGGGAGCGCCGCGTCGGCGCGCAGTCGGACGGGTAGCGTCGTCACCGTGGCTCGTTCCCTCGCGCCCGGGCGCGTGCTCGGTGGTCGATACCGGCTCGACCAGGAGATCGCCCGTGGCGGGATGGCCACGGTGTGGCGCGGTGAGGACCCGCTGCTGGCCCGCCACGTCGCCGTGAAGACGCTCAACCCGGTCCTCGCCGAGGACGAGGCGCTGCGGACGCGGTTCCGGCGCGAAGCCGTGGCCGCGGCCGCGGTGGCCCACCCGAACATCGTCGCCACCTACGACACCGGCGAGGACGACGGCGTCGCCTACATCGTGATGGAGCTCGTCGAGGGCGCCACTCTCCGCCAGGCGATCGACCTCCACGGCGCACTCCCGCCTGCCCGGGCCGCCGACATCGGTGCCCAGGTCGCCGACGCGCTCGCCGCCGCGCACGCGAGGGGGCTCGTGCACCGGGACATCAAGCCCTCCAATGTGCTCGTGCAGCTCGACGGGCGGGTCAAGGTGACCGACTTCGGCATCGCGAAGGCCGCCGATCAGGCGGGCGAGGACCTCACGCGGGCCGGCAACGTGCTCGGCACCGCGCGGTACCTGGCGCCCGAGCAGCTCGAGGGTCGGACGGTCGACGAGCGCGCCGACGTCTACTCGCTCGGCCTCGTGCTCTACGAGATGCTCTCGGGCCGCCCACCGTTCGGCGCCGACACCGAGCTCGCCACCGCGATGGCGCGGCTGACATCGCCCCCGCCGCGCCTCAGCGACGTCCGCCCCGAAGTCGCGGCCGGGCTCGCGCACGTGGTCGAGCGTGCGCTCGAACGCGACCCCGACCTCCGCTGGCCGAACGCAGCGTCGATGCGCGACGCGCTCGCTCCGTTCCGGGTCGCCGCGCCGGACCGCACCGCGGACGCCACCATGCCCGTCGCGCTGCCGCGCACACCGGAACCGGCGCCGGCCACGGCCCATCCGTCCATCATCGACGACGGCATGGGTGTCGGTGCCCGGATCCTGATCTGGTTGCTCGCGCTGGCGCTCGGATTCGGGCTCGGCTACGCGGGCTACCTGCTCGCCACGGACGACTCGACCGGCGAGAAGGCCACGGTCACCGTGCGATCCCAACCGCTGCCGATCACGGGGATCACCAGCTTCGACCCCGAGGGCGACAACGGCGCGGAGAACGAGGACGAGGTCGGTCTGGCGATCGACGGGGATCCGACCACCGCGTGGGCCACCGAGGAGTACCAGAACCCGACCACGGCCCCGAAGCACGGCGTCGGATTCGTCCTCGACCTGGGCTCGGTCGCCACGGTGGAGTCGGTCTCGTTCGACAGCCCCGACAGCGGCTGGGCGGCGAGCGTCTACGTCGCCGCGGCTCCGGCCGACACCCTCGCCGGGTGGGGCACCCCGGCCGCGAGCGGCGCCGATCTCCAGACCCAGGCAACCCTGCCGCTGGACCCGCCGCAATCGGGCCGGTACGTCCTCGTCTGGTTCACCACGCTCGTCGAGCAGGACGGCTCGTACCGGGTCCGGATCAACGAGGTCTCGGTCGATGGCATCCCGGGATGACCCGAGGTCCGACCGCGAGCTCGTGCGCGCCTCGACCGGCGGTGACCGTGACGCGCTGAACGCGCTGCTCGACCGGCACCTCGACCGCATCCACGCGGTCTGCCGACGGATCTGCGGTCCCGACGACGCGCTCGACGCCACGCAGAACGCGCTGGTGTCGATCACCCGGTCGATCGCGCGCTTCGACGGCCGTGCCGCTTTCACCACGTGGTCGCACCGCATCGCCGTCAACGCCGCGCTCGACGAGCTGCGCCGCGCGGCGCGCCGAGCGGTCCCCGCGTCCGACGTGCTGGCCGCGGGCGATCTGCCGGCCGGCGGTCCCGGTCCCGAGCAGGTCGTGGACCGCCTAGACCTCGACGCCGCGCTCGCGACCGTGCCGGAGGACTTCCGCGTCGCGGTGGTGCTGCGTGACGTCGCCGACCTCGAGTACGCGCAGATCGCCGAGGTGCTCGACCTGCCCGTCGGCACCGTGCGCTCCCGCATCGCCCGCGCGCGCGCCGCGCTCGCGGCCCGTCTCGGGAACTCCGGCGGCGCTCCTGACGTCCAAGGTGTCGACCATGCCTGACCACGACCCGTTCGATCTCGACGCCGCGATCTCGGCGGACCTCG
>CAZXCB010000107.1:0-10892 GCA_964639075.1 uncultured Bifidobacteriaceae bacterium | reverse complement strand
AGCACGTCGTGCGCGCGACCGGGCTCGTGCCGGAACCGCCCGGTCACGTCGACGCCGAACTGGACGTTCTCGAGCGCGGTGAGCATCGGGAAGAGGTTGAACGTCTGGAACACGAAGCTCACGGTCTCGCGTCGGAACCGCGCGAGCTCACCGCGCGACGAGCGACCGATGTGCCGGCCACCGACCACCACCTCGCCCCCCGAGGCGACGTCGAGCGCACCGATGAGGTTGAGCAAGGTGGTCTTGCCGCATCCGGAGGGTCCGAGCACCACCGCGAACTCGCCCGGCGCCACCGCCAGGTCGACACCGGCGAGCGCGGTGACGACGTTGCCGCCGACGTCGTAGGTCCGGGACGCTTCCCGCAGCTCGATCATCCGTCGGCGACGGGGCAATCCTCGAAACGGCGGCCCGAGCACCGCACGTCGGGGTACACGGCCCGCACCTGTCGGAGCATACGCATCACGGCCGCGTCGGCGATCCTCCACGGCACCGTCGGTGGGAGCTCCACCACGACCCGCACCCGGTCGCCGTCGGGCTGGAACCTCGCCGCAGCCGCAGGAGTCGGATCACCGAGCTCGGCGAGTGCCCGGCGGAGCTCCGCCGTGGCCAGCGCGTCGGCCGATCCACCCGCGAAGGCGTTCTGGGTCACATCCTGAACGGTCGCCATGATCGGATCGTGGCCGATCCGTCCCCGCGGCGCCTAGGGACCGAAGTCCCGCTCGCGCGGCCCTCAGGAGCTCTCGCCGTCGGACTCGGAGTGCTCCTTGAGCCCGGCGGCGTAGACGGCGGCCTGCGTGCGCCGCTCCATGCCGAGCTTCGTGAGCAGGTTGCTCACGTAGTTCTTCACGGTCTTCTCCGCCAGGTGGATGCGCTCACCGATCTGACGGTTCGTGAGTCCCTCCGCGATGAGCTCGAGGACCTTGCGCTCCTGGCCGGTCAACGACGCGAGCCGCTCGTCCTCCTCCGGGGGCGTGCGCAGGCGCTCGAGCACCCGCGCGGTCACCGCCGGGTCGAGCAGCGACTGGCCGGCCGCCACGCGCTCGATCGCGTCGACGATGTCGGGGCCCTTGATCTGCTTCAGCAGGTAGCCCGCGGCGCCGGCCATGATCGCCTGGAAGAGCGCCTCGTCGTCGGTGAACGACGTCAACATCAGGCACTGGATCTCGGGGTGACGGTCCCGGATCTCCCGGCACACCTCGACGCCGTTGCCGTCGGGCAGCCGCACGTCGAGCACCGCGACCTGCGGGCGGGTCGGCGGGATCCGCGACAGCGCCTCCGCGGCGGTCCCGGCCTCCCCCACGACCTCGATGCGCCCGGAGTCCTCCAGCACGTCACGCACACCGCGGCGCACGATCTCGTGGTCGTCCAGCAGGAACACCCGGATGAGTGTCCCGGCCGCCTGTTCGTCGGTCATGGGTGGACCCCCTTGCCTGTCGGCATGGACAATGGTCGACGTGACCGCCGATTGGCAATCCGGACCTCCGGACGACCGCCTCCTCCGGGCCATGTTCGTCGTGGCCTCGGACCTGGCGCTGGACGGCGTGCTGCACAACATCGTCGAGTCGGCCACCGACCTCGTGGCGGCCCGCTTCGGCGCCCTGGGCGTGCTCGGTGCCGACGGGCGGCTGGCGGAGTTCGTCAGCACCGGGCTCACCGCCGACGAGGTCGCCGCGATCGGGCCGTTGCCCCGGGGGCGAGGCATCCTCGGACGCCTCATCTCCGAGCCGCGCCCCCTCCGGCTCCACGACCTCTCCCAGCACCCGGATTCCTTCGGATTCCCTCCGAACCACCCACCGATGCACTCGTTCCTCGGGGTGCCCATCCGCGTGCGCGACACGGTGTTCGGCAACCTCTACCTCTGCGAGAAGGACGGTGGCGGCGACTTCACCGAGGAGGACGAGTCGCTCGCCGTCGCGCTCGCCGCGGCCGCCGGCGTCGCAGTCGAGAACGCCCGGCTGCACGAGAAGCTCCAGGAGCTCGTCGTGCTCGAGGACCGTGAGCGGATCGCCCGCGACCTGCACGACCGGATCATCCAGCAGCTCTTCGCCACGGGGATGTCGCTCCAGGCGACCGAACGGATGTCCGACGACGACAAGGTGACGAGCCGGATCGCACAGGCCGTCGACGATCTCGACGCCACGATCCGCGAGATCCGCACGACGATCTTCGCGTTGCACCGACCGATCGTCGGGCTCGAGGCCCGGCTCGTCGCGGTCGCCGCCGAGATCGACGAGCGTCTCGGTGGTCACACGAACCTGCACTGCGAGGGCCCGATCGACAGCGCGCTCCCCGCCGACATCGCCGACCACCTCCCCGCCGTCCTCCGTGAGCTGCTCACGAACGCGCGCCGTCACGGTGCAGCACACGGCGGCGACGTCGACGCGCTCGTCCGGGTCGACTCGGCGTGCACCGTGCGGGTCGCCGACCGCGGCGCGGGCATCGTCGACCTCGAGGCCGCGATGGCCGGCCGCGGGAACGGCCTGGCGAATCTCGCGCACCGCGCGCGCACGCTCGACGGCACCTTCCGGCTGCTCCCCTCCGACGGGTCCGGCGCGGTGATCGAGTGGAGCGTGCCGATTCCCTGAACCCGTCCGGGGGAAATGTGACGAACGGCCCTGCCCGTCGACCGGACGGCTCACCGACGATCGCGAGCGATGTTCATCGAGGACTTCGTCGCCGTGCGTCGCAACGTGCTGATCACCAACGCCTGGCTGATCTCCCACGGTGAGGAGCTGATCCGCAGCGCCGCCCCCGCAGCCGGTCTGGCGCTCGGATCGCCGCGGACCCGCGCCGACGTGCTGGTCCTGCCGCTCACCCTCGACGGCGGCCCGCCGAGTCCGTTCACCGACTTCCAGGGCGACCTGGAGACCGCGCGGCTCGCCCCCGAGGTCACCCATCTCAGCCTGTCCGGCTCCTGCGACATCCACGTCGAGCCGCCGGGGCGGCGACCGCAGGAGCACGCGGCACAGCGCGCCGCCGAGCAGGCGATCCGGGAGTTCCTCGGTCGACTCGCGGAGCTCCTCGAGACCCGCTCGGGTCCGACACCGGCCTGACGGCCGCCCGCGGACCGTGGGAGGATGCCGCCGTGCGCCGGGGGATCTCGTTCATCGTCACGTTCGGCGCGCTCGCCGCCGCCGTGGCGGGGCTCGCCGCCTGCGGGTCCGGCTCCGGATCCGACGCCGGCGGCGGGTCGGACGCCCCCGAGCCCACCCCGCGTCCGGCCCGGCACGTGCAGCTCCCCCTCGTCGACGCGTCCCGGGAGGCGGTCGACCCCGCGGGAACCCGGAGCGCGCCGACCCGCGCGCTGCCGACGGAGCTCTACCTCCCCGAAGGATCCGGCCGGCACCCGCTGATCGTGTTCGCGCACGGCTACGACGGTGACCCCACGAAGTTCACGGAGCTGTTCGGCGCGTGGCAGGCCGCGGGCTTCGCCGTGGCCGCGCCGCGGTTCCCCGTCACGGCGACCGGCGCGTCGGCCGGACCGCTCGCACGAGCCGGCGACATCGCCCAGCAGCCGGCCGACCTGAGCTTCGTCCTCGATCGGCTCCTCGACGGCCCGTACGCGGACCGCATCGACGCGAAGCACATCGGCGCCGCGGGGCTGTCGCTCGGCGGTGGGACCGTCTGGGGCCTGACCACCGACCCGTGCTGCCGTGACCGGCGAATCGCCGCGGCCGTCGTGATGGACGGCAACCAGTTCGGCTTCGGCACCGAAAGCGACGCCCCGAACCGGATCCCGATCCTCGTGTACCACGCGGATCGGGACTACGCGCTCCCCTTCTCCGCCGCGCGCGACGCGTACGCACAGGCGCGGACACCGAAGCACTTCGTGACCCTGTTCGGGTTCCTGCACGCAGAGCCGTACGAGAACACGCCGAGTCCGGTGGACGACGTGGTGCGGCGCTCCAGCATCGCGTTCTGGCGCGCCTACCTGCTCGGTGACGACGCCGCCCGCGAGGCCATCACCACCACCGCGACGGCGCCGGGGATCAGCACCGCCGAGTCCGACACCTGAGCGGGCGCCGGGCGGCGACGGTCACTCGAGGTCGCGGTCGAAGCGGTCGAGCCGTCGCACGAACCGCGCCGGCTCCACGAGCTGCGGGTAGTGCCCGCACTCCGGCCACACCTCCAGGCGCGCGCCCGCCACCCGCTCGAGCAGCCAGCGCAGATACCCGTCCCCCGGGTCCGAGCCGTGCAGGGCGAGGTACGGCACCCGAATGCCGCGCAGCAGCTCGGTGGCCATCGCGTCGAGCTCGTCGGCGGGACGTGCGAACACGGGATCCCACACTCCGAGCACGACGTCCCGCTCGGGACTCGCGATCCCGTCGAGGCGTCGGCGCTCGTCGGGTGGCAGCGGACCGTCGAGCACCGAGAACACGGCGGCGATCGCCTCCGGGAACGTCCCCGGGTCGCGCAGCATCGTCTCGAGCGGTGCGAGCGCGTCCTTGAATCCGCCGAGCGCGAGCATCTGGTCCACGTTCACGATGCCCCGTGCGGGATGGCCGGCGCCGCCGTACGCACTCACCACGACCCCGCCCATCGAGTGACCCACGAGGAGGGGCGCTCCCAGTCCGAGCGCCTCGACGACTGCCGCGACGTCGTCCGCCATCGTCACCGGGTCGTAGGGAGGCCGACGGTCCGACTCACCGTGGCCGCGCACGTCGATCCGGACGACGCGCCACGTCGCGGCGAGCGCGTCGAGCAGCGGGTCCCACATCCGGCGCGACTCGGTGATGCCGTGGATCAGGACGAGCGGCCGACCCCGGCCCTGGTCGTCGTACGCGATCGTCGTGCCCTCGGCGGTCGTCACGGAGCTCATCGGGCCGGAAGCGTACGGCGCCGCCGTATCACCTCCGCGCCCCGTCGCAGTACCCTTCCGGGGCCTCGAGGGGAGGTCCGATGCGCACCGTCACCACCGAGCGTCGTCACCTGCGTCCACTGGCCGTCCTCGGCCTCGTCGTGCTCGTCGCCGCCGGCTGCTCGAAGGCGTCCGTCCACGTCACGTTCCTCGCGAGCGACGCGCTCGCCGGGCGGAACAACGGCACGGCCGCGTCGGTCCTCGCCCAGCAGTACCTCATCGGCCAGTTGAAGGAGTACGGGGCGGTGGGGCTCGACCCGAGCCAGTCCGGCGACGCCGCGTTCCTCCAGCCGTTCCCCGGGAGCGGGACGAACGTGCTCGGACTCGTGCGCGGGACCGACCTCCCGGACGAGTACGTGATCGTCGGCGGGCACTACGACCACCTCGGCTCGTCGTGTCGCAACGTGTCGGCCGCCGACTCGATCTGCAACGGGGCCACGGACAACGCCGCGGGCACCGCCGCCGCGCTCGAGGTGGGCCGAGCGCTCGCCGCGGTGCCGGGCGGACCGCACCGGTCCGTCGTCATCGCGCTCTGGGACAAGGAGGAGGACGGGCTCCTCGGCTCGCAGTACTACGTGCAACACCCGCTCGTGCCGCTCGCGAAGACCGTCGCCTACGTGAACTTCGACATCCAGGGTGCGAACCTGCTGCCGAGCCTGCGGACGACGAGCTTCGCCGTCGGGGCGGAGACCGGGGGCGACCGGCTCGCGACCGCGGCGCAGAGCGCGGTCGGCGACCGCCTCGACACGCACCCGGTGAGCTCGATCTTCGGCCAGGGCCGCAGCGACTACGTGAGCTTCACGTCGGTGAACGTCCCGAACGTGTTCTTCAGCGACTCGACCGGCCCCTGCTACCACACCGTCGACGACGAGATCGCCATCGTCGACTGGAGGAAGCTCGGCAAGCAGATCGACATCGCGACCCGCCTCACGAAGGACCTCGTCGCCGGTTCCGCCCCGACGTTCGTGGGGAACGCACCGGTCGCAACCTACGCGGACGCGGTCGAGCTCGCGGAGGTCGTCGACGAGGCGATCGTCGACCTCGGACGGTTCACGCCGAGCCAGCAACAACAGCTCCAGGACTTCCGGACCCTGCTCGACACGGTGGTCGCCGACGGTCCGGCGCAGTTCGACGGCACCGACATCCCGCCACTCCTCGGCGGAGCCGTCAGCGCCGTGAGCCTCCTCACCTCCGGCGCCTGCGACGGATTCACCTCCACACCCTGAGACGCCGGGACTCCGCGATGCTTGCGCGCACCACCCCGACCCGAGACTCCGACCCGATGGCGCGAGCGCGGCGCCTCAGCTCCACACCCTGAGACGCCGGGACTCCGCGATGCTTGCGCGCACCACCCCGACCCGAGGCGCTCAGCCGGCTCCCTGGAAGGCGCCGTCCAGACTCATGCGCACGAGGTCGACGATCTCGGGTGGCGCCTTCTCGGGCGAGCCCGCGTCGAACGGTGGTTGCGGGTCGTACTCGATCGCGAGCTGCATCGCCTGGGCCATCTCCGCGCCGAAGATGCGTCCGACCAACGTGAGGCCCATGTCGATGCCGGCCGACACCCCGGCCGCGGTCACGACCTTGCCCCGCTCGACGACGCGCGCCGAGGTCGGGCACGCGCCGAGCTCGGCCAGACGCGCCATCGCGGACCAGTGGCCCGTGGCATCGACGCCTTCGAGGACGCCGGCCATCGCGAGGTAGAGGGATCCGGTGCACACGCTCGTGGTCCAGGTGGTGCTCGGGTGCACGCGGCGCACCCAGGCGACGACCGGATCGTCGGGACCGCTCGGCTCGACCATGCCGCCCGGCACGACGACGACGTCGGGCGCGGTGACCTCCGAGAACGACTTCGTCGCGGTCAGCGTCAAGGTGCCGGTGTGGTCCGTGACCGGGCCGGTCCGCTCGGCGACGAAGGCGCCTTCGACGCCGGGCACGTCGCCGAACACCTGGAACGGGCCGACGATGTCGAGCGCGGTGAACTGCGGATAGAGGGCGTACGCGATCTGCATGCCCGCCATCGTGACGGGCGTGCGCCACGGCGGCAAGGACAGCCTGCCCACGGGCACGGCCACCGTCGCCGGTGGTACAAGAGGCGGATGCGCTTCGGTCTCGACATCGCCCAGCAACGGATGACCTGGTCGGAGAACGCCTCACGCGCGCAGTTTGCCGACGCCCTCGGCTTCGACGGCATCTGGGGCTTCGACCACTTCCAGCCGATGTACGGCGAGGGCCCAGGCGAGTGTTTCGAGGCCATGACCACCTTGGCCGCGTGGAGCGGGATCACCGAACGAGTGCGCCTGGGCGTGCTCGTCGCCGGGATGACCTACCGCCACCCGGCGGTGTTCACGGCCGAGGCGATCACGATCGACCACGCGTCGAACGGTCGGCTCGAGCTGAGCTACGGCGCGGCGTGGTTCGATGCTGAGCACCGTGCGCTCGGCATCCCCTTCCCGGCGCTGGGCGACCGCGTCGACGCGTTCGAGGAGGCGGTGCAGATCGTGCACGGCCTGCTCACGACCGACGACTTCACCTTCGACGGCCGACACTGGAGCACCGAGGGCGCGACCATGCACCCGCGTCCCGTGCAGTCGCCCCACCCCCCGATCTGGATCGGTGCGAGCGGCGAGCGGCGCATGATGCCGATCGCGGCCCGCTACGCCGACGTGTGGCACTGCTTCGGCCCACCGGGAGTGCTCGCGGAGAAGTCGGCGCGCATCTCCGCGCACGCGGAGGCCGCCGGCCGCGACCCCGCCGCGATCACCCGCGCCGCGTCGCTGTCGCTCGAGGACGACCCGGACACGATCGCGACGAACGTCCAAGCCTGGGCCGACGCCGGGTTCGAGTACCTCGTCTGCGGGTGGCCGGCGGGTGGCCGAGCCGTCGTCGAGGCGTTCGCGTCCCGGTTCCTCGCGGCCTGACCCGCGGCTCAGACCGCGCGGCCCGCGAATGCGAGCAGTCGCGTCTCGACCGGTGCATCGGCCGCGACCGGCTGCTCGGGATCGAAGATCCCGGGTTGACGCAGCTCCGGACCGACCATCTGCCGACCCATCACCAGCGCAGTCTCGGCGAGCTCGGTGTCCTCGAGCCGCTGTCCCGTGACCGAGGCGACGTCCACCGCGTGCGTGAGCACGTCGAAGACCGCGATGCTCAGCGCGACGCCGGCCGGCATCTCGCCGAACGGCAGGGTGACCATCTTGTCGAGCGCCCCCGGGGTCTCGAACGCGGCCGTCGCGTTGGCGGCGGCCGCCTTCCACGCGCCGACCGGATCGGTGCCGAGGTTGTCACCCCCCATGAGCCGGCCGAGCACGTCGTCGGGCACGCTCCCCTGCTCGACCGACAGCGCGAACATCGTCGCGCCGCCGGTGATGTGGTTGACGACGTCGCGCACCGTCCACCCGGCACAGGGTGATTCGACGGACCACTGGTCATCGGACAGGTTCTCGACGATCCGCGTCGTCTCGCCGACCACGCTCTGCAACAGCTCGAGCTCGTTCACGGTCCCCCCTCGGTTCGGCCGCCTCTGACCTTCTTCGCCGTGGCGACCGTGGCGGATCACCCTCAGGGTTCGAGTCTGCGCAGGCGCCAGGCCGCCTCGGCCGCCGCGGCCCGCGCCGCACGGGCGGAATCGCGACCGATCCGCACCAGTCCCGGGACGCGACCGGGGTGGCGCAGGACGAACCGCAGCGCCGCGCCGGCGTTCGGTGAACCGTCGGCGTTGGCGAGCCCGAGCACGGCCGCGTCGGGGTGGTCGGTGGCGAGATCGCTGACGACACGCACCGCGCTCCACGCCACGCCCCGTCCGTGGCACACCGCGGCGATGGCCGACGTCTCCATGTCCACCGCGAGCACGCCGGCGGCGGCGAGCTCCGCGACCCGTGTCGGCTCGACGACGAACTCGTCGGACGAGGAGATCACCCCCGCCGCCGGCCCGAGCGGGGCCGCTTCGTAGCGCGCGCCCGTGGTGCGGTCGACGACCGCCTCGGGCACGACGAGGTCACCGATCCGGCTCGTGCCGATCCCGCCGGCGATGCCCACGACCACGACGTGGTCGACGCTCTCCGCGTCGAGCACGCGACGGGTCGCGGTCGCGGCCAGCTCGAGGCCCATGCCGGTACGGGTCGCGACGACCTCGACCGCGCCGACCCGCCCGGTGTGGTGCCGGTCGTCGCGCCGGGTCAGCTGCATCGCCTTCACGACCGGCCCGAGCTCGCTCGGCATCGGTGCGAGGACCGCCACACGGCGGAGGGCCGGCTCCATCCCGGCAGCCTCGCGGATCCCCGGACCGGACGCACCTCCGACCGCAGTGGCAACATGCACGCGGCCCGGCACCGAGAGAGGACATGTCTGCATGGACCTGACCGTCGCCGCCACTCCCGGGTACTTCGCCACCATGGGGTTGGAGTACCGGTACCTCAAGGCGCGCGCCGCGCGGCTCGGACCGTCGGCGGCCGACTACGAGAAGAACGACACGCGGACCAGCCTGGGGATGGGCGTGCTCAGCCTCGTCGCGCCGGTCGTCGCCGCCAAGGTGCTGCGCCCGATCGTCCCGGGCCGGGGCAGGTACGGCACGGCACTCGTCGCGACCGCGCTGGGCGCCGCCGCGGTCACCACCGTCGCCGACCTCCTCGCGGCGCGCGCGGCCCGCGCCGAGCCCGAGCGCGAGCGCGAAGCCGGTCCGGAGGCATCACCGCGCCGCGAGCGGCGGCGGCGTGCCGCCCGACGGGCGCGCCAGGTCGCCGCGGTGACCGGCCCCGTGGCGATCGCGGCCGGGGGCGTGGCGATCACGACCACCTGGGCGTCGGCACTGAACGTGTCGACGCTCTGGCCGCGACGACTCGTGCGGGACCTCGGCACCGGACCGCTGGCGGTCGGCGCCGCGATCCTCGGGTGGGACTTCATCTACTACTGGAACCATCGGTTCATGCACACCAGTCGGTACATGTGGGCGATCCACGTGGTCCACCACTCGAGCGAGCGCTACAACCTCTCGACCGCGCTGCGCCAACCCGTCGCCGACGCGCTCGGGACGTTCGCGCCCTACGGCCTGCTCTGCCTCGCGGGCATCCGGCCCGAGCTGGTGCAGACGGCTCGCGGCGTCAACCTCATCTACCAGTACTGGATCCATACGGAGGCGATCCGGTCACTCGGCCCGCTCGAGCGCGTGTTCAACACGGCCTCGCACCACCGCGTGCATCACGGCAGCAACCGCCAGTACCTCGACCGCAACCACGGCAGCATCCTCATCGTGTGGGACAAGCTGTTCGGGACGTTCGAGCCCGAACGCGAGCGCGTCGTGTACGGACTCACCAAGAACATCGAGACCTTCGATCTCGGGCGCGTCGCCGCACACGAGCACGCCTCGATGCTGCGTGACGTGGCGCAGGCGACGAGCTGGCGCGAGCGGTTGAACTTCGTGTTCCGCGGCCCCGGCTGGGCCTACGCCCGGCACCAGGCCGCGGCGCGCCCGGCCGCCGCCTGACGACGCGTCCTCACGCGAGCTCGAAGCACTCGAGGTCGGGCGCGGCCATCGCCTCGCGGAACCGGTCGAAGGTCCACGGCCACGTGGCCGGGATGCCGCGGTCGTCGAGGTACCAGGAGTTGCAGCCCGTGACCCAGATCGAGTGTCGGGCCGCCTCCACGCGTGCGGCCTCGTGCTCCTCCATCGCCCGCGGGGTCGGCGCGACGGCCCGGCACCGCCGGGTCCGCAGCAGCTCCACGAGACCGGCGATGTAGTCGAACTGGCGCTCGGCCACCTCGATGAGCGAGAAATTGCCGACCGGGCCGTTCGGGCCGTTGAGCATGAAGAGGTTGGGGAAGTCCGGGACGGAGATGGCGAGATACGCGTAGGGCCCGTCGCTCCACACGTCGTCGAGCACGGCGCCGCCGCGGCCGGCGATGCGCATCGGCCGCATGAACGAGTCGACGCGGAAGCCGGTGGCGAGAACCAGCACGTCGAGCTCGCGCAGCGCGCCGTCGCGCGTCCGCACTCCTGCGGGCTCGACGCGCTCGATGCCCTCCGTCACCAGGCGCGCGT
>CAZXCB010000106.1:0-10916 GCA_964639075.1 uncultured Bifidobacteriaceae bacterium | reverse complement strand
TGTTCTTGCGCACCGACATGTGCGGGAACAGCGCGTAGCTCTGGAACACCATCGCGACGTCGCGGTCCTTCGCCTCGATGTCGTTGACCACGCGGTCACCGATCGTGATCGTGCCCGCCGTCGGGTCCTCGAGGCCGGCGATCATCCGCAGCGCGGTCGACTTGCCGCACCCCGACGGGCCGAGCAGCACGAGGAACTCGCGGTCCTCGACCTCGAGCGAGAGGCGATCGACCGCCACCACGCTGTCGAACCGCTTCGTGACCTGGTCGAGGACGACCCGTCCCATATCACCTCACCGTCCGGTTGAACGGCGGAACCCTAGACCCCGTCTCCCACCCGCATGGAGTTACCCGCGGAGGAACCAGCCCCGCGGGTCCCAGCCCCGCAGCGTGGCGAGCTCCGCGGCGGTCGGGGCCGGGAGCTCGGCGATCCGATCGGCGACCCGCAGGTCCCAGCCACACGCCGCGGCCGCGGTCGCGACCCGGTTCGCCACCGTGCCCGCGCCGGCCGGGACCGCCACGAGGATCAGCTCGCCGTCGAGCTTCTCCAACGTGCCGAGATCCGTCACCAGCGCGCGTACGGAACGACCCGGCGACGTGACGTACCCGCACTCGGCCGGGGTCCGCGCGGGCGTCAAGGTCGCGACGACGACGCTCTCGGTGGCGACGCTGGCGACGTCGTTGCCGCCCCCCGAGCCGACGAGGAACGGGCCGCCGGGGATCACCGTGGAGTTGATGTTGCCGCCGCGGTCGATCTGCGCGCCGCCGAGACAGCCGATCGTCGTCGTGCCCGCGCCCCCGACGAGCGCGCCGAGCACCATCGCCGCGTCGCCGAGCATCGTCGCGGTCGGGAAGCTGCCGTGGTTCAGCACGAACGGGTCTCCGACCATCGGCTCGTAGCCCCACATGCCGATCTCCGCGGTGAGCGCCACGTCGAGTCCCGCGGCACGCGCCTGCTCCACGCCGAGCCACGCGGCGAGGTTCGCGACGCCCGCGCCGGCGAGCACCGCGTGCGCACCGACGGCCGCGACGCGCGCGGCGAGGTGGCGGGCCGCGAACGTCGCCGCGATCTCCCAGGAGTTGGCCGGCGCGGCGAGGTCCGGTTCCGCCTCGCCCATGACCCGCGCGTGCACCGCCGGGTCCGCCTTCTCCCGCAACGCGGTGACGCGCGCCTCGCCGAGCCGGGCCAGGTACTCGGCCTGGTCGGCGGGCTCGAGCACCCAGTGCCGGATCCAGTCGTCGTAGTCGTCGCGGCGGGTCGCGGCGCGGGCCTCGATCCAGAAGTCGTAGTCCTCGCCGTATCCGTCGACGGGCAGGTCGCGGGCGAACAGACCCCCGGGATGCGCGCCCATCGGCACCTCGCACACCGCGAGCACGCGATGGGCGGGGATGCGCACGTGGGTGGAGTGCTCGCGCAGGTCGTCGACGACGCGGTCGACGGTGACGATCGCGCCGCGGCGCGCGCCGAGCGCGCCCCACACCCCTTCGAGCAAGGGAGGCGCGACGGCGACGTTTCCCTCGCGGTCGGCGACCGGCGCATGGAGGATCGCGACGTCGGCCCGCAGGGGCGCCAGGAGGCCGACGGCTCCGAACGGCGACTCGACGGTCGCGAAGTCGTCGTTGCCCTCCATCGACGAGCCCGCGATCGAACGCGTGGCTATCGCAGGCAGGTCGCGCGCGCCGGCCTCGAGCCGTTGCGCGAACGCGAGGAACGACCAGTGCTCGACGTCGACGGTGCCCGACGAGTAGCCGCGTTGGAACCACGGGTTGGGCGTGAAGTTCGGGAACGTGTCCCCCGAGTACCCGGTGACCACCTTGCGCACGAGCCCACCCCGGAAGAACAGCGCGCCGAGGCTCGACAGGCTGAGCATCACGAGGGTGAACCCCGGATCACGATCCCACCACTGGCGCACGACCTCACGCGCCGCGGCGCTCCACCGGCTGTGACCGACCACCACGTGCAGCTCGTCTCCGGCGCGCACGTGCTCGCGCACCGCGGCCTCGACGGTCGTGTGCTTGTTCACGTCCTTCCCGCCTCGCTCACGCGTCGAGGACGAGGTCGGCGACGCGGCGGCGGTGCCACGAGCGCGACCCGCCGAGCACGTCGTTCTGCTTCGCGCGCTGGTAGAGGACGCCGGCACGCGAGTCCCACGTGAACCCCACCGCGCCGTGGACCTGGATGTTCTCGCTCGTCACCATCACCGCGGCCTCGCCCATCTGCGCCTTGGCGACCGACGCCGCTCGCGACGCGTCCGGATCGTCGGTGTCCGACGCCCAGGCGGCGAAGTGCACACCCACGCGCCCGAGCTCGGTGGCGTGGAGCATGTCGACGAGCTTGTGCTGGATCACCTGATGCGCCGCGATCGGCTTGTCGAACTGCACGCGCTGCTCGGCGTACGCGATCGCCATCGCGAGGGACGCGTCGCACACCCCGGTGAGCTCCGCGGCGAGCGCGACCGCGGTGTCGTCGGCCACCGCCCGCCAGATCGTCGCGTGGTCGCCGTCCGGACCGACCGGCGTCGCCGGCGTGTCGTCCAGCGTGAGCCGACCGGCGGCGCGCGTCGCGTCGATCGTCGGCACCGGCACCGCGTCGGGCCCGTCGATCCGGAACGTACCGATCCCATCGGGCGTGCGCGCGACGACGAGCACCCAGGGCGCGCCGGGAAGATCGAGGACCAGGGGCTTGTCCCCCGTCAGCCTCCACTGCGCTCCCCGCCGGCGCGCCCGGGTGCGGACGCGCTCGATCGGGTCGGCGTGGCCGGACTCCTCCAGCGCGACAGTGCCGCGCGCGCCACTCGCGATCGCGGCGAGGAGATCGTCGAGCCCGAGCCGGCGCGCGGCCACTGCGGCCGTGACCGCGCTCGTGAGGAACGGACCCGGGAACGCGACGCGGCCCATCTCCTCCAGCACGACGACCGCGTCGACCAGCCCGAGTCCGAGACCCCCCTGCGACTCCGGCACGAGCACTCCGGTCCACCCGAGGTCGACCGTCGCCTGCCAGTCCGCGTCGCGCAGGCCGTCGCGGGCATCGGCGCGTGCCGACCAGTCCGTCATGAAGGAGCGGACCGCGTCCCGCAGCGCGTCCTGCTCGGCCGAGAACGTAAAGTCCATCTCTCCGAACACTACGGTGCCGCTCGAACCGAAGGCGAGGATCAGAGATGGACTTCGCGTTGACGGCCGACGACCTCGCGTTCCGTGACGAGCTGCGCGCGTGGCTCGACGCGGAGCTCCCGCGCTTCCTGCAGGACTGGAGCGACGACGGGTCGAAGGCCGATTCGTTCGACCGCACGCAGGCGCGACGCCAGGACTGGCAACGCCGTCTCGACGAGGGTCGGTGGGCCGCCATCAACTGGCCGAGGGAATGGCACGGCCGTGAGGCGACGCCCGTGCAGAACACGATCTACTCGGAGGAGATGGCGCGGGTGAAGGCACCCGGCATCTACAACCCGAACGGCATCTGGCAGATCGGTCCGATGATCCTGCAGTGGGGAAGCTCCGAGCAGCAGCAACGGTGGCTCCCGGGCATCCTCTCCGCGGCGGAGCACTGGTGCCAGGGCTTCAGCGAGCCCGAAGCCGGCTCGGACCTCGCGAACATGCGCACGATGGCGATCGCGAGCCAAGACGCGCGGGGCGGCGAGTGCTACGTGGTGAACGGGCAGAAGACGTGGATCTCGTCCGCCCATCTCGCGCGCTGGGGCCTGTTCCTGCTCCGCACCGACCCGACCGCGTTCGAGCGCAATGCCAAGCACGAGGGCATCACGGCGTTCATCGTCGACCTGGACACCCCCGGCGTCGAGTGTCGACCCATCCGTGACATCACCGGCGACACGATGCTGAACGAGGTGTTCTTCACCGACGCGGTCGTCCCCGCCGACTGCCGGCTCGGCGGAGAGGGCGAGGGGTGGCAGGTCGCGATGAGCACGCTCGGCCACGAGCGCGTCGGCACCGCCGGGCTCTCGATCACCATGGCCGCCGACCTCCGCGCGATGGTCGCGACCGCACGATCGGTCAACCCCGACGCCCTGCACGATCCCGTCTTGCGCGACCGCATCGGGCGCGCGTTCGCCGAGATCGAGCTCACCCGGCTCCTCAACTACCGCGCACTCACGAAGATCATCAAGGGTCAGCCGAACTGGCCCGAGGTCCCGCTCGCGAAGCTGCAGTGGTCGTCGATCGCGCAGACGCTCGCGGAGCTCGCGGTGGACCTGCTCGGCCCCGAGGGGCTCGTGCTGAGGGGCGGGTCCGACGCCGTCGACGGCGGCCAGTGGGCCCGCAACTACTCGTGGCAGCGCTACACGTCGATCGGCGCGGGTGCGACGGAGATCCAGAAGAACATCATCGCCAAGAAGGCACTGCGGATGGCGCCGAGGCGCTGATGCCTCGTGCGTAGGTCGGCGGCTGCGACGGGCAGCGCGGTGTTCTTCGCGGTGGCACCCGGGGTGGTCGCCGGTGTCGTGCCCTGGCTCCTCACCGGCTGGAGTCCGCGCGGCGCCTGGTCGCACCTGCTATCGATCCGGATCGCGGGCGCGGTGCTCGCCCTGATGGGCGCGGTCGTGCTGGTGCAGGCGTTCGCGCGATTCGTCCGAGAGGGCCTCGGGACGCCAGCGCCTGTCGCCCCCACCGAGCACCTCGTGGTCGGTGGGCTCTACCGCCACGTGCGCAACCCGATGTACCTCGCGGTCAGCGGGACGATCCTCGGCCAGGCGCTCCTGCTGCTCCGACCCGTGCTGTTCGCCTACGCCGCGCTCGTGTGGCTCGCCACGGCCGCGTTCGCGCGCTGGTACGAGGAGCCGACGTTGGCGCGCCAGTTCGGTGCCGAGTACGAGACGTACCGGCGCGAGGTTCCCGGCTGGTGGCCTCGTCGTCCGACCCGGGGTCGGTGACGCGCCACCGCCGTTCCGGCGGTCAGACCGCGGCGACGTCCCGATTCACGACCTCGACGAAGATGCACTCCTGCGGGCAGTCCTCGACCGCCTCGACGAGCGCGTCGACCAGTGAAGGATCGACGAGGCCGCTCGCCTGCGGTCCCTCGGCGGTGCGCACGTAGGCGAGTCCGTCGCGTCCGAGCTCGAAGACCGCCGGACACCGGTCGACGCAGGTCCCGACGCCCGTGCAGAGGTCGTGATCGATCCAGACAGAGAACATGCGGGCTCCCCCTGTTGTTGGTCTCGGAGGAGTCATCGGCATCACGCAGGTGGGATCTGCAGCGCCCGTTCAGATCTTGACCTTTCCTTGGCGAAGCAGCTCGCCGGCCGATCAGGGGTTGCGCACTGCTGCGACGACCCCGCCGTCGACGAGCAGATCGGTGCCGTTGATGAACGCGGCCGCCGGACCGGCGAGGAACTCCACCGCGGCGGCGATGTCGTCGGGCGTCCCGACCCGGCCCTGGCCCGACGCCTCGATCATGGCGCGCATGACGTCGCCGAACGGCCCGGCGAGCTCGGCGTGGCCCATGGGCGTGGCGATGATGCCCGGGCTGATCGACACGACCCGCCCGCCCCGCCGGCCCCACACGACCGACGCCGCCTCGACGCGCGCATGGTTCGCGCGCTTCGCGATGCCGTAGGCCGCCCCCGGTTCCAGCGTGTCGGGGTCGAGCATCGGCAGTGCGCGGAGCTCGTCGGTCGGTGTCGTCGCGAGCACCTGCAGGTCCTCGGGCGGCAGCGGCGTCAACGTGCCGGCCATGCTGGCGATGCACACGGCGACGGTGCCGGGCTGCACGTGCGGCTCGAACGCGTCGAGCACCCGCGCGGTGCCGACGATGTCGACGTCCACGATCTGCCGCGCCGTGGCCTGCACCGGTGACACACCCGCCGTGTGGACGACGCACCGGATCGCGCCCAGACCCGCGGCGGCGTCCGCGAGTGCGGCGACGTCGAGCGCGGACGACACATCGGTACGAACGGCATGGACCGAATGCCCCTGGGCGCGAAGCGAGTCGGCCGCGCGCGCGAGTTGCCGGTCGCTGGCGTCGGCGAGCACGACCTGGCGTCCGCTGCCCATGCGCCGTGCGATCGCCTCACCCATGCCGCCCGTGCCGGTGACGACGAGCACGTCGTGCGGGTTCGAGCTCATGGGCGACCAACCTAGGAGCGGAGCGCGGTGCCGCGCCGACCTGGCGGCCGACCCGGCACCGCGAAGCGCCGATGCGTCAGTCGGTGATGCGGTCGGTGATCGTCGCGATCACCACCGTGTCGCTGGCCACACCGGCGGCGTCTCCCGTCGTCCGATGCAGCGCTCGCTGGCGACGGACGTTGGTCACCCGGTCCCGGTCCACGCCCTCGATGTCGCCGTACTGGAGCTCGAGATCGAGCGCCGCGGACTCGACGTCGAGCGCCGCCGCGGTGAGGCCGGTGCGGTCGCGCGCCGCGGCCGTCCGGTCGACGGTGCGGAGCGCCCGTCGCATCTGGCGCGACAGCAGCGGCGGGAGCGGTGTACGCGCGAGCTCGTCCCACTCGTGGTGCAGCGCGCCGACCCGCGCGTCGAGCTGCGCCCAGGAGTCGGCCCGCGCGCCGCGGGCGATGAGCTGGCCGGCATCGGACAACCGGTCCAACGCACCCGGTTCACGGCCGCGCCGTTGATCGGTCGGGATCGCCAGCGCGCTGCGCACGTGCTCGTCGTCGTCGGGGACGGTCGCGTCGAACTCCCCGTAGCCGGGCGCGAACACCTTGGTCTCCACGGCGGCCGCGGCCGGATGCTCCTCGACCCGGATCGCGCCGGTCACCGGGCCGCTCGGGCCGTTGACGGTCAGGCCGACAGCACGGACCGTGGTCTCCTCGAACACGAGACCGGGGATGTTCTCGGGTCGGTAGACATCGCCGACCTTCGGATGCGCCGGCATGATCATCCCGGGCGGGCCGTCACGCCCCGCGAGCCACGTGCCGTCGTGGTCCGTCACGACTCCGTCCTCGTAGTTCGTGACGTCCTCGCCGAAGTACCAGACCGAACCGTCGTCGGCCTGGGCGAAGTAGTCGATCGCGGTCTCCGCGATCCGACCGTCGGCGTAGGCGACGAACTGCGAGACGACCACCTTCACGTCCCGTCCCCCGACGCGGATCGTCCTGGTCCGGTCGAGCAGGGTCGTCTCCTGGCGCAGCGCGGTGTCGCCCTCGTTCCCGAGCGAGACCATCTGCCTGGTCGCGGTGATGGGGAACAGCGGATTCGTGATGCGGGTCGGGTGGGTGAACACCGGGGTGCCGGTGTCCACGCGTCCCGCGGCGCCGGCCTCGGTGATCCCCGCGACACCCGTCGAGACGGCGAGTCCGGCGACGAGCGCCGCGACGCCGAACCTGACCGAAGTCCGATGCGTCTTCGTCATGACGGTCATTCCTCCGGTTGGTTCCCCACGACCGCGCCGCTGGTCGGGTCCAGCTGGAGCTCCCAGACACGGGTGCCGTCGGTGGTCTTGACCTCGGCGCCGACGGTGGCGACCACCGCGGCTGCGAGCCCGGCCAGTGCTGTCGTTCGCTTCCTCATGGTCCCGGTTCCTCTCGTCCATCGACGGCCGGGGTGCCGTCGCATCCCGACTGTGCACCCCCGGCTGTGAGAAACCGGTTAAGCGTCGGGTGGGGTCGGGAGCTCCATGACCACCGTGGCGCCCGGCCCGCCGGGCTGGACGAACGCCCGTCCGCCGTGCGCCTCGGCGACGGCGGCGACGACCGCGAGGCCGAGGCCCGCTCCACCGGACGAGCCGGTGTAGCGAGGACCGCGCACGAACATCCCGAACGCCGACTCGGCCAGGTCGGGCGGGAAGCCGGGTCCGGTGTCGGCGACCGTGAGCCGAACTCCGCCCGGGGTCGGATCCACGGCGACCGTCACGGAACCTCCCCGGGGGCTCACGCGCAGCGCGTTGTCGACGAGGTTGGTCAGCGCCTGACGAACCCGGATCGGATCGATCGCCACTCGGTCGCCGACGCGCGCGTCCGTCACGAGCTCCACGCCATCCGCCTCGGCGCGCGCATGGAAGGAGGCAACCGTGTCCCGCACGAGCGCGTCGACGTCGGTCGCCTCCCGCGCGAGCGCGAGGCGACCGTCGGTCGTACGCGCCATCAGCAGGAGATCGGACGCGAGCCGATCGAGCCTCGCGACCTCGTGCTCGGCGGCCGTCATCGCGGCGCGGAGCTCGTCGGGAGTCCGGTCGTGTCGTCGCGCCAGCTGGAGCTCGAGCGAGAGGTTGGCGAGCGGCGTTCGCAGCTCGTGACTGGCGTGGTCGACGAAGGCGCGCTGGCGGTCGAAGCTCTCCTGGATCCGATCGAGCATCTCGTTGAGCGTCCGGGCGAGCCGGTGGATCTCGTCGTCCGCCGGTGGCACCGCCAGCCGGCCGGTCAGGTCGGAGGCCGAGAAGTCGGCGGCCTCGACGCGGAGTCGTTCGACCGGGCGCAAGGCGGCGCCCGCGAGCAGCCAGGCGAGGAGCACCGTGACCAGGTAGATCGCCCCACCTCCGAAGAGCAACAGCCGGCGGAGGCTCGCGAGCGCGTCGTCGCGGTCGTCGAGTGCGGTCGCCAGCACCAGGGTCCGGCCGTTCTGCCGCGTCACCAGCAGCCGGACGGCTCTGGCTTCGGAGCGGGTGGCCACGGATGCGTCGCGAAGGCCCGGACGCGTGCTCGTGATCGGTCGACGGGTGAGCTGCGTGCTCCACGCCACCACCCGCCCGGAGCCGTCGAGCAGCTGGCCGAAGTGCTCGTCGGACACGCCGAGGAGATCGACCAGGAGTTGGCGATTCGGGTCCTTCGTCGCGAAGAAGGTCGCGGTCCGCGCGCGGAGCTCGGCGTCCACCGTCCCGCTCGCGTCGGCGTGGAAGCGGGAGTAGACGAAGGCGCCGGCCGCCACGAGCGCGATCGCGAGCACGACGGCGAATGCGAGCGTGAGTCGCGTCCGGATGCCGGGCCTCACGCGCCCGCCCGGATCCGGTAGCCGGTACCTCGCACCGTCTCGATCGTGTCGGTGTCGAACGGCTCGTCGATCTTGCGGCGCAGGTAGCGGACGTAGACGTCGACGATGCGGGCATCGCCCTCGAACGCGAAGTCCCAGACGTGCTCGACGAGCTCGGAGCGCGTCAGCGTCCGATCGGCGTTGCGCAGCATGTACTCGAGGAGCGCGTACTCCTTGGCCGTCAACTCGATCGTGATGCCGCTGCGTTCGACGTCGTGCGTGGCGGGGTCGACGGCGAGGTCCTCGTGCACCAGCCGGGCCGGCCGGGGCGGGCGGCCGCGGCGGACGACCGCTCGGATGCGGGCGAGCAGCTCGGCGAAGTCGACGGGCTTCGTGACGTAGTCGTCCGCGCCGAGGTCGAGCAGTGCCACGCGGTCCCGCACGCCGTCGCGCGCGGTCAGGACGACGATCGGAGCCCACCGCCCGCCCGCGCGCAGCGACCGGCACACGTCGGCGCCGTCACCGTCGGCCAGGCCGAGGTCGAGCAGGACCACGTCGTAGTCGTTCTCGGTCGCGAACCAGATCGCCTCGTCGACCCGGTCGGTGACGTCGACCGCATAGCCCTCCTCGAGCAACCCACGAGCGAGCAGCGCCGCGAACCGCTCCTCGTCCTCGACCACCAGCACGCGCATCGGCGGCTCCCGCAACCTCGAAGATCGAGCAGTCTTCCACCCCGAAGCGCTCCCGTACGCTGCCGCGGATGACGGGGCCGCCGGGAACCGAGACGATCCGCCGCATCGCGATGCTCGCAGTGGTGGCAATCGTGCTGCTCGCGGCGGCCGTCGTGCTCGGGCTCGCGGACGAGGTGCGCGAGGACTCGCTCGTCGTCGACGCCGACCGTCGCATCGTCGAGACCGTCACCCAGCACCGCGAGGACGCGAGGACCGGCGTCGCGCGCGCGGTCACAGCGCTCGGCAGCGGTCTCGTCATCGTGCCGGTGGCACTCATCACGACCGTCGTCCTGCTGCGGTGGCGCCGGTGGCGTGACGCGGCGTTCCTCGCGGCGAGCGTCACCGGCACCGCGCTGCTCGTGTGGCTCGGCAAGGAGGTGATCGGTCGCACCCGGCCCGACCCGCTCGGCCGGCTCGTCGCCGCGGCCGGCCCTTCGTTCCCGTCGGGACATTCCGCCAACGCGGCCGCGTGCTACGGGGCGATCGCGATCATCGTGGTCGTGTCCACCCGCTCGACACCGGCGCGCATCGCCGCGATCGCGCTGGGTGTCGGCATCCCGCTCGCGGTCGGCTCGTCCCGGGTGTACCTCGGTGTCCACTGGCCGAGCGACGTCGTCAGCGGGTGGCTCGTCGCCGGCGGCTGGCTGCTCGCACTGTGCGGGCTCCGCCTCCTGATCCCGGCCCGGGCCGGACCGACGCCGTCGCCGGACGGCTAGAACACGGCCGTGAGCTCCGCGTTCCGCCTCGGGATCGTCACGCCCGTCGTCACTCGTCTCCCTGGCGCGCACGCGCGGTGGGAGGAGCAGGCCGGGATCGCGGAGATCTCGCACGCGGTCGAGACCGCCGAGCACCTCGGCTACGACTTCTGCACGTGCAGCGAGCACGTGGCCGTGCCGGTCGCCGTCGCCGAGGTGCGAGGCGGCACGTACTGGGACCCCCTCGCCGTGTTCGGGTACCTCGCGGCGCGGACCACACGCATCCGCCTCGCGACGTTCGTGCTCGTGCTCGGCTACCACCACCCGCTGGCGATCGCGAAGCGCTACGGCACACTGGACGCGGTGAGCGGCGGACGGCTCGTGCTCGGCGTGGGCTCCGGCTCGCTCGAGGAGGAGTTCGGTCTCCTCGGCGCGGAGTTCACCGGAAGAGGCCCGATCGCCGACGACGCGATGCGCGCGCTCCGCGCGGCGCTCTCCGAGTCACTCCCCGCGTACCGGGGTGACCATTTCGCCTTCGCCAACTTCCTCGTCGAGCCGCACGCCGTGCAGGCCCACGTCCCGCTCTGGGTCGGCGGCCGCACCGCGCGGTCGCTGCGCCG
>CAZXCB010000105.1:8635-11205 GCA_964639075.1 uncultured Bifidobacteriaceae bacterium | reverse complement strand
GCGGTCGGCGAGAAGATGACCGAGGTCGCGGGCGAGGTGTGCGACGGCATCATCCTGCACGGCTTCACCACCGAGCGCTACGTGCGCGAGGTCACGATCCCCGCACTCGAGCGCGCCTGGGCCAAGGCGGGCAAGACCCGCGCCGACTTCCAGCTCTCGGGGCCGCTGTTCGTCGTGACCGGTACGGACGAGGAGCAGCTGGCCACGGCGCGGGCGGGAACGAAGCAGCAGATCGCGTTCTACGGCTCGACGCCCGCCTATCGGGGCGTGCTCGAGCTCCACGGCTGGGGTGATCTCCAGACCGACCTCAACCGGCTCTCCAAGGAGGGCCGCTGGGTCGAGATGGGCGACCTGATCGACGACGAGATCCTCTCGACGTTCGCGGTCGTCGGCGAGCCCGAGGACATCCCCGAGCTGCTGCTCGCGCGCTACGGCGACATCGTCGACCGGCTGTCGTTCTACGCGCCGTACCAATCGGATCCGGCCCGCTGGGGCCGAATCCTGGACGGCTTTCGCCAAACCCCGAGTGGCCCGGGCGCCGGTTGACGGACCGGGAAGACCGGACCTGAGGCGATGCTCGCCGAACCGGAGCGCGGCCACTCGGCCGCCTCCGTGGTGGCGGTCAGGGGGCCTGGAGGTCGGGCCCGGTCCGAAGCCCGATCGTGAGCCATTCGCCGATGCGGCGAGGGGCTTCGGCGAGCATCGTGATCACGGCCTGGCGCCGCGGCATCCGCACGTGGCGGCGGCCGCTCGCGAGCGCATCGGCGATCGCCTCCGCGACCTCGCGGGCGTCGAGGTCGTGGGAGAGCCGCGCCCGTTCGAGCCGTTCGACCGACTGCCGCGCGGGCTCGTACCCGCGCAGGTTGTCGATCATCCCGGTCTGCACCGGGCCGATCTCCACCAGCGTGGCGCGCACGTCGGTCCCCTTCGTCTCGGCGCGCAGGCCGGCGGTGAGCTGGTTCACCGCGGCCTTCGTGGCGCAGTACGCGGTCAGACCGGGACCGGCGAGGGACCCGCCGATGCTCGACACGTTCACGACGGCACCGCGGTTGCGCCCGAGCATGCCCGGCAGCACCTGGCGCGCGAGCTCGGCCGTCGCGAGGAGGTTGACGTCGATCACGGAGCGGAGCTCGGCGGCGCTCATCGCGACGAACGCGCCGGTGTGGTCGACGCCCGCGTTGTTGACGAGCGCATCGGTGGGTCCGCGCGCGGCCTCGATCCGCGCGACGAGCCCGTCGAGGCCCTCGGCGTCGCCCAGATCGCACGGGAACGCGGCCACCTGGTCGGTCCCCACCTCGGCGACGATCTTGGCGAGGGCATCGGCCGAGCGCGCGACCAGCGCGACGCGCGCGCCGCGGCCGACCAGCACGTCGACGAGCTCGCGCCCGATGCCTCGGCTCGCGCCGGTGACGATCACGTTGGCGTTCGCGGTCTCCATGCACGCTCCCGGTGATTGACCGTCGGGGGGACGAATCGTACGGTGGCGGCGCTCGGACGACCACGAACAGGATGGCGGATGGACTTCGACGACGTGGACGAGATCCTGTCGGTGACGAACCCGAACCCGGACGAAGCGACGCACGCGGTGGGGGCCGAGATCGACGCCACGTTCACGTGGGACTACGGGAAGGGGCAGCGGCCGGCCCTGGAGAAGCTCTACGAGAAGGCCAAGACCGGCCAGTGGAACGCGACGACCGACCTCGACTGGTCGATCGCCGTCGATCCGGAGAGGACCGCGCTCGAGCTCGGCGAACGCGATGCCCGGATGCGCTACGTCCGGGGGATGATGGACGAACCCGGTTCGCCGGTGGCGTCCTGGGGCGAGCGGGAGTTCCAGCGCTACGCCGTCGAGAACCTCGCCCACCGCGCGAGCCAGTTCCTCCACGGCGAGCAGGGCGCGTTGTTGTGCACGGCGCGCATCGTCGAGACCGTCCCGTGGATCGACGCGAAGTACTACGCGTCCACGCAGGTGATGGACGAGGCACGTCACGTCGAGGTCTTCGCGCGCTACCTCGACGAGAAGCTCGAGACGCGCTACCCGATGAACGCGCATCTCGGTGCGCTGATCGACGACATCCTGTCGGACTCGCGCTGGGACATCACGTATCTCGGCATGCAGATCATGGTCGAGGGGCTCGCGCTCGCCGCCTTCGGCGCGATGTACCACACGTCGAACGAGCCGCTCCTGAAGCAGCTGCTGCGCTACGTGATGTCCGACGAGGCGCGTCACGTCGCGTTCGGCGTGCTCAGCCTGCAGGAGGCCTACGCCGACATCTCGGGGGCGGAGCTGCGCGAGCGCCAGGAGTTCGTGTTCGAGGCCGCGGTCCGGATGCGCGACCGGTTCCTGCACCAGGAGGTCTGGGAGCGACTCGGGATCGCGCCGCGGGCGATCGTCCCCTACCTCGTGCGTCAGCAGACCGAGGAGGACATCCTCTTCCAACGGATGCTGTTCTCGAAGATCGTGCCGAACTGCAAGAAGCTCGGCCTCCTCGACGGCCGCGACGGCTGGCTCCGGGATCGCTTCACCGAGCTCGGGGTCATCGAGTACGAGGACCACGTCGACACCGCCG
>CAZXCB010000105.1:5043-8535 GCA_964639075.1 uncultured Bifidobacteriaceae bacterium | reverse complement strand
GCCCGGTCGCCTCAGACGGAGCGAGGAACGAGCTCCAGAGACCGGACGTGCTCGATGGCGGCGATGCAGCGCTCCATCATCGACCGCGTGAGCTCGGCGCCGCGGGCATCGGAGGCGTCCAGGGTCGACATCGCGACCACCGGGTACACGAACGCCCAGGCCACCGCGAGCCGGTAGTCCTCCCAGGCCTGGTCGAACTCGTAATCGCCGACGCCGTTGGCCTTCAGCTCGTCGAGCCAGAGTCTGAGCAGACCCTCCTCGTGCGCGGCGCGATCCTCGACGCGGAGCGACTGGGTGACGAAGTAGGTGAAGTCCTTCACGCCCTTGGCGACCGAGATCAGCTGCCAGTCGACGGCGATCAGCGGCAGGTCGGGGTCACCCGTGAAGAACAGGTTGTCGCCGCGCCAGTCGCCGTGGGTGAGCGTCACCGGCGGCTCGCACAGCCGGTCGCAGAACCAGCGGAACAGGCCCGAGTAGCGCGCACCGAACTCGCGGATCTCGTCCGACATCATCGAGCCGTAGGCCTCGAGCGCGACCGGCCACGCGGCGTCGTAGCTCATCGAGACCGCCTCGGGGAACGGCGACTCGTTGAGCGGTCGCACGTAGGGGCTCGACAGCAGGTCGGCGTGCTCCCACCACGTCGCGTTGAGGCGGGCGAGCTCGCGCACCGCGGTCTCCGCGTCCGCGAGCTCGATCCCGCTGATCTGGTCGGCCTGCCGGTGGTGGCCGACGTCGTCGAGCAGCAGCACGAAGTCGTGGGTCTCCGGCTCGAACGTCACGTGGTGCGACACGGGCGAGAGCGGACCGCTCGTCACCGCGAGCTCGCGGTAGAAGCCGCACTCCTTCTGGTACATGTTCAACACCGTCGCCACGAAGCGGGACTCCTCGGTGGCGCCGGGCACCTTCGCGATCAGCGTCTCGGGCCCGACGTGGCCGTCCGCGTAGGTGGGCCGGAGCCGGTAGAGCTGGCCGATGAGCCCGACCCCGACTCCCACGGGCTCGACCTCGACCGCGATCACCTCCCGGCCGAGCGCGTCGGTCAGGTAGCCGGGGGTCAGGTCCTCGATCGTGGTCACGTGGGTCATTCGGTGTCCCCCTCTCGATGGATCAGCCCGCGAAGTCCAGCATGGACGCGACGGCCCGGTCGGGATGCGCGAGCGGTCCGAAGTGGCCGTCGCCCTCCCACACCTCCAGCACGGCGTCCGGGATCCGGTCGACGAGCCGTTCGGCGAAGTGCGGTGGGATCGCATCGGATTCCCTGCCACACGCGACGAGCGTCGGCACGGTCACCGACCCGAGCCGCGCGTACAGCCCGTTCGCCGCTCCCATCATGTAGACGGCGGCCTCGTGCTCGGGCCGGCACTTGAGCTCCACGGTGCCGTCGGCGAGATCGCGCATCCCGTAGTCGACGTAGGCGCGCAGCGCGTCGGCGCGCAACGAGCTCAGCGGCGGCCGGGCCGCGTAGGACGCGTACGCCTCGTCGCGCGACGGCCACCCGCCGCGTCGCTTCCGGGCGGACGCGGACATCGGGTTGTCCGGGTCCACGGGCAACGGCTCCTCGGACGGGAAGACGATCGGCTCGAACGCCCAGACCGCGCGGAGCGCGTGCGGGTCGCGAATCGCCACGGTCAGCAGCGCGGCGCCACCCTTCGAGTGGCCGGCGGTGAGCAGTGTCGGCTCGGCGCGCAGGTCGAGATGGTCGAGCACCGCGCCGGCGTCGTCGGCGAACTCCTCCCACGAGTACCGGCCGTTCGGCGACGGATCGGAGTCGCCGTGACCGCGGAAGTCGAAGGACCACACCCGGCGCCCGGCCGCGACGAGACCTTCCGCGACGGGCTGCCACGCCACACCGTGGAACCCCGTCGGGTGGGCGAGCAGCACCGGGTCACCGGAACCGCCCCAATCGTGGACCGCCAGCGAGAGCCCCGACGGCGCGACGAACGAGTGCGACGCGCGGGTCACGTCAGATCGGGCTCGCTGCGGTCTCGCCGCGCTCGACCGCGTGGTCCTCGATCGCCTTCGCGATCGCGTTCGCGGCCCGGCCGACGAACTCGCCGCCGCTGCCGGTCACCCAGTCGCACGAGGCCTGGAGGGGCTCGAGCTGGCCCGTGAAGTGCGGCATGACGTGCTGCGCGAAGAGCTCGTAGGAACGCAGCTTGGCCTCCGGGCGGGCCCAGTCGTGGTCGAACAGGAGGAACGCGCCGAAGCCGTCGCCGCTCGCGTCGACCAACTCCTCGATCCGCGCCACCGCGTCCTCGGGCGTGCCGATGACCGCGAAGCCACTCGCCTTGTTGTTCTCGATGATCTCGGCGGCGGTGTCACCCTGGACCGGGCCGGCGGGCAGCACGTGGGTGAAGTAGCGGGAGAACTGGGCGATGCCGTACTCGACGTCGCGCTCGGCCTCCTCGCGTGTCTCGGCCAGGTGCATCGGGCCGACGAGCCGCCACTTGGTGCGGTCGGCCGGGTGACCGCTCTCGCGTCCGAGCTCGGCCCAGAGGTCCCAGTGGTGCGCGAGCAGGTCCATGCCCTGCCGCGCCGTCGCGGCGACCGACAGCATGCCGATGCCGTGCCGCCCCGCGGCACGCGCACCGGTCGGCGAGAACGACGCCGCGACGGCGATGTCGAAGCACGGGTCGCTGTACGGGCGGAGCTGCAGGCGCGCGTCGCGGACCGTGAACCACTCGCACTCGTACGTGACGGTCTCGCCGCGCAGCAGGGCCATGATGACGTCGAGGGCTTCCTCCATGCGCGGTCGTTGCCGATCGGCCGGGATGCCGAGCATGTGCGCGTCGGAGGTGAGCTGACCGGGGCCGACGCCGAGCATGATCCGGCCGCGGGTGAGGTGGTCGAGCAACACCATGCGGTCCGCGAGCAGGAGCGGGTGGTGGTAAGGGAGCGAGCTCACGCCGGTGCCGAGCTTGATGTGGGTCGTGCGCTCGGCGGCGACCCCGAGGAACACCTCGGGCGAGGCGATGATCTCGTAGCCGGCCGAGTGGTGCTCGCCGACCCACGCCTCGTCGAAGCCGAGGCGGTCCAGCTCGACGATGAGGTCCAGGTCGCGCTCGAGGGCGAGCGTGGGGTTCTGACCGACGGGGTGGAACGGGGCCATGAAGGTGCCGAAGCGCATGAGCGGGTATCCGACCCGCATCTCGTGCCGCGGGTCAAGTTGCCCGATGTCACGGCCCCGCCGAGCGCGGTTCGTGGTGGAATCGGGCGATGGCGATCGACCCGCTCGAGGACCGCCGCGACTCCGTGGTGGAACCGGTGTGACCGCGGATCTCGACCGAGCCGTCGCGGAGCTCGAGACGTGGTCGGCCCGCGAGCTGGGCCCCGACGTGCGGCTGGCCGAACCCCCTCGGCCGATGCTCGCGGGGGATGGACAGACGGTTGCGACGGCCGGATACGACAACAGCGTTCGACTGTTGGATGTTAGTTTCTTGAATTCAACGACACCTGCGACCGCACAATTGGCTGGTGTGGAAAAACCAGGTG
>CAZXCB010000105.1:0-5033 GCA_964639075.1 uncultured Bifidobacteriaceae bacterium | reverse complement strand
ACACGTAGGACGCCGCCGTCCGGCTCGTCGGTTCGGGTCTCGAGGGTGACTGGGCCGGGCCGTTGGTGCTGCGCGTGCACCGCCAACCGGATCGTGCCGACACCGCGACGCGAGAGGTGGCGGTGCAACGGTGGTGCGATCGGGCCGGGTATCCCGTGGCGCGCGTGCTGATGGTCGGGTTACCGGGCGACGGTTTCACGCTCCCGCTCCAGGTGATGCACCGGGTGCCCGGCGATCCGATGCTCGCCGCGATCACGCGACGCCCCTGGCAGGTGCGGACCCGACTCCACGAGTTGGCGGCGCTCCAGGCCCGGCTCCACCGGCTCGACCCGGCCGGCTTCCCCGAGCAGCCCGCGGGGCTCGCCGCCGCCAAGCTCGCGCTCGCCGAAGGCTGGGCGGCGACACTCCGCGATCCCGAGCTGGATCGGGCCTGTCGGCGCTTCCGCGCGTACGTGGACGATCTCGACCGCGGGCCGCGCGCGGTGTGCCACGGCGACTTCCATCCACTGAACGTGGTCGTCGGACCCGCCGGCGCCGTGGTGCTCGACTGGACCGACGCCGGCCTGGGTGATCCCGCCGGCGACGTCGCGCGCACCGTGATGCTGCTTCGGGTCGCGGGCATCGCCGCGTCGTCGACGGTCGAGCGGGCCGCGCTGCGCGCGATCGGGCCCGGACTCGCGCGCGCCTATCTCGCGGCCTACCGCGCCGACGGGGTCCTCGACGACGATCGGTTCGCGCGCTGGACCAGCTTGCACGTGCTGCACGGCTGGGCCCAGGTCAGCGCGCTGCACGCCGGTCTGGTCGGAACGGACGCGGAACGGGAGCGTGTCCCTGAGGCGCTTTCTCCGTGGCTCGCACGGCGCTTCGCCGAATCGATGCGCTGACGGTCAGGCCGCGCCGTTGGCCGAGCCGGCCGGGCACGCGACCGGCGCGGGCGCGGTGAGCTCCGGCAGCTGCACCGCGGGCCGCCGCAGCGAGAAGTCGAGCTGCTCGGCGAGGTTCTTCGCGGTCTTGTCGCGCAGCGTCATGGGCTCGAGACCCCATCGCCACTCGATCATGCGCAGCACCGAGCAGTGCTCGTACGGCCCGTCGGAGACGATCCGCTCGGGCGACCACGGCGACGCCACGATGCACGGCACGCGAAAGCCGAGCTGCTTGTAGTCCGGGTGGGAGCCCGGATTCGGGTTCACGTTGTCGCCCTGGACTTGCGGTGACACGACGTGGTCGTCGAACCCGCCCCACTCGTCGAAGCTCACCACGAGCACGGTCTTCTCCCACTGCGGCTGGGTCACGGCTTCGTACACGCGTTGGATGTAGCCCTCGCCGACGCGGATCGAGCCCCACGGGTGGTCGTCGTTCGAGACGCCGGTCTCCTCGCTGACGCTCGTGTAGTCGGGCTCGACGAGGGTGACGTTGGGCAGCGTGCCGCTCGCGCACGCGGAGAAGAAGTCGTCGACGGGATGGGTGATCGACTCGTACTTCTTCGACGCGAACACCGCGGTCATCGGCTCGCCGTACGCGTCGTAGCCGCCGCTGAGCCCGGCGGCGGCGAGCCGGTCCCAGATGGTGGTCTCGATCTGCGAGGACGGCACCGCGGTCCCGTCGGGGAGGATGATGCCGGTGAAGTCGACGTCGGTCGCCGCGGCCACCTGGTAGATCCGGTTGGGCCACGTGCCCGCGTTGAGCGCGGCGAAGTACTTGTCGAAGGTCGTGTACTGCTCGGCGAGCTTGCCGAGGATCGGCACTGCGTCCTTGCCGAAGCACCCGATCGGGAACAGGTCGGCCGGCTCCCGCTCACCTCCGTGCACCTGGGTGAACAGGAACCCGTCGCCCGCGCCGCCGTTGAGCTGGGTCTGGCCGGCCGGCCACTGGTGCTGGGGGTCGAGGTACTCACAGCCCTGGTACTGGTCACCCAGGTCCCAGGTGCGGTGCAGCTCGCCCGTGAGATCCGGATACTTCAGGCCGGATTGCCTCCCGTCCGCGCCGGGCAGCCAGCCGAGCAGATGGTCGAAGGACCGGTTCTCCATCATGAGGAGACGACGTGGTCGAACGGCACCCGCCGCGGGGTCAGGCGGCCGTCAGGCGCGCTGCGACGCGATCCAGCGGTCGAGCTCGGGGCTGCTCTCGAAGCTGGTGATGAGCGCGTACCGCGGTTCGGTGCCGTTGTGCACGACGACGTGCCAGAGTCGTTGCGTGTCGACGACGAACCGTGCGCCTCGGTGCAACGGCACCCGGGTCTCCGTGCTCGGGTCGGGCGTGCCGTCGGGGCCGACCTCCATGAGCAACATGTAGGAGCCGGGGTTGTCGGTGAGCTCGAGCCACGAGCGCACGACCCAGCCGTCGGTCGGCGGGTTGAAGCGGTTGTTGTCGTCGCGGTGGAACGAACGCATCGCGGTCTCGAGGTCCTGGGGTTCGAGCTTGATGATGCGCACCCGTCCGAAGTTCGCCCCGACGCTCTCGACGTAGGTGGCGATGGTCGGGCACTTCAGGGCGTTCGTGGTGAACTTCGCGTCCTTGTCGGGCCGCTCGTCGCCGTCGTTCCAGAAGCCGCGGCAGTCGAGTTCGCCATCGGCCGTGGCGATCGGCGCGAAGTTGGTGTCGCCCCCGCTCTTCCAGTCCATGTACTCGAGCTCCGCGTACTCGACCTCGGGCACCGTGAACGCGGCGTCGGTGAGCTGGACCCAACCGTGCTCGGCGAGCGCGCCGGGACGCGGGTGAGGCGTGTCCAGCGGGATCTCGACCGACCAGTGCTCGGTGGTGGGCCAGAAGCCGCCTTCGGGGCGGGTGCCGGCGACGGTGGAGGATGGAGGAGGAGTCACGGCGGAAAGTCTATGGACGACCCCGACGCGCGTCGGATGTTCGGCGAACCCTGCTGCAAGGTTGTGACCGAGGTCCCGATTGGGACAGCTCGGACGGACCGGTCACGGCCAGCGGCGAAGGAGCTGCTCGTACCGGGTGAGATCGCCGCGATGGGCCGGCAGCTCGCGGGCGAGCAGAGCGATCTGCTCGGCCGCGAGGCGGAACCGCAGCGCACGCGCGACGAGCGACCGCGCCCGCGCCGGGTCGCGGTCGACCACGCCGACGAGATCGAGCGCCGCGTCGTGCCAGAGGAGCGCGTCGGCGACGACGGAGGCCGAGGCGTAGCTGCACGACCGCGCCGCGGGTGAGATGTCGAGCACGAGGGGGGTCCCGGCGCGGTCGGTGAAGACGTTCGTCGCGAGGTCGACGTGCACGACCTGCGCCGGCCCGGCGTCGTGCGCGCACCGCTCGGAGAGGGCGGCGTCGATCGCGGCGGCGCGCGCGGGCAGCGCAACGCGGTCCTCGTCGAAGGCGTGCTGCTCACCGCGCGCCCACCGGTGCGTGCGGGCGCGCAACATCGCCGCCGGCGGTGGGATCGTCGCCGTGGCGCGATGGAACCGCGCGCCGAGCTCGACGACGCGCGCCCAGTCAGGGGCGACCGGGGTGAGCCCGGTGACGAAGTCGTGCGCGATCCAACCGTCGACGACGAACCGACCGTCCGCGGCGGCGATCGGCCGCGCCCATCGCACGTCGGCCGCCGGCGGGAGCGCGGCGAAGGTCGACTGCACCCAGTCGGCTTCGGCCGCGTCGGTCACGGGCTTCACGACGACGTTGCCGACGCGGCGCACACCCGTCACCCCGCCCGGCAGCTGCGTCGACTCGCCACGGAGTGCGAACGCGTCGCGTACCGACTGCGGGATCACCGCGGCGGACGAGCTGCGCGGATCACGGGCGGGGCGCGGTCGGGGGACCCGTGCGGGTGCGACGGGGCGCGGCGAGGTTCGCGAACTCACAGAGGCGCGAGCGGGTCTCGCGCGGGTCGACGATGTCGTCGACGAGGAAGACCTCCGCGGTCTTGAACGGGTCGCGGGCGCGGGCGAGGCGCGCCTCGATCTCGGCGCGCAGCGCGTCCGCATCCTCGGCCGCGTCGAGCTGCGCCTTGTAGGCGGCCTCGATGCCGCCTTCGAGGGGGAGCGACCCCCACTCGCCGGACGGCCACGCGAACCGGTACGACAGCCGGCTCGCGTTCTGGTGCGCGGCGCCGGCCACTCCGTACACCTTGCGCAGGAGCACCGAGCACCACGGGACGGTCGCCTGGTACACCGCCGCGAGGGCGCGGGCGCCGTGGCGGATGGTGGCCTGCTGCTCGCTCTCGGTCCCGATCACGAAGCCCGGGTTGTCGACGAGGTGGACGACCGGGAGACGGAACGTCTCCGCGAGGTCGACGAAGCGCTCCACCTTGCGGCTCGCGTCCGCGGTCCACCCACCGGCGTAGTGGTACGGGTCGTTGGCGAGCACCGCGACCGGCCACCCGTCGAGCCGAGCGAGACCGGTGACCGCCGATCGACCCCACTGGCGACCGATCTCGAGGAAGCTCGACCCGTCGGCGGTGTCGCGGTCGACGACCGATCCGATGATGGCTCGCACCTGGTACACACGGCGGCGCTCGCGCGGGATCGCGCTCGCGAGGGATCGGTCGGCGCGCTCGGGATCGTCGGTCGGCGCCGCGCGCGGCGGCAGCTCCTCGGACGAGCTCGGCAGGTACGAGAGGAACGCCCGGGCGCGCGCGAACGCTTCGGCCTCGGTGGCGACCTCGTCATCGACGGCACCGTTGCGCGTGTGGATGTGGCTGCCGCCGAGCGTCTCCTTGTCGACCTCCTCGATGCCGAGCCGGTTCACGACCGGTGGGCCGGCGACGAACAACTGGCTGGTGCCCTGCACCATCACGCTGTAGTGGCTCGTGACGACGCGCGCCGCCCCGAGCCCGGCGACCGACCCGAGGCACAGGCTCACGACGGGGACGCGCCCGAGGTTGGCGACGACCCACTCCCACCCCGGGTTGAACGGGACGAACGACCGGCGCTCGGTCTCGAGCGTCTTCACGCTGCCGCCACCGCCGGAACCGTCGACGAGGCGCACCATCGGCAGGCCGAGGTCGTGCGCCATGCGCTCGGCCATGACCTGCTTCTGGAAGATCGACGCGTCGGCCGCGCCGCCGCGCACGGTGAAGTCGT
>CAZXCB010000104.1:0-11328 GCA_964639075.1 uncultured Bifidobacteriaceae bacterium | reverse complement strand
TCTCGGGGATCGGCAGCCACATCGCGTCGAGGTCGATCACGTTGACGTCGGCGAAGGCGCCGGCGCACAGGGTGCCGCGGTCCCGGTAGCCGACGAAGTCGGCGGTGTCGGACGTGAGTCGGCGCACGCCTTCCTCGATCGTGAGCGCGCCGCGGTCGCGCACCCAGTGCGAGAGGAAGAACGTCGGCTGGCTCGCGTCCATGATCTGCGTGGCGTGGGCGCCGGCGTCGGCCAGGCCCATGATCGTCGACGGCGCGGCGAGCAGCTCGGCGATCGCGACGAAGTCCTCGTTGAGCACCGGCCAGTTCACGACCGCCGCGCCGTCGGACTCGTCGAGCGCGTCGAGGTAGAGCTCGACCGGGGACGAACCCCGGGCGCGGGCCCGTGCGGCGATCGAGTCGTCCGGGCCGTACTCGTAGACCGCTCCCTGTGCCGGCATGAGCAGGTACATGCGGTCGAACGACGACTGGTCCGTCGTCGCCGACTCCGCGACGAGCGCGGCGCGCACCGCGGGATCACGGACCGCGGCCAGGCGGCCCGCGGCATCGCGGTCGCGCACGGCGGCGAACGACGGCAGGTGGTCGATCGGGGTGTTCGCGGCCAGGCTGAACAGCACGCCGA
Organism: uncultured Bifidobacteriaceae bacterium; assembly: GCA_964639075.1. Lineage (GTDB taxonomy): Bacteria > Actinomycetota > Acidimicrobiia > IMCC26256 > JAENVU01 > JAENVU01. The sequence goes on along the minus strand of CAZXCB010000104.1, from coordinate 10,707 downwards.
TGGCGCGGGGCGTGGTCTGGGGCCGCAGCCGCGCGCCGGACCGGTTGGCGTCGGCGGTGAGCTCGAGCACGCGCCGGTAGTGATCGGCGAGCGAGCGCATCTGCATGAGGTTGAACGTGAACGGGCGCCCGAGCGAGCGGCTCAGCTCCGCGATCCATGCCAGCTCCTCGTCCACGCGCGAGGTCGAGCCGTCGACCTCGTTGTACCGAGGCGCGCACTCGAGCACGCCGCGGCCGAGGCGGCCGAGCGGCTCGGCGATCGCGAAGAACTCCCGCGGATCCGACCAGGTTCCCGGCACCCAGCGACCGTCGGGGACGCGGTGGGTGAGTGAGCGCGAGATCGAGTAGCCGAGTGCCCCCGCCTCGAGGGCCGACTCCACCTCTCGCGCCATCGCCGCGAGCTCGTCGTCGGTCGCGCGGTAGTCGGGTTCGCACGCGGCGTCGCCGATCACGTACGTGCGCAGCGCGACGTCGCCCACGTAGCCGCCGGCGTTGATCCCCTTCGGGAGCGTGTCGACGGCGTCGAGGTACTCGCCGTAGGACTCCCACTCCCACGAGAGGCCGTCGAGGATGCAGTCCGCGGGGATGTCCTCGACCGACTCCATCGCGTGGGCGAGCACCGGCGCGGCGCCGGGCCGGACCGGTGCGAACGTCATCCCGCAGTTGCCCATGACCACCGACGTGACGCCGTGCCAGCACGACGACGACATGAGCGGGTCCCATCCGACCTGGGCGTCGAGGTGGGAGTGCAGGTCCACGAATCCCGGGGTGACGAGCCGGCCGTCGGCGTCGATCGTGCGGCGGCCCGCACCCGCGTCGCCGGGCTCGGTGATCGCGGTGATGCGGTCTCCGTCGATGACGACGTCCGCCGGGCGGCTCGGAGCGCCGGAGCCGTCGACGAGCATGCCGTTCGTGATGACGAGGTCGTGGGTCACGGTGCCTCCCGGGTCAGGATCCGGCGAGCCGGTCGACGATCGGGGCGACCGTGTCGATCGTGTCGTCGTTGAAGACGTAGTACGAGAGATCCCAGCGGTCCCGTCGCTCGCGCAGCGTCTCGCAGATCTCGTCGATCGAGCCGATCAGCACGTGCGGGCTCGCGAGCACGCCGTCGGCGCTGAGCTCGGCCTCGGGGTCGGGCGGCAGGCTCGAGGCGATCGCGGTGGCCGTGGCCTCGCGGTCGTCGGTGACGAGCACGAACGGCACGACGATCGACAGCTCCAGCTCCGCGTAGCGGTCACCCGCGGCTTCACGCACCCAGCCGATCTTGCGGTCGGTCGCCGTCGCGGTCGCGTCGGGGAGGTTCTGGTCCTCCCACGCGGCATTGGACTTGCGCGCCGGGTTCAACCCGACGATGTCGGCTTCACGTGCGGCGAGCCGCAGCATCCGCGGGCCGCCGCCCGCGATCATCAGCGGCGGTGGGCTCTGGACCGGCGGCGGGTAGAGCTCGTGGCCGGCGACGGTGTAGTGCTCGCCCTTTACCTCGACCGGGCCGCCGGCCATGAGCGCCTTGACGATCGTGACGGACTCCTCGAGCCGGCTCACGCGCGTGCCGGGCGGGTCGAACGCGATGCCCGCCTGCTCGTAGTCGGGCGCCATCCAGCCGGCGCCGAGGCCGATCTCGAGCCGACCGTCCGAGAGGTGGTCGATGGTGGCGAGCTCCTTCGCGAGCACCACCGGGTGGCGGTAGTCGTTCGCGAGGACCAAGGTGCCGACTCGGAGGTGCTCGGTCGCGACCGCAGCCGCGGTCATCGCGGCGATCGGAGCGATCTGGCGATCGAAGTGGTCGCGCAGGAACAGCGTCGAGAAGCCGAGCGACTCGATGCGGCGCGCGGCGTCGGTCCAGGCGCGACCAGGCGCGGCGTCGGAGGTGTGCACCCCGAAGCGGAATCGGCGGTCGTGGGCCATGGGATCCTCCGGTCGGACGGGGCGGGGAACGGTGTCAGGCGATGGGATCGGTCGACGGGCCGTCGATGCCGAGCGCGGCGGGGTCCGCGGCGAGCTGTCCGCCGGCGGCGAGCCACCCCATCACGACGGCCTCGCCCTCGACCGGGTTGTAGATGTCCTCCTGGCGCGACCACTGACCGTTCCCCGCGTACTCGAGGATGGTCACGCACGCGAAGCGGTGGTCGCCGCCGCCGCCCGTGGGATCGGGGAACACCTGCCAGGGGAGGAACACGACGCGGTTGCCGTCGATCACGTACCACTCGACCGGGAACCGCATCATGGGGACCGGGGCCATGAGCTCGGTGATCTTCGCCCGGATGGCCTCGCGGCCGACGATCGTGCCGTAGTGGTGCTCGACCCACTCGCAGTCCTCGGTGTGGAGGTCGGCCCAGCGGCTCCAGTCACCGGAATCGCCGACCGCGACGAACTCGCGGAACGCGGCTTCGACCTCGGCGCGCGGGAACGCCGTGCTCTGGGTCATGTCACTCCGTCCGGGGCTGGCTCACCTTGTAGGTCATCCAACCTTCCGCGACGACCTCGCCGGTGTCAACCGCGACCACCTCGGCCTGGCAGAAGAGCACGGACCGGCCGCGTCGCGTGATCCAACCCTCGGCGACGAGATCGGTCCCTACCGCCGCCGCGAGGAACCGGATCTGCAGGTCGAGCGTCAGCATCACCATGAAGTCGTCGTAGGCGCTGCCGATCGCCGGGACGACGACGGTGTCGACGAGGGTCGCGATCGCGCCGCCGTGCACCACGCCGGCGGGTTGGTTGAGCTCGGAACGGAACGGCAGCCGCATGCGCGCGTAGTCGAGCCGCACCTCCTCGAGCTCGAGGCCGACGACGTTGGGGAAGTAGCGCTCCTCCCACCTTCCGAATCGGGACCACCGCTCGAGGCGTTGGGGCGGGAGCACGTCGAAGTGCGCCGCGCGCGTGGAGGTCGGTGAAGGAACGTCGGGGGTCATCGCGCGTCTCTACCAGAGCCGGAGCCGCGCCGTCGCCGCTGCCCGGGCGGTGTGCCGTGCGACACGGCCGCCCCGGCTCGGGTCTTGCCCGGTTCTTACGTGCGTCTCGGATCGCTCTGACCGCGGGGGCCGATCCTGATGTTCCCCCCGACCCGCGAGGGGACTCAGGAAGGAGAACCTGCGATGGAGACCAACGTAGACCCGGGTGCCACGGAGGCACCCCCGAACCGCCGAAGGTCGTGGATCGCGACCGCGGCGCTCGCGACCGGGCTCGCCGTCGGCGCGGCCGGGATCGCCGGCGCGGCGACCGGGAACTCCTCGGACTCGTCGGGCACCGATACGAGTGCGAGCACGAATGCGACCGCGCCCCCGGACCCGTCCGGCCAGACCGCCGACGGCACCCGTCCGGACCCGTCGACGATGGCCAACGGTCCCGGGGAGACGCTGCTGACGGGCGACACGGCCACCAAGGTGACCGAGGCCGCGCTCGCCGCGGTGCCCGGCGCCACGGTGATCCGGGTCGAGACGGACTCCGGTGACGCGGAGTACGAGGCCCACCTGAAGAAGTCCGACGGATCGTTCGTGACCGTGCTGCTCGATTCGAGCTTCGAGGTCACGTCGACCGAGAGCGGCTTCGGACCCGGCCCCCAGGGCCAGCGCCCCGGCAACGGCCAGCCGCCGAACGGCCAGGCGCCGGGCAGCGAGGACTCGTCCAGCTCGAACTGACCCGTCCCCGACCCAGGCCGGCCCCGTCGAGGACCATCTCGGCGGGGCCGCGCCGCGCGCGTGGACGCGCTGCTCGTCGCGGCCGGGTTCCCGGCCGATCCTGGACACCCTGGCGACGTCACGGCCGGGTGGGCGCGGATGATTCGTCCGACGGGCGGATTGCCGCACGGCCGGACGTTCGATGGACGTCTGGCACCGGATTCGGTAGCTGAGCGTCCATCGAAACGGGTGGACGTGCTCGAGGTTCGTCAACGCACCCCTGGGTGCCGGTCGGGACTGTGCTCGGCCCTGCTCAGGGCTCGTCATTCGCCCGTTCGCGAAGCAGTTCGAGTTGGACGCGCTATTCGTGCGACGGGGGGGGCGGCGATGACGGATTGCCATAGAAGTCCCGCGTGGCCCTGGTGTGGATGCGGCGCGTCGCCTCGATCGGGAGTGACGACCCGTCGGGACGATGGAGCACGACTCGACTCCCAGGCATTCGCACCCATCCCCAGTACCCCCGGAGCGTCTGAACATCGAACCCCGCGACGTCGTGCCAGGCCACACGGTAGGAGCGAATCGGGTTCTGAATCGTGAGGCCCACTTCATCTGCGCGGACTCGAACGCGGGCGTAGGCAAGCGCGGAAGCCATGGCAAAGACGGCAAAGGCTGCGGCGGTCCACGACCAGTCGGCGATCGTCGCGGCTATGGCGACGAGCGCAGAAGCACCGACCATCGTGGCGCGGACCAAGGAGGGGAATCGGATGACGAGTGCCGTCGTTCCGCCTTGCTCGTCGGAACGCTTCACCGGCGGGAGCCTTCCATCGCGCCAGTATGGCGGAGCCTGGCTCACCGAGTAGCCGGAGGGTTGCCCGTGTGTAGGTCTTCCGGCAGGGGACACTCGCGCACGCTTGGGTGGTCAGCCACCAGTACGCCCGCGTTCGGAGCTGAGGTCACGAGGTCCGCGACGCCGCCTCCAATCACCGCCGGGGTACATCGACGCACCGCTGGGTCCAGGTCGGTGCCGTCGACGCAGACCCGCGGTGTGATCAACGGCGAGAGCCGGCGGATCTTCGTCGACCTGTTCACGGGCGCGTAGTGGTCAACCGCCGAAGACCGCGGCCGCCTGCGCCTCGAGCGCGTCGAGCCGGGGGAGCCATGCGCTCATCACCGGATGACTGCAGCGGGCGCGAGCCGCCGCGACACACTCGGTGAAGAGCTTCGGGTCACCGGCCGTGCCGAGACGCAGCTCCATCTCGGCCGCAGAGAAGTCGACACCGACGACGAGCGGCTCGGCTTCATGCTCCGTGAGCACCCGGCGGGCCTCCGCGAACCAACGGCGGGCGTCGTCGGGGCGGCCGTCGAGCGCGCACAGGATCGCGTACGACCACCGCGCGTCGACCTCCGGGTATGCGACATCCGGTTCGAGCCACTTCTCCCGGACGTTGCGTTCGAGCGCAGGGACGAACCCGGGATCCGCGAGCCGCCAGGCGACGTCCACGGCGAACGCCAGGACGATCGGCGCGTTCGGCGCCCACGCCGCGACCCGTTCGAGCGCGGGCATCGCGTCGTTCAGGATCTCACGGGCCTGGTCGTGCTGGCCGTCGAACGCGAGGGCGCGGGCAGCCGCGAGTCGGAGCGCGAGGCCGGCCCAGCGCGTATCGGGTCGCTCGGAGAAGTCGAGCAGGACATCGGCGACCGCCGGGTCGAGGATCGCGCCCCCGATGGTGTCGCGGAGCATCGGGACGACGAGGACCTGCAGGTACTGGTTCGACTCCGGCGAGATGCGCGACAGCAGCGCGAGCGCGGCGTCCAGATCCGCCGCGGCCGTGTCGAAATCTCCGACGACGGATTCGAGACGTGACCGGACGGCGATCAGAAACGCCGTCATCGCGACGAGGCCCTGCTCCTCGTATTCACCGGCGCGCCGATTCAGGATCGTGATCCCGGTCCGCCACGCCCCCGACGAGAACACGCCGACGAAGCTGTCCTCGCTGAGCCGCCGACGCGCTTCCTCGCCGGTGGCGGGTCCGCCACAGCGGAACATGTCCGCCTCCATGATCGGGAGGTCGGCGAGGACGGCGCGCAGCTCGCGGTAGTCGCCGTCGTCCACCGGGATCCCGGGCGTGAGCGGATCGTGATGATCGCGCTCCTCGAGCTCGGCCTGGCGCACCAGCGCCCACTCGAGGTCACGCCGTGCGGGCCGCAGCCACGTGCGGGCAAGGCCGGCGAGACGCCACGACACGGTGATGTCCTCGAGCGCGTTCGCAAGCCGGATGAACCGTGCGATCAGGTCGGCCGCGGCATCCGCTCCCTGCGTGGCCGCGAGCTCGTCGGCGGCGGCCGCCGCGTCGGCGAGCACCGTGCCGGGATCGACCTGCGCGAGCACCCCGGCCTCGGCGATCCGGCACCGGACCTCCACGACGCGGTCGTCGCCCTCCTCCAACAGCTCGATCGCCGTCCGCAGCGCGGCCAGCTCCTCGTGCCGGGCGTACCGTGCAGCGGCGTCGTCGGCGACGGCGAGTGCGTACGGCACGCCGCGCTCGGCGCCCGGGATCGCGGCGCTGTGCAGGTAATGGCGCGCGAGCGTCGCCGCGGTGGCGGGATCGGGGACGCCTCGGAGGTCCTTCTCGATCGCCTCGGCGATCGCTCGGTGCATGCGCACCTGGCGGCTCGGGTTGAGCTCCTCCACCAGGGTGTGCCGGAACAGCGCGTGCGTGAACGCGTAGTGGTCGAACTCGCCGCTCGCGGCCACGATGCGTGCGTCGAGAGCTTCGTCGATCGCGTCGAGCGCCTCGTCCTCGTCGAGCTTGGTGACCGCGGCCGCGATGGTGAGTGGGAACGCGACCTCGAACAGCGCGCCGGCGGCGAGGAGCTTGTTCGCCTCCGGCGTCAGGCGCGACAGCCGGCGGCCGATGACGTCCCGGACTCCGGCGGGGATGCCGAGGTCCGCACCCGCGTCAGCCACCCAGACGCCGTTCTCCTCCCTCAATCGGCCCTCGTCGACCAGGTGGAGCAACGTCTCCCGAAGGAAGAATGGGTTGCCGTCGGTCTCGGTCGCGAGCAGTGCGGCGAACTCCGGCGGCACCGCATGGCCCGCCAACCGTTCGAGTAGCGCGAGCACGTCGTCGGCGCCGAGGCCGTCGAGCGCGATCCGCGTGGGCTCGACCTCGCGTTGGAGCAGCGGCAGCCGCGAACGGGTGGCGGCGGTCGAGGTCGGTCTCGCGGTAGGTCCCGACGACCACCAGCCGCGTCCGCGCCGCGACCCGCGCGAGCGACCGCAACATGCCGACCGTCGCCGCGTCGGCCCAGTGGAGGTCGTCGACGACGAGCACCACGGGCGAACGCTCGGCCAGCCGGCTCAGCGCCTGGCCGACGGCGTCGTGCAGGCGCGCGGTCTCGGCCTCGGCCGGGACCGGCAGTGGCTCGCCGACGTCGGGAACGACCTCACGGATCGCAGGCGCAAGCCTCGCGACCACGGCGGCGTCGGCACCGAGCACCGCGCGGATCGTGTCGGCCGGGGTTCGGCGCACCCACTCGGTCGCGGCTTCCGCGAACGGCGCGTACGGCACGACGTCGCCGTCATGACAGCCGCCGACGAGCGTGACGACGTCGTCGAACTGCGCGCACACCTCCGTGGTGAGCCGCGTCTTGCCGATCCCGGGTTCACCGGCGACCAGCACCAGACCCCCGGCACCCTCACGCGCCGCGGCGATCCTCCCCGCGAACAGATCGCGCTCACGCTCCCGACCCACATAGGGCGTACGGGTCCGGAGGTCGGCCGCGCCGGCCGCGGGCTCCCAACCGACGTCGAACGTGGGCACCGGCTCGGTCAACCCCTTGAGCTCGAGCTCGCCGATCGCGGTCATCTCGTGACCACCCCGACCGCGCGCCAGCACGCGCACGACCTCGGCGACGAACACGTGCCCGCCGTCGGCCGCGGCACAGAGCCTCGAGGCTTCGACCACAGGGGTGCCGAAGCAGTCGCCATCCTCCAAGGTGACGTCGCCGGCCGAGACCCCGACCCGGATCGCGAGCGCGAGCCCTTCGCTGCGTGCCAGGAGCTCGACGGCACGCTGCATGGCGACCCCGGCCGCGACCGCTTCGGCGGCTCCGGCGAACATCACGAGCACCCCGTCGCCCAGACCCTTGACGACGGTTCCTCCGTTCGCCTCGGCGGCCTCGACGAGAGCCCGATCGTGGGCCCGACGCAGCGCCTCGGCCCGGTCCTCGCCGACCTCGCCGCGGAGCGCGGTGGAGCCGACCAGGTCGGAGACGAGGATCGTCGCGGTCTGCGTCGACATCTGGTGGCTGCCCTGCCTCATCCGTCGGAGGCGACGACGCTAGTGCGAGGCTCGGCCCGGCGACATCGCCTCGAGATCGGGAGGGGATGGTCACCCGGCCGGGTTAGCCTCCGATCGTGGCGGTGCCCAAGGTGTGCGGGATCGAAACCGAGTACGGCGTGGTGCTGCGCGGCGCGGCCGACGCCAACCCCGTGCTCGCCTCGTCGCTGCTGATCAACGCGTACGTCGAGCACCGCCGGGTCGGCTGGGACTTCGACGACGAGAGCCCGGGCCGCGACGCACGCGGCTACGGACGTGAAGGGGCGATGCCGCCGGAGGTCGAGACCCACCTGGTCAACACCGTGCTCACGAACGGCGCCCGGTACTACGTCGACCACGCGCATCCCGAGTACTCGACACCCGAGTGCGAGGACGCGCTCGAGCTCGTGCTCGCCGACAAGGCGGGCGAGCGGATCCTCGCCCGTTCGATGCAGGCGTCGCGCCGGCTGCTCGATCCCGGCCAGGAGATCGTGGTCTACAAGAACAACTCCGACGGCAAGGGCAACTCGTACGGTACCCACGAGAACTACCTGGTCGATCGCCAGACCCCGTTCGCGGCGCTCGTGCGCAACCTGCTGCCGTGGTTCGTGTCCCGCCAGGTGTTCACGGGCGCCGGCAAGGTCGGCGCGGAGAACGGCGCGAACCCGGTGGCGTTCCAGCTCTCGAGCCGGGCCGACTTCTTCGAGGAGGAGGTCGGTCTCGAGACCACGCTGAAGCGCCCGCTCGTGAACACGCGTGACGAGCCGCACGCGGACCCCCAGAAGTACCGGCGCCTCCACGTGATCGCGGGCGACGCCAACCTGTGCGAGGTCGCGACGTACCTGAAGGTCGGCACGATGGCCATCGTGCTCGCGATGATCGAGGACGAGTTCGTCGACAAGGACCTCGGTGTCGTCGGCCCGGTGCACGCCGTGCGCACGGTGTCGCACGACCCGACGCTGCGCGCCACGATCGAGCTCCAGAGCGGTGGTTCGTGCACCGCACTCGAGCTCCAGTGGGAGTTCCTGAAGCTCGCGCAGAAGTACGCCGACGAGACCGGCCTCGATCACTGCGGGGGCGAGGTCGGGCGCGACGTGCTCGCGCGGTGGGAGGAGACCCTCACCCGGCTGGAGACCGACCCGGCCTCGCTGGACGGGAAGCTCGACTGGGTCACCAAGCGCGCCCTGCTCGACGCATACCGCGACCGCGACGGACTCGCGCCGAACGACCCGAAGCTCGCGCTGCTCGACCTGCAGTATCACGACGTGCGGCCCGAGCGGTCGCTCTACGAGCGGCTCGTCCGGGCGGGCAAGGTCGAGCGCCTGGTCACCGAAGCGGCCGTCGAGGCGGCCATGACCTATCCACCGGAGAGCACCCGGGCATACTTCCGGGGTCAATGCCTGGCGCGGTGGGCCGATTCGGTCGTCGCCGCCAACTGGGACAGCCTGATCCTGGACGTGGGGACCGATCCGTTGCGCCGAATCCCGATGATGGAACCGCTCAAGGGAAGCAAGAGCCACGTCGACGCGTTGTTCGAACAGTGCTCGACCCCCGGCCAACTGGTCGAGCGACTCGGTTCGTAGGCCACGGGAGGACGCATGGCCGAACGAGAGCAGAAGAAGAAACCGGCTCCGAAGGAGCGCGAGGACGTCGTCGAGGAGGCCGCGCCCGCACGTCAGGGCGAGGCCCTCAAGGAGGAGCTCGACGACCTCCTGGACGAGATCGACAGCGTGCTCGAGGCCAACGCCGAGGAGTTCGTGCGGTCCTACGTCCAGAAGGGTGGCGAGTGACCGGGCGGGATCCCGCCCCGTGACCACCCGCGTGCACGGCGCGATGAGCAAGACGCTCGCGACCGGTGCGCGCCTGCACGCGAGCCAGGTCCCGGATGCCGTGCTCGCCGCCGCGGCCGACGAGCGCTCCCTGCGCCGGCTGCAACGCCGCCTGGAACGATGGCGGAGGCTCCGCCGGATCTGGTGACACCCCCGGATAGGCTCGCCCGCCGATGACCGAGCCTTCGCTGCTTCCCCTGTTCGCGCCCACCGTCGATCCCGGGCCCTCTTTCGTGGAGCTGCTCCGCCAGGTGGCACCCGAGTCCCTCGCACACGACCTCGGTGCGCTGCCGGCCGGGTTCGAGATCACCCACGCCACCACCGTCGTCGCGATCCGCTCCGCCGACGGCGTGGTGATGGCCGGCGACCGGCGCGCGACCGCGGGCGTGGCGATCGCGAACCGCCGCATCGAGAAGGTCTTCGCGGCCGATGAGCACTCCGGCGTCGCGATCGCGGGCGCCGCGGGTCCGGCCGTCGAGATGGTGCGCCTGTTCCAGGTGCAGCTCCGTCACTACGAGAAGGTCGAGGGCGAGCAGCTCAGCCTGGAAGGCAAGGCGAACCAGCTCGCGCAGATGGTGCGCGCCAACCTGCCCGCCGCGATGCAGGGCTTCGTCGTCGTGCCGCTCTTCGCCGGCTACGACCGCGGCCGCGACCGCGGGCGGGTGTTCTCCTTCGACGCGGCGGGCGGGAAGTACGAGGAGGCCGACTTCCAGGCCAACGGCTCCGGCGCTGTCAACTTCACCAACACCGGCGCGATGGGATTTAACGGCCAGTCCGGCGCTCGCCTACTTACACTGACCGGTACGAACACTGGCGCCAACACGATCTCCGCCATCATTGGCGACAACGGCGGCGCTACATCGGTGACGAAGGTCGGCGCGGGCCAATGGATCCTCAGCGGCAATAACACCTATAGCGGCGACACGCAGGTCTTTCAAGGAAC
>CAZXCB010000103.1:0-11365 GCA_964639075.1 uncultured Bifidobacteriaceae bacterium | reverse complement strand
CAACGAGGCCGCGCTCTTCGCGGTGCGGCGCGACGAGACCGCGGTGCACCGGGAGGATTTCGAGGATGCCCGGGACCGGGTCCTGATGGGACTCAAGCGCCCGACCGTGGTGATGAACGACGAGGAGAAGGAGCACACCGCGTACCACGAGGCCGGGCACGCGGTCGCGGCCTACGTCCTCGACCACGCGGACCCCGTGCACAAGGTCACGATCCTCCCGACCGGCATGGCGCTCGGGATGACCCAGCAGCTCCCGGACGAGGAGCGGTACGCGCACGACAAGCACTTCCTCGAGGACATGCTCTCGGTGCTGCTCGGCGGACGGGTCGCGGAGGATCTCGTGTTCGGCTCGCAGTCGACCGGCGCGAGCAACGATCTCGTCCGTGGGACCGAGATCGCGCGCCGCATGGTGCGCGAGTGGGGGATGTCGGATCGGGTCGGCCCGATGGCTTGGGGCTCCCAAGGAGCGGTGTTCCTCGGCGAGGACCTCGTCCACACCCGGGACTACTCCGACGAGACCGCGCGCGTCATCGACGAAGAGGTCGAGCGCATCCTGCGCACCGAGGAGCACCGCACGCGCGAGCTCATGACGAAGTACCGCAGCGGCCTCGACGCCGTCGCGCAGGCGCTGCTCCAGCACGAGACGCTCGACGGGCTCGAGGTCGAACGTCTCGTCGACGGTGCCGTCGGCTACCACGCCGGGGGCGCGCGCACCTTCGTCCACGCCGACGGCCACGTCGACACCGTCGACGAAGAAGGCACGCCGGTCACCGCCGACTGACTCACTGAACGGGCGCTACTCCAGCGCCTCGAGGCCGTGGGCGAGATCGAGCGCGGGATCGCGCGCGGCCGCGACCGCGGCCCACAGGTGGGTCGAGCTCGTCGAGCCCACGAACGCGCGCCGCACCACGCCCTCGGCGTCGACGACCAGGACCATCGGCACCCCCGAGATCTCGTAGCGCTCGTGCAGCGCCCGGCCGGCCTGCCACGAGACGTCGACCACGGCCACGTCGTCGGACTCGAGCGCGCGGATCCGACCTCGCATCGCCTCGCAGCCGTCGCACGTGTCGGAGGAGAACAGCGCCACGAGCCAGGCGGCCTCGGGCCGTGGGAAGTCGGCGCGGGTCAGTTGCCGCGGCACGGGGTGCGGGTCCCGGAGCGGCGTGACCACGGCCCGGCGTCGACGTTCGAGCACGAAGACGACGACGCCCACCACCACGAGGACCGCCACGGCGATCGCGATCCGCACGCCCACGGGCGGCGACGCTACCGGTGCCCGCCGACCGGATCCGACTCCTGCGCGATACTCCGCCTCCGATCGGAGGGCTCGTGAACGCGACGACGGGAGAGGGCGCCCGCAAGGTCGGTCCCTGGCCGATGTGGGTGCTCGGCCTCGTGATCATGGTCGACCAGGTCGACCAGAACATCCTGCGCGGCGTCATCCCGCAACTGCAGGAGGACTTCGGCATCGACGATGCCCAGATCGGGCTGTTGCTCTCGGTGTTCGTCCTCGTGAACGGGCTCGTGACGATCCCCGCGGGCTACCTCGCCGACCGCTGGCACCGCACCCGAACGATCGGTCACACCGTGATCGCGTGGAGCGCGATCACGATGCTCACCGCGGCCGCGCAGACCTTCGGCCAACTGCTCATCGGCCGCGCCGTCCTCGGCTTCGGGCAGGGCATCACCGAGCCGTCGGCCAACGCGTTGATCTCGGACTACTACCCCACCACCGAGCGCGCCCGCGCCTTCTCGTTCCAGCAGATCATGGGGATCATCGGTTTCGGCTGCGGCATCGCGCTCGGAGGCGCGATCGGCAGCCAGTTCGGCTGGCAGGCCGCCTTCCTCGTCGTCGGTCCGCCCGGCCTGATCGTCGCGGTCCTCGCCTACCGGCTGCGCGAGCCCCGACGAGGTGCCGCCGACCGCCTGCACCTCGGCGTCGTCGACGACGACACGCCCGTCGAGCACGTCCGCCTCTTCGAGCACGGCATCCGCCGGTTCTTCGCCGACATGGTCGCCGGGCTCCTGCAGGACATGCGCGTGATCCTCTCGATCCCGACCTTGCGGTATGCGCTCGTCGGCGTCGGGGCGCTGCTCTTCACCGTGCAGGGCATCGGCGCGTGGCTCGCCGAGTTCCACCACCGGTTCTCCGGACTGACCCAGCAGCAGTCGACCACCGCCGTCGGCTCCCTGGTCCTCCTCGGTGGCATCCCCGGGCTGCTGCTCGGCGGGCGCATCGCGGACGCGTGGGCCACCCGGATCCGTGGGGCGCGCGTCGTGATACCGGCCTACTGCATCGCCGTCGGCATCACCTTCTTCGCGGTGTCCTACCTGCCCATGCCCTTCGCGCTGTCCTACGCCCTGGAGCTCTGCGGCATGTTCACGGTGTGGGTGGCCATCCCCGCGCTGCGTGCCGGCGTGGCGGACGCGGTCCCGGCGCACCTCCGCGGCGCAGGGTTCGGTGCGTTCAACCTCGTCTCGATCATCCTCGGAGGCGCGGCCGCGCCGCTCCTCGTCGGCGCGCTGGCCGACGTGTGGAACCTGCGGATCGCGTTCCTCGTGATCACGCCGCCGGTGTACCTGGGCGCGTGGGTCCTCTACCGGGCCCGCGACCACCTCGACGCCGACGCGGCGCGCATCTTCGAGGCGGTGATGGCCGCGATCCAGGCCGAGCACGAGCAGGCCGCAGCCGATGCAGCCGATGCAGCGGCCGACGCCGCCGAAGGTGGCGGAGGCGCCGAGCCCCCGGTCACCCCGGAAGAGCCCCCGCGGCGCTGAGGTCAGCCCGCGATCGCGTGCGAACGGGTGAACCCGGGTCGCGTCGAGTCGCGCGCGACCACGACCGGCCCGTCGGCCACGAGGAGGAACGCCGCGTCCGCGCCGGGCACGACCTTCGCGACGTCGATCACGGCCCGGCCGGTGGCCGGCACACGGACGCGACCGAACCGACGTGGCGACGAGGCGTCGCGACCGACGATCGTCACCCGGTGGGCGCGACCGTCGCCACTCATCACCGCGACGACGTCGGTCGAGCGCGCATCGAGGCGGGCCGGTGCCACCGCCCACGTGCGCGCCGACTCGCCGAGCCCGAGATCGGCGGCGAGACCACGGACATCGCCCGCCTGCGGCGCGCCACTCGCGCCGACGGTCTCGGCGACGATCGGCTGCGTCGCGGTGACCGTCATCGAGAAGCCGACGTCGGGCGGCACCCGCGAGAGGTCGGGCGTGACGACCGAGGCAGGTGGGACGACGAGGCGGAGCGGCTCGACCGCCGCGGCCGCGTCGAGCGCGAAGCGCACCGTGACCTCGGCGTCGAGCGACCCCGGGTTCGCGACGACGAGGCGCTCCTGGCGCCCCGAGCCGACCACGCCGAACGGGAACCGCCAGACCTTCGACGAGGGCTGCCCGAGTGCGAGGGTCAGCCCCCGCCGACCGTCCGTGCCGTCGAGCGTCTGCGACTGCTCGATGATCGCGCGACCCTGCCGGACCCGAACCTGGGTGGCGACGGTGTCGACACGCGGCAGCGCGTCGTGGAGCGCGACGCTGACCCGGCTCAGGCGCGGCACCACGATCCCCCGGAGCTTCGCGGGCCCGCGCACCCCGGATTCGGTGAGCGCCCTCACGTCGACGATCGCGTCGTCGGGGTACGGGTTCATCAGGGCCAGCCAGAGCTGCGCCCCCTTGGACGTGGTCCCCGCCGCGAACCGCGCGACCCGGTTCGGCTCCCGCGAGCACGGTCCCACCGCGGTGTCGCCGTTGCCGTCGAGACGGTGCGTGACGACGGCGCGTCCACCCGAGGTCTCTACGACCACGCCGGGCTCGGCGATCGGTGCGATCGACGAGACCGGGACGCGTTCCACGCGGCCGGCGGGCACGGTGAGCTCCCGGGTGACCGGCACGACCTCCGCGCCCCCGTTCACGGTGAGGCGCGCGCGCATCGGCCGCCGGCCGACGTTGCCGAGCAGCACCTGCTCGTCGGCGCGACCGCCCGGGTTCGCCGTCCCCTCGGCGCAGTACCACGTGGAGGGCGCGCCGTCCGCGGCGAGGCGTGGCACCGCGGGCGGCGCCGAGGGCGACGAGGACTCCGACGCCGTCAGCGCGCCTCCGATCACGAACAGGACCACGATGCCGGCCACCACGGCGGCTCGACGACCGGCGCTCACGTGACCGTCTCCGGGGTGCTCTCCGACGCCGGAGCCGGGGCGAGTGCCGAGACGATCCCGACCGAGCGACCGGGGCGGCGCCGACGGCGGAGGATGCGCCGGGCGAGCCAGACCGCGATGAGCACCTCGAGCAGGATCGCCGGCCACCGCAGCCACTGCCACGTGAAGACGACGCGCTCGACGCCGCCGCGCGGCGCGACGAACGTGTTCGTCCAGCCGTACGCGCGCCGGTGGACGACACCCGGGCGGTCGGCCTCGGCCTTCCACCCGCCCGCGTACTGCTGCGACCACAACACGGTGCCGGCCGGCGTGCGCGCGTCGCCGACCCGACCGCGAACCTCGCGGAAGCCACCGGTGCCGGACAGGACGGGCCGCCCGAGCACCGCGTCGCCGGGGACCCATGCGGTGTTCTCGTACACCACCGCGCCCGGGACGCCCTGGAGCTCCCGCAGGTCCAGCTGCCGGCGCAGCGCGAGCGAGACGCGGCCGGTGCCGGGCGCGATCCCGCCCGAGCTCGGCGCGACGCGCGTCGGCAGCACGACGTAGCGCACCGCCATGGGCGCGACGATGCGGCCGAGCCGCGTCGTGCGCGCGTCCAGGAGCGAGCTCACCGCGCCGTCGATCGCGCGCTCCCCGGCGCCGCCCGGAGGCAGGAGCGAGTCGCGGAGATCCCCCGAGCCGTCGTCGGTGACCGCGTACGCCTGACGATCGAGCCGGTGGACCCAGCCGGGCACCGCGTCGGAGGAACCGATCCACAGCACTCGGAACGGACCCCGGTCCCGTTGCAGGTTCATCCACGACACGGCCTCGACCCAGTCGTCCTGCGGCTGGCGGAAGCGGCCACCACCGAGGTCGCCGATGAAGCCGAACCCGCCGAGGACGAGCAGCGCACCCGCGCCGACGGCCGCGATCTGACGCCAGCCCACGCCCTCGCGGCGGATCTCGCCGAGGAAGGCCGCGAAGCCGATCCCGATCACCATCGCGACGGCGAGCGCCGCCGGCACGATGACCCCGTCGGGTGCCGGACTCGAGGTCCCGAGCCAGGCCGGCAGGGCCGCGAGGCTCCACGCCAGCAGCGCGATCCCCCACCACCGCACGCACCAGCGCGCCGCGTCGCCGGTGGCGAGCAGCGTCGCGACGAGCGCGGCGACGACGAACGCGAAGCCGCCGATCCCCGCGCCACTGCCCCCGGTGGCGAAGCGCAGCAGCGAGGCGAAGGACTCCACGGCCGGCTCGGTGATCCCGAGGGCGGCGGCGCGGTCGCCACTCGCCACGAACGCGACCGGCCAGGGAACGAGCAGCAACGCGCCGAGCCCGGTGACCACGCCGACGCTACGCGCGAGCGGCCCGACCTCCAAGCGATCGCGCGCGATCGGGATCGACACGAGCATGCCCGCGGCCAGCACCGCGGGGAGCAGCAACGCGAGCGGCCACCACGCCGCGGCGATCGCGACGGCCACGGCACCGAGCGCGCCGATCCGGCGCCGGGGCCACCGGTGCTCGACGAGTCCGGCGAGCGCCAACACCGCGAGCGCGATGAACGGCGCCGCCGTGTAGAGCACGAGCGAACCGATCTCGCCTCGCTCGATCGCGTTCCGCGGGAGCGGCAGCACCGCGTAGACGATGGTCGCCGCGATCGCCGGCCAGCCCGGCCCCGCGATCCGCCGGCCGAGCCGGTAGGTGCCGAGCATGCCGACAGGGATGGCGAGGACGACGAGCAGGGTGCGACCGAGGCCGTCCGCGCCGAGGGTCACGACCTGCAGCAGCGCGGCGAGGACGAACGCCGGCGGCGGCGGCGCGTGGGCACCGAGACCGGCGGCCCTCCACTCGGAGGTGAACGCTCGGAGCAGGTCGCCGACTCCGGGCCACACGGCGAGGGTGCCGACGGCGGCGACCCGGCCGAACACGAGGTCACGGACGCCGATCGCCACGAGCGCGAGCGTGGCGAGGATCACGACCCCCTGCACGCTGCGCAGCCGCGCGCTCGTCGTGTCGGCGACCTCCCGGCTCCGTTCGGACAGCGCCCGCACTCGATCCGGGGCGTGGAGCGACGCGGTGACGTACGCGGCGACGCGTGCGCTCCCGCGGAACTGCAGCGCGTGGATCTCACGGTCGCTCACCACGCGCGCGTGCTGCGCGCGTGCGCGCGAGGAACGAATGGATCCCAGAGTCCGGAGGTTCCAGGTCCACGCACCGACGAGCGCACCCGCGCGCACCCGCTGTCGGCGCAGCAGGAAGGCCACGGCCTCCGCCATGTGGATGAGGAAGGCGATGGGCGCCAGCCACAGGAGCCGGACGCCCGACGTCGACGTGAGCAGGACACGCACCTGGTGGCGCTGCGCGATCACCGGATCCTGCTCCTCCGCTCCGTCGTCGGCGTGGTGACGTACGCGCGCGTCGGGCGCGACGATCACGCGCGCGCCGGCGAGCCGCGCGCGCCAGCAGAGGTCGAGCGCTCGCGCACCGGGATCGACCCCGGGATCGAACCCCTCGAGCGCGGCGAACAGGTCGGCGCGCACGAGCATGCAGACGTCGCTGACGAAGAACACGTCACGAACCGCGTCGTGCTGCTCCTGGTCGAGCTCGTCGGTGACGATCTCGGAGTGGGGGACGCCGAACCGGTCGACCGACCAACCGACCTCACGCAGGATCTCGGGCCGCTCGGGATCGACGACCTTCGGGCCGACCACGGCGGCGTTGGACCGGTAGGCCTCCGCGACGAGCACACGCAGGGCGCCGGGATCGACCACGGTGTCGTCGTGGCACAGGAGCAGGAACGGGGCGCCGGCCACCGTGCTGAGGGCCAGGTTGGCGGCTTCGGCCACGCCGGCGCCCTCCGATGCCCTGACGTAGGCGTGCGGCAGGACCGCCGCCACCCGGGCTCGCAGGTCCGTGCCGCCGCGAGCCATCACGAGGACCGTCAGATCGGGGTAGTCGGACTCCGCCAGGGCGCCGAGGCAGGCCTCCAGGTGGGCCGAGCCGCTGCGGGCCAACACCACGGCCACGACGGGTGGCGCCGGGGTGTCGGCACCGTCGTCGGCCACGGAGGCGTCGACTGAGGGCGCCGACTCCGGCAGCGGACGGTCGGCATCCATGAGCGGGCCCACCCTACCGGCCGGACCTGCCGGATCCCGGGCTTCCACGGGCCTCCGGGACCCCACGTCGCCGTTCGTGCGCGGGTGACCCCGGTCACGAGTGCTTGCAGAAGTTAGCACTTCGCTGTATGGTGCGAGCACCCCATCGCTCGACCGAGCGACCCAGTCCAGGAGCAACCCATGGAACTCGATCTCCGCAAGACCGCCGCCGACGCTGCCTACATCGCCGTGGGCGCCGGCGTCCTCGGCTTCCAGCAGGTCCAGGTCCGCCGCCGCGAGGCCGGCGAGCGCCTCAGCACCTTCGCCAAGGACGCGCAGACCGCCGTCGGCGAGCAGGCCGCCGCGATCCGCGCCAAAGTCGGCGACACCGCCGGCAACGGCATCGACACCGCGACGACGACGGCCAAGAAGGCCGACCCCCGCCAGTGGGTCGAGCCCGTGATCGGCGACGTGCGGCAGCGGGTCGAGCCGGTCATCGAGCAGCTCAAGGGCCTGCCGGTCGGCGTGCCGACCCAGATCCCCGAGCAGCTGAACAAGGCGGTCGAGGTCGGCAAGGCCCGCGTGCAGTCGCTGCGAGGCCAGTCGGCCAACTAGCCATCCGGCTCGTCGCCCGGCGCTCCCCCCGCGTCGGGCGATCGGGCGGAGCGTGACGAACCCCCTCTCCGGAGGGGTTCGTCGCGTCCGTCCTCGAGGTCGTTCGATCGCGCGACGGGAAACTCCCTACGCTGGCCGGATGATCGTTGCGCTCGCCGGTGGTGTCGGCGCGGCTCGCTTCCTGCGCGGCCTCGTCCGCGTCGTCGATCCGGGCTCGGTCACGGTCGTGGTGAACACCGCGGACGACGACCGGTTCCACGGCCTGGCCGTCTCCCCCGACCTCGACACCGTCACCTACACGCTGGCGGGCGCAGAGCACCCCGAGCAGGGCTGGGGCCTCGCCGGTGAGTCCTTCCGCGTCATGGACGCGCTCGAGCGCTACGGCGCGCCGACGTGGTTCCGCCTCGGCGACCAGGACCTCGCGACGCATCTCTTCCGCACCCGGCGGCTCGACGCGGGGGCGACCCTCACCGAGGTCACCGGGGAGATCGCGGCGGCGTGGGGCGTGCAGCCGCGGTTGCTGCCGATGTCGGACGATCGCATCGCGACGCGTGTGACCGTCCGCTACCCGGACGGTCGCACAGCCGACCTCGCGATGCAGGAGTGGTTCGTGCGCGAGCGGTGTCAGCCTGCGGTGGTGGCGGTCGACTTCGCCGGCGCGGCGACCGCGTCTCCAGGTCCCGAGGTCCTCGACGCGATCGCGGCCGCCGACACGATCCTCGTGTGCCCGTCGAACCCGGTGATCTCGATCGGACCGATCCTCGCCGTCCCCGGCATCCGCGAGGCGCTCGTCGCGCGGCGCGGGCGCGTGGTCGGTGTCAGCCCGATCATCGCCGGCGCGCCAGTCAAGGGTCCGGCCGACCGGCTGATGGACCCGCTCGGCATCGAGGTGAGCTGCGTCGGGGTCGCCCGCGCGTACCGCGAGTTCTGCGGCACGCTCGTGATCGACTCGACCGACGCGGCGCGCCGGGCCGAGGTCGAGGCCACCGGCCTGCATGCCGTCGTGGCCGACACCCTGATGACCGACGCACGCGTCGCCGCCGCCCTCGCGCAGCACACCCTCGACGCCGTGGCCTGATGGCCGGGCTCGAGGTCATCCCGGTTCCGGGCATCGGTGAGATCCGGGACGGCGATCCGATCGGCCCGATCGTCGCCGACGCCGCGGCGGCCGCCGGCGTCGCGCTGGTCGCCGGCGGCGGCCTCGACGTGACCCAGAAGTGCGTCTCCAAGGCCGAGGGCCGCCTCGTCCCCCTCGACCACGACGATCTCGCCGCCCGCACGGCGATCATCGAGGCGGAGTCGGTGCGCGTGCTGCGCCGCCGCGACGAGCTCGTCATCTCCGAGACGCGCCATGGCTTCGTGTGCGCGAACGCGGGCGTCGATCTCTCCAACGTCGATGCGGGCTTCGCGGCCCTGCTCCCCGTCGACGGTGACCGCTCCGCGCACCGCATCCGGAACGCGATCACGGCCCATGCGGACGTCGAGGTCGCGGTCGTCGTCTCCGACACGTTCGGCCGCGCCTGGCGCCACGGCCTCACCGACGTCGCGATCGGCGTCGCCGGCATCGCGGCCGTCGTCGACCTCCGCGGCGGTACCGACGACCGCGGCCAGGAGCTGCGCGTCACCGAGGTCGCGATCGCGGACGAGATCGCGAGCGCCGCGGAGCTCGTGATGGGCAAGGCGACCGGCGTTCCGGCCGCGATCGTGCGCGGCCTCGACCGCGCGTGGTTCGGGGCCGGCTCCTCCCGCGACCTGGTCCGCCCCGCCGAGCTCGACCTGTTCCGATGAGCGCCCGGGACCCCGCGGCGGCGACCGTCGGCGCGCTCCCGGCATTCCTCGAGGCCCGTCGCTCGATCCGCGCGTTCACCCCCGAGCCCGTCGCCGCGACCGCGCTCGACCGCATCGTCGCGGCTGCGTGCATCGCGCCCGCGCCCCATCACTCCCGCCCGTGGCGCTTCGTCGTCGTGCGAAGCCCCGAGGCGAAGCAGCAGCTCGCGATCCGGATGGGCGACCGCTGGCGCGCGGATCTCGAGTCCGACGGGGTCCCGACCACCCGGGTCGACGAGCTCGTCGCCGCGAGTCACGCCAAGCTCACCGGGGCGCCGGCGCTCGTGCTCGGCTGTCTCACCTGGAACGGGCTCGACCGCTATCCTGACGCGTCGCGCCGGCGCGCCGAATGGGGCATGGCCCTGCTGTCGCTCGGCGCGGCGGTCGAGAACCTCATGCTCGCGGCCGCCGACGCCGGGCTCGCGTCGTGCTGGGTCGCGGCACCGATCTTCTGCCCGGAGGTGGCGCGCGACGCACTCGAGCTGCCCGACGAGTGGCTCCCCCACGCCTGCGTGCTGGTGGGTCACCCCGACCCCACCTACGTCGGCCGCGCTCGCCCAGCCGTCCCGCTCGAACAGCTGAGGACGGTTCGTTGACGCGGCACCGGTTCGGCTGAGCAGCACCCGGCCCGAGGCTTCAAGCGAACGCACGAAGGAACAACGAAGTTGCCGCCTGCAGGCGCTCGACGTCGAGGGTGTACCACCGCTCCCGCCCACGCCGTTCGACCCGCACCAATCCCGCCTCGCGAAGCCGCTGGAGATGCCGAGTGACGGTCGGCCATGTGCAGTCGAACCGCTCCGCGAGCGCACCCGCGGTCATCGCGCCGCCTCGAGCCTGCAGCACGAGAAGGAGGTGACGCCGCGTCTCGTGTGCGAGTGCTCCGAAGACAGCATCGATGTCATCGAGGTCGGTCAGACCCGCGGGGCGCTTCAGGGAAGCACCTCGGGCTCGTCGAAGTGGGGGAACTCCAGACCGGGTCGGCCGTCGCGTGATTCGCACAGTGCATCCATGCGTTCCCACATCGCGGCGATCTTGGGGTGTGTGTGCGCTCGCGACGACGCCTCGGCGTCGATCCACTCGAAGATCGCGATCACGAGGGGCTCGCCGCCACGTTGCTCGTGCCCGACGTAGACATGTTCCGGCCGCTCGGTTGCGAAACCGGCGTCGCGATACTCGCGACGGTGATCGCGAATCAGGTCGAGGAGCTCGTCGACCGCGTCGGCACGCGGTCGATAGTGGCAGATCACGATGTTCTCGGGCATGGCGAGATTCTCGCGCCATTTAGCTAAACATGCAATCATCGATCCCGGCGGCCGTGGGCGGGCAGCGTCGGCGAGATCGCGTCGGACGTCAGGACTTGGCGCGGAACCAGTTGATGGTGGCCTGCACGCCGTCGTCGAGCGACGTGAACGGGCGCCAGCCGAGCTGCTCCGCGGCGCGGCTGACGTCGAGCGCCGAGCGCGCGAGCTCACCGGCGCGGGCCGGTGCGTAGACCGGCGGATCGTTGAAGCCCGTGGCGCGCGACATCGAGGCGTAGAGCTCGTTCACGCTCGTCTCGACGCCGGTGCCGATGTTGACGATGCCCTCGCCGCGCTCGGCGGCGAGCACGAGCGCGTCGACGACGTCGTCGACGAACACGAAGTCGCGCGTCTGCTCGCCGTCGCCAAAGATGGTGATCGGCTCGCC
>CAZXCB010000102.1:0-11429 GCA_964639075.1 uncultured Bifidobacteriaceae bacterium | reverse complement strand
GAGCGATTCGGTGAGCGTGCGCGCCTCGCCCGCGAACACGAGCGGTGGGACCGTGCTGAGCTCGGCGACGGCCGCGGCGAGCTCGGCGGCGGGCCACTCGGGCTGCTGGGCCGCGGGCTGTGCGCGCCAGGAACCGGGGCTCCACGGGTGTTCGGGTGTCGTCGCCATGGTCGCTAGAGGTAGGCGCCGGGAGGTCGGGTCTCGCCGCCGCCACCGCCCTCGCCGCCGCCACCGATCTGGAGGGCCTGCCGCCGGCGCATCTCCTCGAACTGCTGCTGGGCCATCGCCTGCTGGGTGAAGAGCGTGGCCTGGATGCCGTGGAAGAGGCCCTCGAGCCAGCCGACGAGCTGCGCCTGCGCGATGCGCAGCTCGGACTCGGTCGGCGTGTCGCTGCCGAACGGGATCACCACGCCGTCGAGCTCGGCGCGCAGCTCGGGCGACAGGATGTCCTCGAGCTCGTGCAGCGACCGCTCGTGGATCTCGCGCAATGCGCGGCGCCCGGCGTCGTCGAGCGGCGCGCGTCGGACCTCGTCGAGCATCGTGCGCACCATCGACGCGATGCGGATCAGCTTCGTCGGGCGCAGGACCTGCTCGTCGGAGTTGTCGCCTTCCAGGCCTTCGGGGACCGCGCCGACCAGGCCGTCGCCGGTCGGCACGGTGTCGACGACTTCGGGCACGAGGGGTTGCGTGTCAGGGTTCGCCATGAAGCGTCCACGATACCGGTGTCGGTCCGATGCGGCCGCAGCGAATTCCGGTTGCCCGGATCCTCGCCCGTCAGCCCACGGGAGGCCGGCGGCCCTGGGCGTTGCTCGTCCGGGGCCCCGGGACGTCGTGGAACCGGTAGGGCTCGGCGTCCCGTCCGGGCTGGCAGACCCAGCACTCGCCGGTGCGCCCGGTGGTCACGATCGTGAGCACGGCCTCGGCGATCTGGGCCGGGGGCATGAGGGGGAAGTCGCTGGCCGCGAAGAGGGCCTTGGTGTCCTCGTTCAGGATGTTGGTGTCGGTCATGCCGGGGTTCACCGTGTTGGCGGTGATGCCCTTGGCGGCGAGCGGCGGAGCGATGCTGCGGATGAACCCGACGACCGCGTGCTTGCTCAGGTCGTACACCGGGTCGAACGGGAACGGGATGAGCCCGGCGAGGGAGCTCGTCGCCACGATCGCGCCACCGCCCCTCCGCTCCAGCGCGGGGATCGCGGCCCTTGCACCCCACACGACGCCGTCGACGTTCACGCGCATGATGCGGTGGTAGTCGGCGTCGGTGAGCGTGGTCATGTCGGCGACGCCGATGGCGATGCCGGCGTTCAGGTACACGATGTCGACGCCACCGAGCTCGGCGTCGCATGCCGCGAACGCGGCCTCGACCTCGCTCGCTTCCCCGGCGTCCGCGTGTACGTACACGCCACCGACCGCGTCGGCGACCGCGCGGCCGTTCGTGTCGTCGAAGTCGACCGCGCAGATGCGCGCGCCTTCGGCGGACAGGCGCTCCGCCGTCGCCTTGCCGATGCCCGATGCCGCACCGGTGATCAGCGCGACCTTGCCGTCGAGTGCTCCCATGGCGGGCACCGTAGGCGGCGCGGCGGGCGATGGTCGCGGTCCGGAGGTTCTCGGTTGAGTATACAGGCATATACTCAAACGGGAATTCCGATCGGAGGGAACGGCGATGTCGCGACCGCACAGGATCAGCCGGGTGGCGGTCGCTCGGGCCGCGGCGAGGATCGTGCGGCGCGACGGGCTCGACGCGGTGACGGTCCGAGCCGTCGCCGACGCTCTGGCCGTCACGCCGATGGCTCTGTACCGTCATGTTGGGTCAGCAGCCGGACTACGGACCGCGACCCTGGAGCTGATCCTCCTCGAGGTGAAGGCCCCGCCACCCGAGGGCCGGGTGACGGAGAGGCTCCGCGTGTTCGCGCACGAAGCCCGCACGGTGTTCGGCCGCTACCCCGGTGTCGCCGAAGCCGTTCTGACCGACTGGCCCCGACTCCTCCAGGGCGCGCGGATCATGGAATCGCTGCTCGCCACGGCGGCCGGTGCGACGAGGAGCACCGCCCGGCGGGTCGACATCGCGAACGCGGTGTTCGTGTACGTGCTGATGCGGGCCGTCGCCGAGCGGTCGGTGCTCGCCGGTGGTCGCCGGCGTTCCATCCCGACCGCGCAGGCCCATCCGGACCGGTTCCCGGAGCTCGCGGCCGCCCAGGGCTACTTCGCCGAGATCGATACCGATCGGCACTTCGCCATCGGCATCGACGCGTTGTTGCGTGGCGTGGTGCGAGGCGATCGATGACCGCGTTGGTCCGCGACTGCGGGGAGGCCGACCTCGCCGCGGCGCTCGCGATCTACGACCAGCTCGTCGATACCACCACGATCGCGTGGACGGAGCGCCCGACGAGCCTGCCCGACTGGACGGCGCGAGTGCACGACCTGTGGGCGCGTGGCTTCCCGGTCCTCGTGGCCGAGAGCGACGGCATCGTGGTCGGTGTCGCCAGCTACGGCGACTTCCGGGACACCTCCCACTGGGAGGGCTACCGCTACGCCGTCGAGCACTCGGTGCACGTGCTCGCCGAACGCCGGGGCGCGGGCATCGGGCGGATGCTGATGGACGCGCTCGTCGATCGCGCGAGGGCATCCGGGATCCATACGATGGTGGGCGCGATCGACGCCGACAACGAGGCGTCGGTGCGGTTCCACGAGCGGATGGGCTTCCGGGAGGTCGGACGGATGCCGGAGATCGGGTTCAAGTTCGGTCGCTGGCTCGACCTCGTGTTGGTGCAGCGGATCCTCCGATGATCACGACGGTGGTGTTCGACCTCGGTGGGGTGCTCTGTCGCTTCGACCCCGAGGCTCGGATCCGCGCCCTCGCGGCCGCCTCCGGTTGGTCGGTCGACTCGGTCAGGGACCACGTGTGGGGTTCGGGCCGGGACGCCGAGGCGGACCGGGGCGCCCTCAGCCGCAACGCGGCGTTCGCGCTCGCATCGCTCGAAGGGGCGCTCGACGAGCCCGCGGTCCTCGAGTGCTGGAAGGCCGCGTTCGCGCCCGACGGCGACGTGCTGGCGCTCGTCGACCGCGTCCTCGTCCCGGCAGCCCTGCTCACGAACAACGGCCCGGTCGTCGAAGCGTTGTTCGTCGACCACCTCGCGGCCGTCGCGGCCCGGTGCTCACCGGTCATGCTCTCCTGGCGGCTCGGTGCGACGAAGCCGAGCCGCGAGGTCTACGACCGCGCCGCGGCCACGCTCGCGCGTGCCCCGGACGAGCTCGTGATGGTCGACGACACCCGGCGCAACGTCGACGGCGCGCTCGCCGCCGGTTGGGACGCGATCCAC
This sequence comes from uncultured Bifidobacteriaceae bacterium, assembly GCA_964639075.1. GTDB lineage: Bacteria > Actinomycetota > Acidimicrobiia > IMCC26256 > JAENVU01 > JAENVU01. The sequence goes on along the minus strand of CAZXCB010000102.1, from coordinate 8,112 downwards.
TTCACCGGCCCGGGCCGGCTCGCTGCGGAGCTCGGCGCGCGCGGCGTCACAGCTGGATGACGACGAGGCGCTCCTCGGTCATCTCGCGCACGGCGTAGTACGGACCCTCCTTGGTGTTCCCGCTGTCCTTCACGCCGCCGTAGGGCATCTGATCGGTGCGGAAGGTCGGCATCTCGTTCACCATCACGCCGCCGTACTCGAGCGAGTGCGCCGCGTGGAGCCCGGCGCGGATGTCGTTGGTGAAGATCGAGGCCTGCAGGCCGTAGCGGCTGTCGTTGGCGAGCGTGAGCGCGTCGCCGAGGTCGTGATAGCCCTGGAAGCCGATCAGCGGCCCGAAGACCTCCTGCGAGCAGACCCGCATGTCCGGGAGCACGCCGGTGAGCACCGTCGGGCGGAGCACCTCGTCGACGACTCCGCCGCCGGTGGCGATCTTGGCGCCCCCGGCGGTGGCCTCGTCGATCCAACCGACGATGCGGTCGCGTTCCCCCGCGTTGATGAGCGCGGAGACGTCGGTGGTGTCGTCCATCGGGTCGCCGACGACGAGCGTCTCGACCTTCGCGACCACACGGTCGACGAGCTCGTCGCGGACGGCGTCGTGCGCGTAGACCCGCTGGACCGAGATGCACGTCTGGCCCGAGTACCCGAAGCCGCCGGCGACGATCTTCGTCGCGGCGAGGTCGAGGTCCGCATCGGGCTCGACGATCACGGGTGCGTTGTTCCCGAGCTCGAGCCCGACCTTCTTCCGCGGCGCGCGCCCCTTGATTCCCCAGCCGACCTCGGGCGAGCCGGTGAACGTGAGGTAGGGGACGCCGTCGTGATCGACGAGCGCGTTGCCGACGGTGCCCCCGCCGCCGGTGACGACGTTGAGCCACCCGGGTGGGAGCCCACATTCGTCGAGCAGCAGCCCGGCCAGGAGCAGCGCAGTGAGGGGCGTCTGCGACGCAGGCTTGAGCACCACCGGGCAGCCCGCGGCGATCGCGGGCGCGACCTTGTGCGAGACCAGGTTGAGCGGGAAGTTGAACGGGCTGATCGCGCCGACCACGCCGACCGGCACTCGCAGCGTGAACGCCAGCTTGCCGGCGCCGGCGTCGTTCGCGTCCATGGGGACCACGTCGCCGGAGAGGGTGCGCGCCGCGACCGCGGCGAAGCGGAACGTCCCGACCGCGCGCGCGGCCTCGACGCGCGCGGTCTTGATCGGCTTGGCCGCCTCACCCGCGATCGATCGCGCGAACTCCTCGTTGCGCTCGGTCAGCCGGTCGGCGGCGGCGTCGAGGATCGCGGCGCGCTGGTGGGCGGGCATCGGGTCGGGTCGCACGGCCGTCGCGGCCGCGACCGCGGCGTCGACGTGGCCGGCCCCGCCGACCGGGACGCGCCCGAGGTCGGTGGCGTCGAACGGGGATCGGACGTGCGCTTCCTCGGCCGTGGTGACGCGGTCGGATCCGATGCGCATGGGGTGGAGCTCGGCCATGCCACCGAGGCTAGGTCCGCCTCAGCTGATGAGCCGACCGACGGCGTCGACGATCGACTGCACCTGGGTCCCCGCCACGGTGAGGACGAGCACCGCCGCCGAGCCGATGATCGCCCCGACCATCGCGCGATCGATGCCGGTGGCACCGCGGGCATCGCGGGTCCAGGCTCGGTGCGTCGGATCGGTCCTCGTCACCTCGACCTCCGGTCGGCGAACCCGGAGCAATTACCCCAGGTCCGACCAGTCTGGGCGCGTCGGGGCGACGAGACATCCTCAGAATGGGGGATCGGCCGTCGGCCCGGGCGACGAAGCCCGGGTGTCGGCGACCCGTTGCTACTCCTCGAAGAGGACGCGGTCGACGAGCGCCTCGGAGACGAACCCGCCCTCGGGGTCGAATCGGAAGTTCGCGAGGTCCTTGCGGAACTCGAGGTTCATGTCCGGCGATCCCTCGCGGTTCTTCTCGACGCTGAAGACGACCCACCGCTTGAACTGCTCGGCGCGCACCGGGTCGAAGGCGAGATGCGACTTCGAGACGGAGATGGACTTCTCGTTGAGCAGGATCGCGATGTCGGCTTCGTGGGCGAGTGCCGTCGAGCCGCGCAGGTGGTGCAGGCGCAGCCGGCGGGTGCTGAGCCCGTCCTTGTCGGCGGCGGCGAGCGCCACGACGGGGACCTCGGCCACCATCGCGAGCTCCTTGAGCTGCTCGGTGAGTCGCGTCGTCCGCTCGTCGTCGGAGCTGGCATCGCCGGCGTTGGGGACCTTCTGGAGGTAGTCGACGAACAGTGCCGTCGACCCGTCACGGTGCTCGGACAGGATCCGGGCGAGCTCGCTCACGCCGGTGCGGAGCCCGCTGCCCTGCACGAGCCGCAGGCGCGGCCCGTACTGCTGGAGCCGGTGGTACGCCTCCTCGCCGAGCGGGTCCGTGGTCAATGCCTCCGCGGGGGACGCGCCGAGCGCGACCTCCTGGGCGATGGTGCGCAGCCGGGTCAGCTCGACGACCTCGTCGGGTCGGGCGAGGCTGCCGAGCTCGAGCGCGAGCAGGCGGCCGAGCAGCGAGTGGGGGGAGTGCTCGTAGCAGACGTAGATCGAGGTGTGGCCCTGCATCGCCATCCAGCGCGCCCACTGCAGCGAGGCGACCGTCTTGCCGACACCCGGACGCCCGCCGACGAGCACGAGGTCCTGGGCGCGAATACCGCCGCTCAGCACGTCGTCGAGCGGCTCGAAGCCGGTCGTGAACTGGATCGCCCGGGCCTGCGGGGCGTCGGGGCCGATCCCCGCGAGCAGCTCGGCCGCGGTCGCCATCGCGACGTGGTCGCGGCCCTGAGAGAGAACGTCAGTCATGTCAGCCTCCGAGATGCTGTGAGATACGAACCACGGCCGGACCGATCACGACCACGAACAGAGCCGGGAGGATGCAGAGGACGACGGGGAAGATGATCTTCACCGGCATCTTCATCGCGCGCTCCTCGGCCTTCAGCTTGCGCTTGTCCCGCAGCTCACCGGCCTGGACGCGCAGCACCTGCGCGATCGGGATGCCGTACCGCTGGGCCTGGACGAATGCGTGCACGAACGTGCGGAGGTCGGTGACGTCGGTCCGTTCGAGCAGCGCCTCGAGTGCGCGGTCGCGGCTCGCACCGATCTGGATGTCCTGGAGCGTCCGTCCGATCTCCTGGGGCAGCGCGCCCGGGTTCTGCGCGACCCGGGCCATCGCCGCCTCGAAGCCGAGCCCGGCCTCCACGCAGACGGTGATCTGATCCAGCACGTCGGGCAGCTCGCGTTCGATGGACCCCTGCCGCTCGCGTGCCTTGACCGTCATGAAGTAGTCCACCGAGAACCAGCCGATGCCGACGAGCAGCACCAGCAGCGCCGCGGTCAGGAGGCTGGGGGAGGCGAGCATCATCAGGACGCCGGCCACGCCCAGGCCGATCGCCAGCATCAGCTTCGTCGCCAGCAGGCGTTCCGGCGGCCAGGTGTCCGAGAGCCCGGCGAGGAAGGTCCGCCGCTCGAGCGCGCTCAGGGCGCCGTCGGGCGTCAGACGCCGGGCGCGGCGGGCGAGGCCCGCCACGGCCGGGCTCACGACCCGCTCGTGCGCACCCTGCTGGAGCAGCGACTGGCGGAGGTCGGTGATCGTCGTGCCGATGCTCGTCGCGAGGTTGGCGCGGGCGGCCTTCCCCTCCACACGGGCACTGCTGAACGCCCACCACGCGATCGGGAGCGAGATCGCTACCGCGAACGCGGCGAGCCAGATTCCGAAAGGCATCCGAGTCCTCCTAGAAGACCATGCGCACGATGCGCTTGAGCCAGAGACCGCCGGCGACGAGCAGGGCGCCGGCGATGGCGAGCATGGCGATCCCGACCGGCTGAGCGGTCAGCTCAGAGAGGTAGCCGGGGTTCAGGACCGAGATGATCCCGAAGATGGCGAAGGGCAGGACGAACAGGATCACGCCCGACAAGCGGCCTTCGGCGCTCAGCGCCTTGATCTGGCGCCGGATGCGGTTGCGATCGCGGATCGTCGCGTACACGTTGTCGAGCACCTGCGCGAGGTCGCCACCCACCTGGCGGTGGATCTCGATGGCCTGGACGACCCAGTCGAAGTCCTCGCTCGCCATCCGCTCGGACAGTGACCCCATCGCCTCGCTGACGTCGCGACCGAGGCGGGTCTCGACGACGAGCCGGTGGAATTCCTCCGACGTCGGCGATTCGCTCTCGCGTGCGACCGCGTCGAGGGACTGCATGAGCCCGAAGCCGGCTCGGAGGCTTCCTGCCATCAGTGGCAGGGTCTGCTCGAGCTGGTCCTGGAACGCAGCGCTGCGTCGGTTCCCCCGGAAGGACACGATCCACCGGGCGACGATCGGGACCACGGCCGCGAGCGCCACTGCGACGATCGGGCCGGTGAGCAGCAGCACGACGGCGAACACCGCGAAGGTCGCGGTGGTCGCGATCACGACGAACTCGGAGGGTCGCATCGCGATCCCGGCCTTCGCGAGCGCTCGCTCCAGCCGGCTCGCGCGGTCGTTGCGGGCCAACCCGCGGTCTGCGAGCTCGGTGGCCCGCTCACCCAGGCTGGTGATGACCGAGGACCCGTTGCGGACGCCGGTGATGGTCGTCCCGCTCAACTGGCTGCGTTCGGCACGGGGCGCGAGGGCCAGCGCGAGACCGGCGACGAGGCCCACGAACAGCACGCCGAGGCCGATCCAGAGGACGACCGCGCTCGCCCAGAAGCCGGGCTCCGGTGCGGTCTCGACCTTGGCCGCGCTCGCCGGGGCCGGTGTCGCCGGCGCGGGCGAGGCGGTGAGGTTCGCGCGGATGGAGCCCGTCGCGGTGTGGCCACCCTCGCGCACCGAGATGGTGAGCTCGTGCGAGCCCGTGCCGGTGGTGCTCACGGTGAGGCGGTACTGGCTGGTGAGTCCGTCCGCGATCTGCGCGTAGGCGCCGTCGAGAGCACCGGGCGCATCGGCCGACTTCGCCCGCCCACCCGTCGCGGCGGCGATCGCCTGCACGGCGGCATGGTCGCCTTCGGCCGTGGTCAACGCGATGCCGTCGAACGACGCGCGCGCCGCCTTGATGCGAAGGACCGCGTCACCGAGGTTGGCGGTGCTCGCGGTGTCCTTGCCGTCGGTGAGCGCCACGATCGCGTGGTGCGAGCCCGTCGTGAACAGTCCGGTGGCGGTGCCGAGCGCGTCGTAGAACGCGGTCTGCCCGCTGGCCTGCATCCCGGCGATCGCCGCCTTGGTCGCCCCATGATCGGTGGTGAATCCGCTCGCGACGTAGGGCGCGTTGCCGAAGCCGACGACGGCGACGCTCGCTGCCTTCGGCATGCGGTCGACGAACGCCGAGGCCGCCTGCTGTGCGCTGACGAGCGCGTTGCCCTTCATGCTGCCCGAGGTGTCCATCACGAGGACGACCTGCGCCGGATCACCCGGCAGTCCCGTGACCGCCAGCTTGCGGACCGCACCGCTCTCGCGGACGGTCCAGGCGTCGGCGGTCAGCTGACGACCCGAGAACGTCGCGGGCACGGAGACCGCGATCGTCGCGGTGCCCGCGCGACTCGTGTCGACGCCGGTGACCGTCAGGTGGTCGGCGGCGCCCGCCCGCGTGCCCGGCACGAAGGCGAGCGCGAGTGCCGCCGTGGCCGCGGCCAGGAGGAAGCGGCGGTTCATCGCCGACCCTTCCCGTTCCCGTTGACGACGGCCATCTCCGGCGCACCGAACATCGAACCGGGCACCTCGATACCGATGTCGCGCAGCTTGTCGGAGAACTGGGCCCGGATCCCGGTGGCGACCGGGACACCGCGGAAGCAGCCGTCCTCGTCGATGCCCGCCGCGTAATCGAACTTGTACAGGTCGGCGAGGGTGATGATGTCGCCCTCCATGCCGCACACCTCGGTCACCTGGGTGACCCGGCGGGTGCCGTCGCGCATCCGGCTGAGGTGGATGATGACGTCGACGGCGGAGGCGACCTGCTCGCGGATGGCCCGGACCGGCAGGTCCATGCCGGCCATGAGCACCATGGTCTCGATGCGGGCGAGCGCGTCACGCGGCGAGTTGCAGTGCAGGGTGGACAACGAACCGTCGTGGCCCGTGTTCATGGCCTGCAACATGTCGAGCGCCTCGGCGCCGCGGACCTCACCGACGATGATCCGGTCGGGGCGCATGCGCAAGGAGTTGCGCACCAGGTCCCGAATGGAGACCTGGCCCTTGCCCTCGATGTTCGGCGGGCGACCTTCGAGTCGGACCACGTGACGCTGCGTGAGCTTGAGCTCGACCGCGTCCTCGATGGTGACGACCCGCTCCTCCTCCGGAATGAAATTCGAGACGACGTTCAGCAAGGTCGTCTTCCCGGTGCCGGTGCCGCCACTGATCAGGATGTTGAGTCGCCCGCGCACGCAGGCCTCGATCAGCTCGACCATGTCCGGGGTCAGCGTCCGGTGGGCGACCAGGTCGTTCGGTGTGAACGCGTAGTGCGAGAACTTCCGGATGGTGAGCACCGGACCGTCCACCGCGAGGGGCGGGATGATCGCGTTGACCCGGGAGCCGTCCGGGAGGCGGGCGTCGACCATCGGCGAGGACTCGTCGATGCGGCGACCGACCTTGGACACGATCCGCTCGATGACCTGGCGGAGGTGATCCTCGGAGAGGTACCGGGAGTCGGTGAGGGTCAGTTGCCCGGCACGCTCGACGTAGATCCCGTCACAGGCGTTGACCATCACCTCGGTGACGGTCGGGTCGGCCAGGTACCGCTCGATCGCGCCCAGTCCGAGCACGTCGTCGGTGACCTCGGCGACGACCCGGGACCGCTCGGCCGCCGACAGTGGCTGTTGCTCGGCCTCGATGACCCGCCCGATCTCCTGGACGACGATCGCGTCCAACTGCTGCTCGGAGAGGGACGAGTCGTACAGCCGTTGTCCCATCCGGGCGAACAGTGCGTCCTGGGCCCGCCGCTTCAGCGCCGCGAACGGGTCGTGGACGACCGGTGCCGCGTCGGACTCAGCGGCGACGTTGCGGGAGTGGGGGAGCGTGGCGACCGGGGTCGGCGATTCGGCCTGGGCGGCCTTGAGTCGATCCGAGAGGCTCATCGGTTGTCCTTCCGTCGGCGGAGCCGGCCGGACGCCGAAGCATCCGAGTCCGGCTCGGTGGTACCGGTCAGGCGGCGCACGAGCTCGGAGAGCGAACGGCTCACCGGCGACTTCTGCGCCCCTTCGAGGAGGGGAATGCCCTGGTTCATCGACAGCGGCACCGATCGCGAACTCGGGATCGAGACGCTGACCTCGAGTCCGACGGTGCCCTCGATGTCCTCGGCCGAGAGGCCGACCCGGGCGTCGGCCCGGTTGAGCACGAGGTGGCGGCGCTGAGTGACGAGACCGAGCAGATTGAAGGCGTCGATCTCCTTGCGCACCGCGCGGGCGCTCGCGACGTCGGTGCCGGCGACGAGGACGAAGTCGGTCGCGCGCTCCATGGCTGCGAGGGTGTTCTCGTCCAAGCCGGCACCGGTGTCGATGACGACGTAGCGGAACTCGCCGGCGAGGAGATCGAGGATGCGGTCGATCGCTTCGGTGGTGACGATGTCGGCGTCCGCCGGCGTCTCGGGCGCGCACAGGACGAACGCGCCACTCGGGTGCGCGGTCAGGAACGCCTTCAGCGTCGTGGCGTCCAAGGCGTCGCCCTGTCGTACCGCGTCGGTGATGGTGAACTCGGGCGCCAGCCGCATCGCGTTGCCGACGTCACCGAACTGCACGTCGAGGTCCACGATCACCGTCTCACCCGGCTCGGCGTCGGCGAGGCCGACGGCCAGGTTCGAGGCGATCGCCGTCTTGCCGGCGCCGCCCTTGGGGGAGACGACGGCGATGGTCCGACGGTCGTCGACCGGGGTCGTGGGCGACGCGTGGATCTGGAGCCGGACCGCGGTCTCCATGGCCGCGTCGAACGCGGACCGCACGTCGTCCAGGTCCGCCGCCGGGTCGACGATGTCGCGCACACCGGCGCGCAACGCCTGGCGGTAGAGCTCCGGCGTGGGCGGTGCGACGAGCATGACGCAGAGGTCGGGCCGCTGCCGGTCCAACCCGGCTGCCAACTCGAGCGCGACGTCGGTGTCGACGCCGGGACCGAGAGCGACGACCTGGGCCCCATGGGCCTCGACCGCCGCGA
>CAZXCB010000101.1:0-11531 GCA_964639075.1 uncultured Bifidobacteriaceae bacterium | reverse complement strand
AGATCTCGGGCCACCTCGACTGGTTCGCCGACGGCATGTACCCGCCGATGGAGCTCGACGGTGGCACGGAGTACTACCTGAAGCCGATGAACTGCCCGTTCCACATCCTGATCTACCGGAGCCGGACGCGCAGCTATCGGGAGCTCCCGCTCCGGCTCTTCGAGTTCGGCACGGTGTACCGGTACGAGAAGTCCGGCGTGGTGCACGGGCTCACCCGGGTACGGGGGATGACCCAGGACGACGCGCACATCTTCTGCTCGAAGGAGCAGGCACCCGAGGAGCTCGCGTCGCTGCTGCACTTCGTGCTCGGGCTGCTGCGCGACTACGGCCTCGACGACTTCTACCTCGAGCTGTCCACCAAGCCGGAGGGCAAGGCGGTCGGCACCGACGCCGAGTGGGACGAGGCCACGGAGGTGCTGCGCCGCGTGGCGCTGTCGATGGATCTCGACCTCGTGATGGACGAGGGCGGCGGTGCGTTCTACGGCCCGAAGATCTCGGTGCAGACCAAGGACGCGATCGGGCGGACCTGGCAGATGTCGACGATCCAGGTGGACTTCCAGCTGCCGCAGCGCTTCGACCTGCACTACGTGGGCGCCGACAACGAGCGCCACCGGCCGATCATGATCCACCGCGCATTGTTCGGCTCGGTCGAGCGGTTCTTCGGCGTGCTGCTCGAGCACTACGCGGGCGCGTTCCCCACGTGGCTCGCGCCGGTGCAGGTGGCGGTGCTGCCCGTCGCGGACCGTCACCACGGCTACGCGGACGACGTGGCGCGCCGCCTGCACGAGGACAAGCTGCGGGTGGAGGTGCTCGACGCGCACAACGACACGCTCGGCAACCGCGTGCGGCGCGCCAAGACCGACAAGATCCCGTACGTGCTCGTCGTCGGTGACGACGACGTGAGCAACGGGACCGTCGGCGTCAACGCGCGAGGTGCGGACCGACCCCGGCGCGGAGTCGGTCTGGAGTCGTTCGTCGCGGACGTCGTCGCCGAGGTCCGCGAGCGCCGGCGGCCCGCATGAGCGGACCATGACCCTCGAACGCCTCTGGGCGGGGTGGCGCTCGTCCTACATCGAGCGGATCGAGAACGTGCCGCCGCCGGAGGGTTGCCTGTTCTGCGAGCTCCTCCCGATGGCCGACGACGAGGCGCTGATCCTCGAACGGTCACCGCACTGGTTCGCGGTGATGAACGCGTACCCGTACACGTCGGGTCACGTGATGGTGGCGCCGCTCCGGCACGTCGGCTCCATCACCGACCTCGACGCCGACGAGGCCGCCGCGCTCATGCACGGCACGCAACGGGCGATCGCGACAGTCGAGCGCGTCTACTCGCCGCAGGGCATCAACGTCGGCGCGAACATCGGCCGCGCCGCCGGAGCCGGGGTGCCCGGGCACGTGCACGTCCACGTGCTCCCGCGCTGGAACGGCGACACGAACTTCATGACCGCGGTCGCCGAGGCCCGTGTCCTCCCCGAGAGCCTCCGCCACTCCTACGAGAGGCTCCGCGCCGCCTGGGCGTGACCCGCCCCCACGCGCGGGGACGATCGAGCTCAGTGTGCCGGCGGCGGGGCCTCGGCCGGCGTCGTGCGGTCGTCGACGAAGCTGTCGTCCAACGGGATCGTGGCGAAGCCCGACTGCTCGTTCAGGTAGTAGTTCGCGGGGAGGTGCTCGATCAGGCACGCGTCGAGCGGTCGCGGTCGCCCCTGCCCGACGATGAGGGGCACGACGTTGCGCGTCTTGTAGCCCGGCGGCACGTCTTCGCAGAGCGGCCCGACTGCCGACCGCTCGATGAGACCGAGGTCGCGTCCCCAGGTCGGCGGGCCCGACAGGCTCCGGGCCGGGCTCAGGAACCTCGACGTCCGCAGGTGGTCGACGGCCAGCGGTCCGTCGAGGACGATGCAGCCCTGGTGGGGATTCGGGAGGTTCACCCAGAGCACGTCCGCGGCGTCGTCCGGTGCGAGCGGTGCCCGGGTGCTGACCACGGTCGAGAGCGTCACCCTGCGCTGCTGGTCGGTGATGCAGCGATCACCGTTGCGCCCTTCGAACCGCACGAAGCCCGGGAGGAGGCCGGAGGGCTCGAGCACCGGCCGGGCCCGGGCCCAGTAGTCGAGCGCGCCGGGCGCCAGCGCCATGTCGTTCTCCATGTGCACGAGGTGGGTGAGCCCGTGCGAGAAGCCGCCGTGCTCGAAGACGATCGAGTGCATGAACGGCTTGTGGGCCCACGTGAGCTCGAAGGGATGGGTGCGACGGCGGGGAGGCGTCCAGCCCGTGCACGCCAGCGCGCCGGGGTGGCTCAGGAGGTACTCGGCCATCTCCCTGCGGTCCACGCAGCGCCGGATCTCCGGGCCGAGATCGCCGAGCCCCTCGAGCATGGGCACCGGCTCGTTGCTGATGATCGCGACCGAGACCGTGCCCGCCTGGGATCGCAGCGCGGCGATGGTCCGCAGGAGGTACTCCGAGCGCTCCGGGGTGTGCCAGTGGGCGACGTCGGCGACCGTGAACGTCGGGCGCGCGGGCGCCTCGGGCACCGCGTCGTGCCGGCCCGCGGCGCGGACCACGTCGGTGGCGTGGAACACGCTGCCGAGCGAGGCCTTCAGCAGTGTTGTCGTGGGCCGCATCTGATCCCCACCCCGTTCTGGAGCGCCGAGAGCGGACCAGCGTACCCACGGCCGGGGGGCCGACCGGACGCCCGTGCTCGGAGGCCGCCGGGCCGATCGGCGCCCGGTAGCGTGGCCGTCGTGGAGCCGCAACCGCCGGAGTCGGGTGACGCACTGCCGGCCGAGCTCGACGTCACGCGCTTCGTCGGCCCGACCGTCTTCCCGGACAACAGCAAGCGCCGCATCACGGGGACCATCCACCTCGTGATCGCGGCCGGCTGTCTCGCACAGTTCGCGCAGAGCGGGAACGAGGGACTGCTCGCGGCGGGGGTGCTGCTCGCGCTCATCGGTGGGTACCACTTCCTCGCCGGCTGGAAGACCGAGATCGGAGAGACCGAGGCGCTCGCCGTCGCGAGCCGGACCGTGGGCTTTCCCGTGGGTCACGCATCCGCGCAGCTCGCCTGGTACGGCGTGCGGAGCCGACCTGCCTGGCGGATCCTGCTGTACAGCGCGGACGAGCCACCGAGCCTGCGCGGACTCGTCGAGTGCGACGCGGTCGACGGCCGCGTGCTGGGCGAGTACACGGAGCGCAATCCCGAGGACTGGTCCGAGTTCGATCTCGGTGGTTCCGCTTGAGGTCGTGCCGCCGAGGGCGCGCGTGAAGGTCGAGCGGTCGCAGCGGTCGTTGCTGCGCAACTACGGGGAGCAGATCGACGCCCTCGGTGCGTGGCGCTGGTTGCGGTTCAAGCTCGTCCGCGCCCGCAGTCGGTTCGCGCCGTCCGGGCAGCAGTTCACCGTCGTGACGCCGTTGGCCGAGCACCCGCTCGTCTTCCGGAGCGACACGAGCGACACCAACGTCTTCAGCCAGATCTTCATCCACCGGGAGTACCGCTGCCTCGACGAGGTCCGCCACGCGGGTCTCGTCGTCGACTGCGGTGCCAACGTCGGCTACTCGTCGGCGTTCTTCCTCTCGCGGTTCCCCGAGGCCCACGTGATCGCGATCGAACCGGACCCCGACAACTTCGAGGTGCTCCGCACGAACGTGCGACCGTACGGCAGCCGGTGCACGCCGCTGCGCGCCGCGGTCTGGTCCTCGTCGGACGGGCTCGTGCAGAGCCCGCGGCAGGCCGGCACCCGCCAGGAGTGGGCGGTCAAGGTCCGACCGGCCGAGGGCGGAGAGGAACCCACCGTCGCCTCGATCGACCTCCCGTCGCTGCTGCGGGACTCCGGGTACGACCGCATCTCCATCCTCAAGATCGACATCGAGGGATCGGAACGAGACGTGTTCGCCTCCGACACGGGTTGGCTCGATCGGGTCGACAACCTCGTCATCGAGCTCCACGGAGCCGCGTGCCGCCAGGTGTTCATGGCCGCGATCGACGGTCGCGGGTTCGACGTCACGACCTGTGAGGAGCTGACCGTGTGCACGCGGTCGGCGACCTAGGGCGGTTCGGACCGCGCGCGCACGCGGCACGCGGCATCACCAGTAGCGTCGCCCGGCCATGAAGGGGGAGGCCGAGACGTCGCGGTACGGCCCACTGCGGCGCGAGGTCCTGTGGTTCCTGGAGCTCGTGGCGGTGGCCGGCCTCGCGGTCGCGCAACCGACGTTCGATCTGCTGGGCAAGAACGCGGGCCTCTTCGTCGCGTGGAACCTCACGGTGGCACGCGCGATCGCCGTGGTCGTCGTGGTCGTCGTGGTGCCCGCGCTCGGCGCGTACGCGGTCGAGGTGCTCATCGGTGTCGTCGGGCCCCGGACCCGGACCGTGACCCATCTCGTGCTCGTCGCGGGTGGGATCGGCCTCGTCGCGATGGAGGCGGTGAAGCAGGCGACCCGGCTGGGCCCGACGGCCCTCGTCGGCGCCGGGATCCTCGCGGCGGTGGGGGCGGCCGTCCTCGTCACGCGGGTGCCGGTCGCGCGCACGTGGTTGCGGTTCCTCGCGCTGGCGCCGGTCGGCTTCGCGGTCCTCCTGCTCGTCGCCTCGCCCGCGAGCGACGTGATCTTCGAGTCCGATCCCGCCTTCAGCAGCGCACCCGTCGCCCGCCCGCACCGCGTCGTGATGATCGTGATGGACGAGTTCCCGACCACGTCGATGCTGGACGGGAACGGGCAGATCGACGCGCAGCTGTACCCGAACCTCGCCGCGCTGGCGCGCACCGGCACGTGGTATCGCAACCACACGACCGTCGCACCCTTCACCGAGGCCGCGGTGCCGGCGATCCTCACCGGACAGCTCCCGGCGAAGTCGGCCGCGGTCCCGGTGGTGGCGGACCATCCGCAGAACCTCGTCACCCTGCTCGGCCGGACCTACGACCTCAACGTCCGCGAGACGGTGACGCGGCTCTGCCCCCGCACGGCGTGCGTCCCGACCAGTCGTCCCACGGGCGTGCGCGCGGGCTTCCGCGGCACGCTGGCCGACGTCGGCTCGATCTGGTGGAAGTTCGCGGACCCCGGGAACCGCGCCGGACCGTCCTTCGGTGGCCTCGGTGGCGAGGACACGCAGGCGATGGTCACCGCCGGGCGCTTCGTCGCCTCGCTGCAGCCGAGCGCGCGGCCGCGCCTCGACCTGCTGCACGTGCTCCTGCCGCACTTCCCGTGGCACTACCTGCCGACCGGCCAGGACTACGCCGCGCTTCCCGGCCACACGAACGGGCTGCACGGTCAGGTGTGGGCCGACGACGACGTCGCCGCGCTCATGCGCCTCCGTCACCTCCTGCAGGTCCAGGCGGCGGACACGTTCGTCGGTCAGGTCGTCGCGCGCCTGCGCGAGCTCGGCACGTATGACGACACGCTGCTCGTCCTGACCGCGGACCACGGCATCGCGTTCGACGGCGGCAAGCCGATCCGGGGGATCACGCGCCGGACGTGGCCCGAGATCGCGTGGACGCCGCTCTTCGTCAAGGCGCCGGGCCAGACCGTGGGCGGTGTCGACGACCGAGCGGCGGAGTCGGTCGACGTCCTGCCGACCGTCGCGGCGCACCTCGGCGTCCGCATCCCGTGGCGGGTCGACGGTCGCTCGCTCGTCGGCCCGCCCCGGCGCACGCGCACGCTCCCGATGTTCGACTGGTCGCGCAGCCCGTGGAAGCCACCGGACGGCTCCGACTACTTCCACCTCGACCGGGCCGAGGGCTTCGCGGTCGTGATGCGCGCGCGGGCCGCGGCCCCACGGGACCTCGCCGACGAGCGGATCTTCGCGATCGGGCCCTTCGCGGACCTCATCGGTCGCGCGGCAGCTCCGCCACTCACCGGCGCGCCGGTCCCCGGTGCCGCGGTGCTCGACGGTCCGCTGCGGTACCTCCTGGTGAACCAGGCGTCACCGAGGACGCCGTTCGTGGCGATCCACGGGGTGACCGGTGCGCTGGCGGCCGGGGTGCCCCTGGCGGTCGTGGTCAACGGCCGGGTCGCGGGGTTCAGCACGACCTACCGCGCGCCCGGCTCGGACCACTCGGAGTTCTGGGGCACGCTGGTCCCGCGCTTCTTCCACAACGGTCGCAACCTGGTGCAGGTCGAGACGATCACCGGGCCGCCTTCGGCACCCGTGCTCCATCTCCTCGCACCCGCTTAGGCCTCGGCGCGCACCTGCTCGACCAGGTGCGCCGGCATCGGGTCGTAGTGCGAGTGGCGGGTCGTGAACCGGCCCCGCCCGCCGGTCATGGAACGCAGATCGATCGTGTAGCGCAGGATCTCCGACGTCGGCACCATCGCGACGATCTCGACCTCGCCGTCGCCGAGCGCACCCGAGCCCTGGATGCGACCGCGCTTCGAGTTGAGGTCACCCATGACGTCGCCCTGGTACGCCTCGGGCACCGTGACGACGAGCTCGCTCACGGGCTCGAGCAGGATCGGCTCCGCCTTGGCCATCGCCTCCTTGAAGCCGAGCGCGGCCGCGGTCTTGAACGCCATCTCCGAGCTGTCGACGGGGTGGTGCTTGCCGTCGAAGCACGTGACCCGTACGTCGACGACCGGGTAGCCGAACACGCCCCCGGCCTCGATCGTCTCGTGGATGCCCTTCTCGACCGCCGGCAGGTACTGCCTCGGGATGGCGCCGCCGACGATCTTGTCGACGAAGTCGAAGCCCTCGCCGCGTTCGGTCGGCTCGACGCGGAGCCAGGCCACCGCGAACTGGCCGTGACCGCCGCTCTGCTTCTTCAGCTTCCCCTCGGCCTCGGCGGTGCCGGTCACGGTCTCTCGGTAGGGGACCTTCACGTCCTCGGTCACGACCTCGACGCCGAACTTGCGCGCCAACCGGTCGATCGCGATCGACACGTGCGTCTCGCCCATGCCCTGGAGGAGCGTCTGGTGCGTCTCGGCGTTGCGTTCGACGCGCAGCGCCGGGTCCTCGTCGCCGATCCGGTGGAGCGCGGTCGCGAGCTTGTCCTCGTCGGTCTTGTTCCTGGCGTGGATCGCGACGGCCAGGAGCGGCTCGGCGACCACGAACGGCTCGACGGCGATGTCGGTGCCGCGTTCGGCCAGCACGTCGCCGGTCGACGTCCCCGCGAGCTTCGCGACCGCCCCGATGTCACCCGCGTGCAGCTCCTTGACCGGTTCCTGCTCCTTGCCGCGCATCACCGAGATCTGGTGCATCCGCTCGTCGTGCACGGTCCGGCCGTTCACGAGGGTCGCATCGGCGCGCAGCACGCCCTGGAGCACCTTGAACAGGTTGACGTGCCCCACGTAGGGGTCGACGAGCGTCTTGAACACGAACAGCGCGGTCTGGCCGTCGTCGCCGGGCACGTGAGGCGCCGGTCCCTCCTCCACGATGAACCGGGCGAGGCGGTCGACGCCGACGAGCTTGGTGGCGCTGCCGCACAGGACCGGGAAGACGGTCGCGTCGTCGATGCCCTTGGCCAACGCGTGTCCGAGCTCGGCGACGTCGAGCTGCTCGTCCGCGAGGTAGCGCTCCATGAGGTCGTCGTCGGCGACGACGATGCCCTCGACGAGCGCATCGTGCACGGAGTGCTCTTCCGCCGCCATGTCGTCGGGCACCGGACCCTCGACGCCGCGCGGCGAGCCGTCGGCGTAGGTCTCGGCGGTGTCGCTGAGCAGGTCGACGACGCCGCGGAACTCGCTCTCCGAGCCGATCGGGAGCTCGAGCGGTGCCACCCCGGCACCGAATGCGGCCTTGAGCTGGTCGAGGGTCTGTTCGAAGGACGCGCGCTCGCGGTCGAGCTTGTTGACGAACACGATCCTCGGCAGCGCGAGCTCGTCGGCCATGCGCCACGCGACCTCGGTCTGGACCTCGACCCCCTCGACGGCGGAGACCACGAAGACCGCGAGGTCGGCGACGCGCATCGCCGCGGCGACCTCCGTGAGGAAGTCCGCGTAGCCGGGCGCGTCGATCACGTTGACCTTGTGACCGTCCCACTCGAACGGCGCGACCGCGAGCGACACCGAGAGGTGCCGGCGCGCCTCTTCCGGGTCGAAGTCGCAGACCGTGGTGCCGTCCTCGACCCGGCCGGTGCGGGGGAGGACCCCGGCGGTGTGGAGGAGGGCCTCGGCCAGCGTGGTCTTGCCGGACCCGCCGTGGCCCACGAGCACCACGTTGCGGATCTTCGCGGTCGGAGCAGTCAGCAACGAACGACCTCCCGGGGCTGGTACCAGGCCGGCGATGGTACGTGCGCCACGCACGACGGGACCAGGGCCGATGACTCATCGAGCACGGAGCGGAGCGGAGACGCCGAGATGGCAGAGCGGCGAGCGGAGCCGCCGAAAAGGACGTCCGTGGTGGTACCGTGAGCATCTCGCCCGGACTCCGGAGGGAGTGCTCCCACCCATGCTCGACGGCCGTCTCCGCGCTTCGGTGTCGCGTGGACTGACTCCCATCGGTGTCGCCCTGGAGCGGATCGGTGTCGGACCGGACGGGTTGACCGCACTCGGACTCGCGCTCTCGGTCCTCACCGCGGTGCTCGTCGCCTCCGGCCACCTGGTCTGGGGGGTCGTCGGTCTGACGCTCAGCGGGTTCGTCGACCTGCTCGACGGCTCGGTCGCGCGCACCTCCGGCCGCGCGTCGCCGCGCGGCGCGTTCTTCGACTCGGTTGCCGACCGCGTGTCGGACGCCGGCGTGTTCGGCGGCGTCGCGTGGTACCGGGCCGGCACCTCGGGGGGGGACGCGGTCCTGGCGCTCGCCGCGGTCGCGCTCGCGATGCTCATCTCCTACGAGCGCGCGAAGGCCGAGTCGCTCGGATACGACGCGCGTGGCGGGATCATGGAGCGGGCCGAGCGCATGGTCATGCTCGGCATCGGCATGGCCTTCGACATCCTGGTCCCGGTGCTCTGGATCATGGTGGTCCTGATGTCGGTCACCGCGGTGCACAAGTTCGTCAAGGTGTGGCAGCAGGCCTCGGACCGACCGGTCGGGACCGGCCTGCTCGGTGCGCGCCACCGCCGGCCGTCGCGGCGCGACGGTGACTCCGCACCCACGCCGAAGCGCCGTCGCGCGGCCGAGCGAGGGGACGCGCGCCGCGCGGCACGCGCTGCGCGTCGGAGTCGCCCGTAACCGATGGTGTCACCCGCGTACCTCGCGTACCGGTTCGGCGCGGCGGTCGCGAACGCGGTTCCGCCCGTCGTCGGCATGCCCGTGGCCGAGGCGACCGGCCGGGTGCTCGGGGCGGTCCTCCCCGAACGGCGCCGGATCGTGCGCCGGAACCTGCAGCGCGCCACCGACGGCGCGCTCGAGGGGTTCGCGCTCGAGCGGGCGGTGTCGGACACGTTCGCGTCGTACGGGCGCTACTGGCTCGAGCTGTTCCGCCTCCCCGCCGACGCCCGCGGCGACGTCGAGGGCCGCGTCACCTCGGTCGGCTTCGAGCACATCGAGGCATCACTCGCGGCGGGGAAGGGCACGATCCTCGCCTTGCCGCACCTCGGGGGCTTCGACTTCGCCGCCGCGTGGCTCGCCGGGCGCGGTCTGCCCCCCGCCGTGGTGGTCGAGCGCGTCGAGCCGCCGGAGCTGTTCGAGTGGTTCGCCGACGTGCGGCGTGCGATCGGCATGGAGGTCATCCCACTCGGTCCCGAGGCCGCCACCGGCGTGCTGCGCGCGCTCAGGGAGAACCGCCTCGTGTGCCTGCTGAGCGACCGCGACATCACGGGCGACGGGCTCGGGGTGGAATTCTTCGGTGAGGAGACGACGCTGCCCGCGGGTCCGGCGACCCTCGCGCTGCGCACCGGGGCCACGCTCATCCCGACCGCGGTCTACTTCCGGCCCCACGGCCGGCACTTCGTGCGCCTCGGCGCGCCGGTGCCCACGGAGCGCACGGGTCGGCTGCGCGAGGATGTCACCCGGGTCACCCAGGAGCTGGCCCGGCGATTCGAGGAGCTCGTGCGCATGGCGCCGGAGCAGTGGCACGTGATGCAGCCGAACTGGCCGAGCGACCGTCGTGACGTCGCCGGCGACGCGGAGCCGCAGGCGGCCGGGGACACACCCTGATGCGCGTCGCCCTCGTCAGCCCGTACTCGCTGTCGGTCCCCGGCGGCGTGCAGGGCCAGGTGCTCGGACTGGCGCGGGCGTTGCGCGCGATCGGCATCGACGCCCGCGTGATCGGGCCCACCGACGGTCCACCGCCGGAACCGGGCGTGATGACGGTCGGGGCGAGCGTGGGGGTCGCGTCGAACGGCAGCGTGTCGCCGATGGCCGAGGATCAGAGCGTCGCGTCCGAGCGCACCCTCGAGGCGCTGCGCGCGTTCGGTCCGGACGTCGTGCACCTCCACGAGCCACTCGTGCCCGGACCGACGAGCGCGGCCCTGCTCGGCAGCGAGGTGCCCAAGGTCGGCACGTTCCACGCCGCGTCGGAGACCGAGCCCAACGCGTACCGGGCGCTGCGCAAGATCGCAGTGCCCGCGGCGAAGCGCCTCACGATCCGCGTGGCGGTGAGTCCCGACGCGCGGGCCACCGCCGAGGCCGCGCTGGGAGGGTCGTACCTGCTGCTCCCGAACGGCGTCGACGTCGACGCGTACAAGAAGGTGGAACCCATCGTCGGCGACGGCCCGACGGTGCTGTTCTGCGGTCGGCACGAGCCCCGCAAGGGTCTCGGCGTCCTGCTCGACGCGTGGGTCGGGCTGGACCGCGACGCCCTGCTCTGGGTGGCCTCCGACGGTCCCGAGACCGAGGCGCTGCGCGCGCGGCGCACGCCGCGGGTCGAGTGGCTCGGCCGGATCGGGGAGCCCGAGAAGATGGCCCGACTCGCCGGCGCGACCGTGTTCTGTGCGCCGGCGCTCGGCCAGGAGTCCTTCGGCATCGTCCTGCTCGAGGCGATGGCCGCCGGCACGTGCGTCGTCGCGTCGGACATCCCGGGCTACCGCAACGTCGCCCGCCACGACCGTGACGCCTGGTTGGTGCCCCCGGGCGACCCCGAGGCGCTGTGCGCCGGGCTGCGGCGGGTCCTCGACGGTGACGACCTGCGGGCCCGGCTCGAGGACGCGGCCGGGGCCCGGGTGACGGAGTTCTCGCTGCACCGCCTCGCCCAGCGCTACGCCGAGGTCTACGAGCAGGCGATCGCCACGTAGGAGCTGCCCCGACGGATCGGTGATCGGTCGGGCGGGAGCCGCCCGCCTACCATCGTCGTCGT
Organism: uncultured Bifidobacteriaceae bacterium; assembly: GCA_964639075.1. Lineage (GTDB taxonomy): Bacteria > Actinomycetota > Acidimicrobiia > IMCC26256 > JAENVU01 > JAENVU01. Next base: position 375 of record CAZXCB010000101.1, on the reverse strand, counting down.
CTCACCCATCGAGGAGCCCCCCAATGGCCATCGGCATCATCATCGCGGTCGTCCTGCTCCTGATCGGGCTGTTCGTGATCCTCACGTACAATGGCCTGGTCCGGACCCGGAACCGCATCGACAACGCGAAGTCCCAGATCGACGTGCAGTGCAAGCGCCGCCACGACCTCATCCCGAACCTGGTCGAGACGGTCAAGGGCTACGCGGCCCACGAGAAGGGCGTGTTCGAATCGGTCACCGAGGCGCGCGCCAACGCGATCAACGCGCAGGCGGGGGATTCGCCCCAGGCCCAGGCCCAGGCGGAGACCGCGCTGAGCGGCGCCCTGAAGAGCCTCTTCGCGGTCGCCGAGGCGTATCCGGACCTCAAGGCGAACC
>CAZXCB010000100.1:0-11559 GCA_964639075.1 uncultured Bifidobacteriaceae bacterium | reverse complement strand
TCCTCGGTCTGGAGCTCGGCGCCGACGACTACGTGGTGAAGCCGTTCTCGCCGCGCGAGCTCGCGGCGCGCGTGCGCGCGGTGCTGCGGCGCTCGGCCACCATGCCACCGCCCGACGGGATGACGGTCGAGGTCATCGAGACCGGCGACCTCCGCATCGACCTGCGGGCGCGGGAGGTGACCGTCGGCGACACCATCGCGGTGCTCACGCCCCGGGAGTTCGACTTGCTGGCCCACTTCGCGCGGAACCCGCGCAAGTCCTTCACGCGTGAGGCGCTGCTGGAGCGGGTGTGGGGCTACAGCTTCGGCGACACCGCGACCGTGACGGTCCACGTCCGGCGCCTGCGAGAGAAGGTCGAGGCGACCCCCGCCGAGCCCCGCCACATCGTGACGGTCTGGGGCGTCGGCTACCGGTGGGACCCGTGAGCCGCGTCGTGCGCACCGTGGTCGTGCTCGTGGTCGGCCTCGGACTGGCCGCACTCGTCGCCGCGGCGGCGGCGATGTCGGCTCGCGACGCCATGGACCTGATCGGGATCGCGGCCGGGGTGGTGCTGCTCACCGCGTTGGTGGCGCTCCCACTGCTGCGCTCGCTCCGGCGCCGCTCGGTCGGGGTGCAGGTGAGCGCGCTGGCGCTCGTGGTCGCCGGTGCGATCTCGCTCGGTGTCGCGGCTGCAGCTCAGGCCATGTTCATCTCGGAGCACGACCTCGCCGCGATCGACGTCGTGCTCCTCGCGGCTACGACGGTCGCGGTCGCCGTCGCGCTGACGCTCGGCGACCGGATCGCCAAGACGAGTGAGGCGCTCGTCGCGGTGACGCGCCGGGTCGGCACCGGCGAGCCGATCCCGGCCGACGCCGTCGCCGGGCCGCCCGAGCTCGAGCACCTCGCGCGCGAGCTCGAGCTGATGCAACACCGACTCGACGAAGCCTCCGCGCGCGAGCGGGCGGTGGAGGACTCCCGTCGTCAGCTCGTGGCGTGGGTCTCCCACGACCTCCGCACGCCGCTCGCCGCGTTGCGGGCCATGGTCGAGGCGATCGACGACGGCGTCGTGAGCGATTCCGAGACGATCGCGCGCTACCACGCGACCATGAAAGAGGAGACCGACCGCCTGACCGCGCTGGTCGACGACCTCTTCGAGCTCAGCCGGGCCGAGGCCGGCGCGGTACGACTGCAGTGGGAGCGCGTCTCGCTCGGCGATCTCGTCTCCGACGCCATCGCCGGAGTCCAGCCGGTGGCCGAGGCGAAGGGCGTCCGCCTCACGGGTCGGCTCGACGGCGCCGCGCCCGAGGTGCAGGTGTCGCCGCCCGAGGTGCTGCGCGCGTTGCGCAACGTGCTCGAGAACGCGATCCGGCACACGCCGACCGACGGCTCGGTGATGGTGGAGCTCGGCTCGCTGCCGCCGGACCGCGTCTTCGTGTCGGTGCTCGACTCGGGCGGCGGCGTGCCCGAGGCGGATCTCGACCGCATCTTCGACGCGGCCTACCAGGCCGATCCCGCGAGCGCCGGTGGGGGCGCAGGGCTCGGGCTCGCGATCGCCCGTGGATTCGTCGAGGCGCACGCCGGCGAGATCGTGGTGCGCAACGAGCCGGGCGGCGCCCGTTTCACGGTGCACCTCCCGCAGGAGCGAGTCGGATGAGGGTGCTCGTCACCGGCGGCGCGGGGTTCGTCGGCGCGTACGTGGTCGACGTGCTCCGGGGCCAGGGTGACGACGTCGTCGTTCTCGATCGCGAGTCGAGCGCGGGCGCCGACGCCATCGTCGGCGATGTCACCGATCTCGCGACCGTGGTGGGTGCGCTGCGCGGGGTCGACGCGGTCTGTCACCAGGCCGCGAAGGTCGGCCTCGGCGTGGACTTCTCGGATGCTCCGGCGTATGTGGCCGACAACGATCTCGGCACCGCGGTGCTCCTGCGCGCGCTGCACGACACACGGTTTCGCGGCGCGGTCGTGCTCGCGTCCAGCATGGTGGTCTACGGCGAGGGTCGGTACCGGTGTGCCGCGCACGGCCTCGTCGGCGCCGCACCTCGCGAGCCCGCGGCCCTCGAGGCCGGTGACTTCGAGGTGCCGTGTCCCGAGTGCGGCCGTCCGCTCACGCCGGAGGCGGTCCCCGAGTCGGCGCCGGTGGATCCTCGCAACGTCTACGCGGCGTCGAAGGTGGCACAGGAGCACCTCGTGCGCGCGTTCGCGCGGGAGCATCCTGCGGTGCGTGCGGTCGCGCTTCGGTATCACAACGTCTACGGACCGGGGATGCCGCGCGGGACCCCGTATGCGGGGGTCGCCGCACTCTTCACGGACGCGCTCGCGTCCGGGTGTGCGCCGCGCGTGTTCGAGGACGGCGGGCAGTTGCGGGACTTCGTGCACGTGCGCGACGTCGCCCGGGCCAACGCGCTCGCGCTGCATTCGAACGCCGAGGGTCCATTCAACGTCGCGAGCGGGAGGCCGTGTCCGCTGCTCGCGATGGCGGCCGCGTTGTGTGACGCGTTCGGTCCCGACGCGCCGCGGCCCGAGGTCGTGGGTCGTTGGCGGCCCGGGGACGTCCGTCACGTCTTCGCGAGTCCGGCGCGCGCGCGTGCCGAGCTCGACTTCGCGGCGACCGTCGACTTCGCCGCCGGCATGCGCGAGCTCGCGACCGTGTCGTCGGTCGCCTGACTCAGAAACCCGGCGGCAACACGCGCTCGAGGTAGAAGCAGAACACCGCGTAGAGGGCGAGGAACGGGATCGCGCCGAGCACCCACACCCACCAGCGGGGCTTGCGATGGAACAGCCACCACCACAGGCCGCCGATCGCGGCGACGATGAGCGCCCACCAGATGACCGGGAGCCTCGATTCGCGCGTTCCGGCGAGGTCGTCGATCGCGAGGTGTCGGGTCCGCGACTTCGGCACCGACGACTTCGCGGGCTCGGGGCTGTGGGGCAGGTCGAGCGTCGCCTGCACGACGAGTCGCTCCCGCGCGGAGTACTTCGGGTTGCACGTGGTGAGGGTCAGGGTCGCGTCGGCCGTCGGGTTCAGCACCTCGGTCTGCTTCGGTGAGACGATGAGCTGTCGGGTGACGCGGTACCGGAACGTGCCCGCGAGCGTGACGACATCGATCTCGTCGCCGGGCACGACCTCGTCGAGGCGGTTGAACGGCGCGCCGTAGGTGGTGCGGTGGCCGGCGATCGCCGCGTTGCCGAGCTGGCCGGGCATCGGCGTGTCCGGGTAGTGCCCGGGACCCTTGCGCAGGTCGGGGACGGTGATGCCCTGCACGATGGCGCGGTCGAGCCCGATCTTGGGGATGCGGATGATGCCGAGCGGGTCGCCCTCGGGCGGCGGGGGCAGGGGAGTCGTGGTCGTCGTGGTCCCCGACACCGGCGCCGCCGCCCGCTCGGCCTGGGCCTGCTGGGCGCGGAAGTCCGACTTCAGGTTCGACTGCTGGCTGGCCTCGTAGAAGCCGGTCCCCCAGAGCTGGTACGCGACGAAGAGCAGCAGCAGGATGCCGACGGTGACGAGCACCCGACCCACGGCGTTGACCACTCGGCGCACCGGGTGAAGGTAGCGGCTGCGCGAGGCCGTATCGGGCCAGGTCAGAGCGCCGCGACGGGTATCGGCGGCGCGGCAGGGTTCGACCGGTTTCGGGGGCGGTCCGTACACTCTCGGGCCTGATTCCGCCCCGTCCCCGGGGCCCGGAGGCTCGTGTGTCACTCGTCGTTCGGCTCCGCTCGGTCGTCTGCCTCCTCGGCCGCTTCCCGGCGCTCGCGGGCGTCGACCTCGACGTGAGCGAGGGGGAGATCCTCCTCGTCACCGGGCCCAACGGCGCGGGCAAGACCACGCTGCTCCGCCTGCTCGCCGGTCTCACGCCGCCGCGCTCGGGCGAGGCGACGGTGCGCGGCCACGACCTCTTCACCGACCGGCGCGCGGCGCGGTCGGCCACCGCCCTCGTGGGTCACGAGACGTACTGCTACGACGACCTGACCGCGGCGGAGAACGTGCGCTTCTTCGCTCGGGCCTCGGGCCGGACGGACGAGGGTCTCGTGCACGCGGCGCTCGATCGGGTCGAGCTCGGCGGCGCCGCCGGAGTGGTGCACCGCGGTCTGTCGGCCGGGCAGCGTCGGCGGCTCGCGCTCGCGGCGGCGCTCGTGCGCGATCCCCGGCTGTTGCTCCTCGACGAGCCGCACGCGGGCCTCGACGCGACCGGGCGCGCGGTCCTCGCCGAGGTGATCCGGGACGCGCCCGCGGAAGGACGCACCGTCGTCATGGTCTCGCACGAGCTCGACGTGGCGCGCCCGCTCGCGAGTCGCGAGATCCAGGTGGACGGCGGCCGGGTGATCCCGGAGCCGCGCACCGTGCCGATCCCGGGGACGGCGTCGTGATCTGGCGCGAGGCGGCGCTCGTCGCCGGCAAGGACCTGCGGATCGAGGCCCGGGCGCGCATCGCGGTCGCGCAGATCCTGCCGTTCGGCCTCATCGTGATCCTGCTCTTCGCGTTCGCGTTGGATCCCGATCGCGGAGTCCTCGAACGCGTGGCTCCGGGACTGTTCTGGGTCGCGGTCCTGCTCGCCCTGCTCCTCGCCGTCGGCCGCGCGTTCGCGATCGAGACGCACCACGGTGCGCGTGACGGGTTGCGTCTCGCCGGCCTCGACGGCAGCGCGATCTTCCTCGGCAAGATGGCAGCCATCGCCGCGCAGCTGGCGGTGCTCGAGGTGGTGCTCGGGGTGGGGGTGGTCGTGCTCTACGGCGTCGAGGTCCACGGGATCGCGGTCATCCTGCTGACCGCCGTGGCCGCGACCGTCGGGATGGCCGCCACCGGTACCCTCTACGGCGTGCTCGCAGCCGGGCTGCGGGTGCGTGAGACCCTGCTCCCACTGCTGCTCCTCCCCATCCTCGCCCCGGTGATGCTCGGGGCGACCCGGGCCTTCGAGGACGGGCTCGAGGGCGCTCCCGGGGACGCGTGGCCGTGGGTGGCGATGCTCGCCGTGTTCGCCGTGCTCTACAGCGCGATCGGTGTGCTCGCCTTCGGCTCGTTGTGGGAGGAAGCGGCGTGACGCGAGAGGATGCACCGATGGCCGACCCGCAACCTCTGGTGCCCGCACGCGCCGGTGCGGGACAGGACCAGCTCCTCCTGCCGGTCGTGCGCCGGGTCGTCGGCGTGTGCGCCGTCGTGTCAGTCGCCGCGCTGACGGTCTTCGGGCTCTGGGGCGCGCCGCCCGACGCCGTCCAGGGCGACGCGCAGCGGATCATGTACCTGCACGTCCCGTCGGCCTGGCTCGCGTACCTCGCGTTCTTCGTGACGGCAGCCGCCTCGGCGCTGTTCCTCTGGCCACGGACGCGTTCGATCGTCTGGGACCGGGTCGCCGGGGCATCGGCCGAGCTCGGTGTCGTCTTCACCGGCCTCGCGCTGGTGCTTGGCTCGCTCTGGGGTCGCCCGGTCTGGGGCTTCTGGTGGGCGTGGGACGCGCGGCTCGTCAGCACGGCGCTGCTGTTCTTCCTGTTCCTCGGCTACCTCGCGCTCCGCCGCATCCCCGGGGACCCCGTCGGCGCGGGGAAGCGCAACGCGATCGCGGCGCTGATCGCGTTCGTCGACGTGCCGATCGTGCACTTCTCCGTCGAGTGGTGGCGGACGCTGCACCAGAAGGCGACGGTCTTCAACCCCGAGCTGGACCCGCAGATCCACGGCCTGATGGGCGTCACACTCTGGATGGGCACGATCGCGTTCACCCTCGTGTACGTGTACCTGCTGGACCGCCGGTACCGCCTCGCGGTGCTCGAGGAAGGCCGCGAGGAGATCGAGCTCGAGCGCGCCATCGCGGAGCGCACCGGTGTGCCGGCCGGAGCAGGCCAATGATGGTGAGGGTGCGGTCATGACCGACGTCGGCTACATCGTCGCGGCGTACGCGATCTGTGGCGGCGTCCTCGTCGGGTACACGGTCCGCCTCCAGCGACGGATCAAGCGCGCCGAGGCATCCGAGCCGGACTCGGAGCCGCAGGCGTGAGCGCGCCGACGGCGCCTCCGGCGCCGCGGCGCACCAAGGGCCGGTACGTCGGTGCTGCGGTCGTGTGCGGGCTCGTCGTGGTGATCGGGATCGCGCTCGTCGTCGTGCTGTCCGAGAACGTCGTGTTCTACCGGACGGTCTCGGAGGCGGTGCAGGAGCGCTCGAGCCAGGGTGATTCGCGCTTCCGCCTCGCGGGCGCGGTCGTGCCGGGGAGCGTCCACGAGACCGCGAGCGGCGTCGCCTTCGAGGTCACCGACGGCAACAAGACCGTGAAGGTCGTGCACCGCGGTGACCCGCCGGAGCTGTTCGAGCCCAAGGCGCCCGTGGTGTGTGAAGGGCGTTGGGCTCGCGGGCTCACCTTCGACTCCGACCGGATCCTCATCCGCCACGGCGCCGACTACACGCCGCCGAAGGTCGATACGAACACCGCCCCCAAGGTGACGAACCGGTGATTGCCGCAGTGCACAGGCGGCGCCCGGCCGGAGCCGGAGCGTCAGCGGAGGCGAGCCGCGAGGGAGCGTCCCGACGGCCGTCGTGGTCCGTGCATTCGAGCGGACGAGCCGAAGTCTCGTGAGCGCCACCCTCGGCGTGCTCGGCATCGCGATCGGGATCGGCGGCGCGGCCGTCGGGATCGTCCTGCTGCTCCGCGGCGTGCTGACCGGGAACCGCAGCGCGTTGCGGTCGGGCCGGACGTGCGTGTTCGTCGTGCTGGCCGGCGCGCTCGTCGCGGTCGGCGCGATGGAGTGGGCACTGCTGAGCCACGACTTCACGATCCGGTACGTCGCCGAGAACAACTCCGTGTCCACGCCGACGCTGTTCACGATCACCGGTCTCTGGGCCGCGCTCGAGGGCTCGATCCTGCTGTGGGTGCTCCTGCTCGCGGGGTACTTCAGCGTCGTCGCCGTCCGGTTCCGCCACCGGATGGAGGATCCGATGGTGGCGTGGGCCCTGATCGTCGGCCTCGGCGTCACGCTCTTCTTCTTCGTCTTCATGGCAGTCGCCGCCAACCCGTTCCAGCTGATCGCCGGGATCACGCCGACCGACGGGCGCGGACCGAACCCGCTGCTCCAGAACCACCCGCTCATGGCTTTTCACCCGCCGATGCTCTACCTCGGGTACGTCGGCATGACCGTGCCGTTCTCGTTCGCGGTCGCCGCGCTGGTCACCGGTCGGTTCGGCGAGGGCTGGCTCGAGGACACGCGTCGCATGACGCTCGTCGCGTGGGGGTTCCTCACCGTGGGCATCGTGCTCGGCGCGTGGTGGAGCTACGAGGTGCTCGGCTGGGGCGGCTACTGGGGTTGGGATCCGGTCGAGAACGCGTCGCTGCTGCCGTGGCTCACCGCGACCGCGTTCATCCACTCGGTGATGGTGCAGGAACGACGCGGCATGCTCCGCGTCTGGAACCTGTCGCTCGTCATCGCGACGTTCGCGCTGACCATCCTCGGGACGTTCCTCACCCGGTCGGGGATCGTCACGTCCGTCCACGCGTTCTCGCAGTCGGCCATCGGGCCGTGGTTGCTGACGTTTCTCGTGATCGTGATGCTCGGTGGGGTCGCCCTGATCGCCTGGCGGGCCGACACGCTGCACAGCCCCGGCCGGATCGACTCGCCGGTCTCGCGTGAGGCCGCGTTCCTCGCCAACAACGTCCTGTTCGCCGGTCTCGCGTTCGTGGTGCTGCTCGGCACGGTGTTCCCGCTGCTCGCCGAGTCCTTGCGGGGGAGCACGCTGTCGGTCGGCGAGCCGTACTTCGACCGGCTCGGCTCGCCGCTCGGGCTCGCGCTGCTGTTCCTCATGGCCGTCGCGCCGGCCCTGCCGTGGCGGGCGACGAGCGGCGCGGTGCTCCAGGAGCGCTTGCTCCTTCCCGCGATCGCCGGGGTGGCGATGATGCTCCTCACCGTCGTCGCGTGGACGCGCGATTGGACGACGGTCGTGGCGTTCGGGCTCGCCGCGTTCGCGACGGTCGCGATCGTCCGCGAGACCTGGGTGGCGGTGCGGGCCCGCCGGCGCGGGGACGGCTGCAACCCCGTCGCCGCGCTCGGACGTACGGTGGCCGGCAACCCGCGACGCTACGGCGGGCTCGTGGTGCACCTCGGGGTGATCGCGATCGCGGTCGTGCTCGCGGCGAGCGGCTCGTTCGGCACCAAGCGCGAGGTGCGGCTGCAGCGCGGGCAATCGGCCACCGTCGGGCGCTACGAGGTGACCTACACGGGTCGGCACGTGACGCGCGGCGCCCAGAAGAACGTCGTGTCCGTCACGGTCCGCGTCGCGCGCGGGGGCGAGGTGCTCGGCACGTACGCGCCGGCGATCTCCACGTTCTCCAACGCGAACGAGGGCATCGGGACCCCGTCGGTACGCACGGGTCTGCTCGAGGACGTGTACCTCACGCTGGTCTCGACGCCCAACGAATCCGGGCGCGTGACCATCGGCGTGCAGGTGCAGCCGCTCACGTTCTGGCTCTGGCTCGGTGGCGGGCTGATGGCGCTCGGGACGGTCATCGCGCTCGTGCCCCGAACGAAGCGCCGCATCGTCGTGGACCGCCACCGGTCGCCGAGCGTCCCTGCATCCGGTCGCGCTCCCGAGTGTGACCCCGACGGCGGACAGCCCGACAGCGACGTCGTGGGAGCGGGCGCGCCCGCATGAAGCATCCGTTCCGGTGGATCGCGATCGGCGCGGGCGCCGTGATCGTGGTGCTGGCCGCGCTGCTCGCGGCGAACGTCGACACCGATCCGCGCGCGGACGCGAACACCAGTCGGCTCCTCGGCAAGCCCGCGCCCGAGCTCTCGCTCACCCGCCTCGACGGCACGAAGGTGACGACCGCCGATCTCGCGGGCAAGACGGTGATCGTGAACTTCTGGAATTCGTGGTGCCGCCCGTGCCGCGACGAGCTGCCGGTGCTTCGGCGTTGGTACGCGGCCCATGCCAACGACCCGAGCGTCGTGATGTTGGGCATTCCTCGGGACGATCTCGCTGGCGCCATCCGCGCCGCGGCCAAGGCCGATGGCATCGCCTGGACGGTCGCGAACGACGGTGGTGCCGAGCAGGCGACGCTCGACTTCGCGACGGTAGGCCAGCCGGAGACGTTCGCGATCTCGCCGTCCGGAGTGATCGTGGGATCGGTGATCGGGCCGATCACGACCGCACAGCTCGACAAGATGCTCGAGTACTCGCGCGGTGCGCAGTGACGTCCACCCGCAAGACCCTGTGGATCCTGATCGGCCTCGTGGCCGCCGTCGTGCTCGCGGTGGCGCTCTGGCCGCGGAGCGAGCACCCGTCCATCGCGGAGCAGACGCGCAGCCTTGCGAGCGAGCTGCGCTGCGTCGACTGCGAGGGGCTCTCCGTCGCCGACAGCTCGGCCGCTTCGGCCCGGCTCGTCCGCCGCGACATCGCGAGGCGCCTCCGCCGCGGGGAGTCGATCGACGCGATCCGGCAGCACTACGTCGACAACAACGGTGAGTCCATCCTGCTGAAGCCACCGGGGAGCGGCGTCGGGATGCTGGTCTGGGCGTTGCCGATCGTGGCGGTCCTCATCGCCGCCGGAGGTCTCGCGATGGCCCTGCGTTGTTGGCAGCGCCAGCCGCGGCTGACCGCAACCGCCGACGACGAGGAGCTCGTCGCCCGTCACCGCCACGACGCGGATCCGGCGCCGTGAGCGACACCGAAGCGCTGACCGAGGAGCGGGACTTCCTGCTGCGCTCGCTCGACGACCTCGATGCCGAGCGCGCCGAGGGCAACATCGACGACGACACGTTCGCACGCCTGCACGCCGACTACACCGCCCGCGCCGCGCGGGTGCTCCACCAGCTCGAGGGTGATCCGATGCCGGCCGACACCGTCGAGCCCGCCCGAGTGTCGGCGCGTCGGCGGGTGCTCACGATCGGCGGGATCGTGGTGTTCGCCGTCGTCGTCGGCGTGGTGCTCGCCTTCGGGCTCGGCGCGCGCCTGCCGGGCGACACGATCACCGGTCGCCAGGGCGAGTCGGCGGCGGCCGCGGCGAAGCGGCGGCTCGCAAACCAGCGGGCCGACGTGAAGGACGCGCCGAACGACGCCGCAGCGCGCCTCGCGCTCGCCCGTTCCCTCATGGGCTCGGACGACGTGAAGGGCGCGCTCCGCCAGTTCCAGGCCGCGGCGAGGCTCGACCCGAAGAACCCCGAGCCCTACGCGTACACCGGCTGGTTGATCCGGCTCCAGGGCTACCCCGCCGAGGGGCTGACCCTGCTCGACAAGGCGATCCAGCTGGACCCGGCCTACGCGGACGCCCGGTTCTTCCGCGGCATCATCCTGCTGCGCGACCAGTCGGATCCCGAAGGGGCCGCCGCCGAGTTCCGGCAGTACCTTGGGGCCGCGCCGGACTCGCCGCTCGCCCCGCAGGTACGTCAGCTCCTCGCCGAGGCTGAGGGCGAGACCGCCGCCATCCCGTCCTCGTCGACGACGTCGACGACGTCCACCCCCTGAGAGGAACCCGACCGTGGCCGAACCGCCCGAGTACCAGATCGACGGATCGAAGCTGTACCGCACGACCATCACCACGAACCGCGGCACGATCGTCATGGACCTCGACCCGCAGCTCGCGGCGAACACCGTCAACAACTTCGTCGGTCTCGCGCGCCAGGGCTACTACGACGGCCTCACGTTCCACCGCGTCGTTCCGGACTTCGTCATCCAGGGCGGCTGTCCGGAGGGCACCGGCCGCGGCGGGCCCGGTTACCAGTTCCGCGACGAGGAGGTCCAGGGCGACTACACCCTCGGCGCGGTGGCGATGGCGAACGCCGGCCCGAACACGAACGGCTCGCAGTTCTTCATCACGATCGCGGACTGCACCCGCAAGCTGAGCAAGGACTACAACCTGTTCGGCTTCGTCGTCGACGGCATGGACGTCGCGCTCGCGACCGAGGTCGGCGACGTCATGCGGTCGGTCGTCGTCGAGGAACGCGACCGCTAGGGGACTCGGCCGATGGGGACGCCGGCGGCGTGGGTCATCGCCGCCGGCACCCGCTCGGCCCGCTTCACGCGGTACATGGAGCGATCGGCTGCCCGTAGGAGGGTCTCGGCGTCCTCGCCGTCCTCGCGCGCGGTCGCGAGCCCGACGCTCGCGTGGATCGTGAGCAGCTCCTCGCCGAGAACGATCGGCTCGCAGATCACGCGGGCGACCCGCTGCGCGACCTGCTCCGCGTCCTCGCGGCTCGAGCCCGGCAGCAGCATCGTGAACTCGTCACCGCCGAGACGGGCCACGGAGTCACCCTTGCGCCCGGCTCCCACCAGGCGCGTGGCCACCGTGCGGAGCACGTGGTCGCCGGCGCCGTGGCCGGCGCGGTCGTTCACCGACTTGAAGTCGTCGAGGTCGATGAACAGCACCGTCACCGGCACCTGGTCGCGGCCGGCGCGCGCGAGCACCTTGTCGAGCTCGTCGTCGAAGAGCGCGCGGTTGGCCAGCCCGGTCAGGTTGTCGTGGACGGCCTGGTGGCGGATCTGCTCGAGGAGCTGCGCGTTCTGGAGCGCGGTCGCGGCCTGGTCGCCGATCGCGACGAGCCGCTCGACGATCGCGTCGAGCCGGTGCTGCTCGACGTCAGGCACGGCCGCGATGGCGAGCCCGTAGGCC
>CAZXCB010000099.1:0-11605 GCA_964639075.1 uncultured Bifidobacteriaceae bacterium | reverse complement strand
TCGTGCTGCGCGCACTGCCCGGAGCCGAGACTCGGCCCAGGTTGACGACCTGAATACGGATATCTACTATCCGGATTATGAAGCTCTCCGACGGCGTGGAGTGGGGTCTGCACGTCGCGACGTTGCTGGCCGTGCTCCCGCCGGACCGGGCGCTGCCGGCGGCGCGCCTGGCGGAGTACCACGGCGTGCCGGCGGCCTACCTCGCCAAGCACCTGCAGGCGCTCAGCCGGGTGGGCATCCTCGAAGCGGTCCAGGGACCCCGGGGCGGCTACCGGCTGGCGCGGCCGGCCACCGACATCACGGTGCTCGACGTGGTCGAGGCGATCGACGGGGACACCGGCGCGTTCGTGTGCACCGAGATCCGCCGGCGCGGCCCGGCCGCGCAGCCGGCGGCCGCGTACCGGCTGCCGTGCGCGATCCACGCGGTGATGGACGAGGCGGATGCGGCATGGCGAGCGTCGCTCGGCGCGGTCACGCTCGCCGCGGTGCTCGAGACCGTGGTGCGGGACGCGTCGCCGGCTGGGCTGCGCGCCGGCGCGCGCTGGATGCAGGAGGTGCTCACATGAAGGTGTTCCTGACGGGGGCGACCGGTGTCGCCGGGCGGCTCGCGGTGCCCGCGCTCCTCGCGGCCGGGCACGACGTGCGCGCGGTCTCGCGACGGGAGGACGCGGCCGCCGGTCTGCGTGCGGCGGGTGCGGAGCCGGTGACCGTCGACCTCTTCGACGCCGGCGCGGTCGCGAGGGCGGTCATCGGGAGCGAGGCGGTGGTCCACCTGGCCACCAACGTCCCCACGATGAGCCGCGCCGCGCGACCCAAGGGCTGGGAGACGCACAACCGGTTGCGCGTCGACGCGACCCGCAACCTCGTCGCCGGCGCGCGGGAGGCCGGGGCGACGACGTTCGTGAAGGAGTCGATCACGTTCGTCTACCGCGACGGCGGCGATCGTTGGCTCGACGAGGACTCGCCGCTCCTCGAGGATCCGGGTCTGCTCGCGCCGACCCTCGAGGGCGAGAAGCTCGCTCTCGCCTTCGGCGACGCCGGCACCGCCTGCGTGCTGCGCTTCGGGCTCTTCTACGGCGGTGCGGGCAACCGCGGCACCGACGAGGCGCTGAGGCTCGCGCGCTTCCGCCGGTCCTCGATCGCGGGTGACGGCGACGCGTTCATGTCGTCGGTCCACTGCGCGGACGTCGCGACCGCGGTCGTCGCCGCGCTCGCCGCCCCGGCCGGCGTGTACAACGTCGCCGACGACGAGCCGCTGCGGCGCGGCGAGTACCTTGCCGCGTTCGCGCAGGCGTTCGGGATCAAACCGCCGAAACCGACGCCGTCCCGGTTGGTGCGTCTGGCAGGAGGCAGCGTGGCGGACGCGCTCACCGCGTCGCAACGCGTGTCGAACCGCAGGTTCCGCGACGCCACCGGATGGGCGCCACGGTACGCGGACGCCCGGACGGGTTGGGTCGCGACCGCGGCGGACCGGTCGAGGGAGGCCGGAGCGCGACGACCGGGGGACGACCGATGAGTCGACACTCGACCTGGGTCCGGATCGGACTCGCGTACCTCGCCGTGAGCTTCGCGCTCGTCGGATTCTGGGCGGCGTTCGCGCCGCGGTCCTTCTACACGGACTTCCCCGGTGGTGGCCGCCACTGGGTGTCGGCCGACGGCCCGTACAACCAGCACCTGGTGCGCGACGTCGGTGAGCTCAACCTCGCGCTCTTCGTGGTGCTGCTCGCGGCGGCGGTCACGTTGTCGCTGCCCCTCGTGCGCGCGGCGCTCGCGGCGACGCTCGTGAACGGGGTGCTGCACGTCGTGTACCACGCGCGCCACGCGGACATGTTCGGGACGGGCGACCAGGTGGCGGTCCTGGGGAGCCTCGTGCTGGCGCCACTCGTGGCGGCCGTCCTGCTCCTCGTGGTGCGCTCGGTGCCCCCGGCCGGCGCGGACGGGCTCGCGGCGCGTCCCGGCTAGCGGCGTCCGACGCGGGGGCGCTTGCCGTGGTTGGCCTTGCTGCGCCGGGCGCGGAGCTTGCGCTTCTTCGTCTTCTTGCTCACGGTCGATCCTCCGAGGGGAAGCGAGCACAGTAGTCGAGCGGCCCCGCCGGGCTCCGGCCGGGAGCGTCGCGACCGGCTGGCTGCTACCAGCTGAGCCCGATCGCCGTCCGCATCGTCGCCTCGAACTCCGCGTCCGACAGCTGCGCCCGGATCGCGAGGATCATCTCGGCGTCGGCGCCCACCGGCACGCGCAACGGGGTGCTCGGATCCTCGATCGCCACCGCGATCGCGCGCGCGACGATCTCAGGGCCGGGTCGGCCGTCGGCGTTGAGCGTGGCATCGGTCCCGCTCCACTGCTCGTGGAGCTCCGCGTACGCGTCCGGTCCGGGATGGTCGTCACTGTGCTTCATCCCCGGCGCGATGTAGCCCGGCTGGATCAGCACCACTCGGATCCCGAAGTGACCGACCTCGTAGTGCAGCGTCTCGGAGAGGCCCTCCAGCGCGTGCTTCGACGCCGCGTACGGGCCTTCGAGCGGTGTCGCGACCCGACCCTGCACGCTCGAGACGTTCACGAACACGCCCGAGCGGCGCTCGCGCCACGCGGGGAGGACCGCTTGCACCATGCGGAGCGCGCCGACGGTGTTCGTCTCGAGCACGCGGCGCAGCCGCTCGATCGGATAGTCCTCGAGCGGTCCCGAGCCGATGACCGCGGCGTTGTTCACGATGGCGTCCAGCTCGCCGGCGCGCGCCATGCACGCGGCGACCGACGCGTCGTCGGTCACGTCGAGTGGAAGGACCGTCCCGCCGACGAGGTCCGCGAGCAGCTCGGGGTCGCGTGCGGTGGCGACGACGTCGTGGCCTCGTGCGAGCAGCTCGTCGGCGGTCGCCCGACCGATCGCGCGCCCCGCGCCGGTGATGAGGATGCGCATCACCCGAGCGTAGGGCTGATCGCGCGCGACGACGCGCCGAACCCGTGGGTGCGGCGCGTCGTCGATCGCGGTGTGGGTGCTCAGGCCGCCTTGGTGATCGTCGTCGGCAGCGAGGAGGGGTGGTGGCCGTCCGCGCCGATGAAGATGTGATCGGCGCTCACGACGGCGCCGTTCATCTTCACCCGGATCGTGAGCGTCGACGAGCAGCGGGTGACGAAGTCCAGGCCGTCGACGCCGCCGTAGTTCACGAAGCGGAAGCCGGCGACGCCCGCACCGGTGCGGGTCACGACACCCTCGCCGCCGCGCTCGAGGTGGCGGCCCCAGCTCACGAGCCGGCCGTCGACCCTGATCGAGCCGGCGAACACCGCGCGGTCCGCACCGGGCTCGTTGACGCGGAGGTGCCAGCCGGTGCTCGTGTGCCAGAGGTACACGCCCTCGGCGTCGGTGGGGGCGGTGGGGCGGCCGTCGGCCGATGTCGGCCAGGCCTCGCTCGCGCATCGGGGCGTCGTGGCGGCACCCGCGGGCGCGGCCAGGGCAAGGGTGCTGCCGGCGAGCATCGAGCCCGCGGCGATGGTGGCGAGGAGTTGCTTGGTCTTCATGGTTCCTCCGTTCGGTCTCGGCGTCGCGGCTGCGACCCCGTCACCTTCGGGAGGGATCAAACGGTGCAGATCAGGCGAATGTGAGGACTTCGTCAAGCGCCGGCCGCACGCGCCGAAGCACGTCCGGACATCACGAAACGATCACAACGACATCGCACGAAGCGTACGGAACCCATGGGAGCATGCGCGCATGGACAAGGGCACGATCCTCGTCGTCGAGGACGAACCCAACATCGCCGATCTCGTCGACCTCTATCTGAGTCGTGAGGGCTTCCGCGTGCTCAAGAAGGCGACGGGTGAGGACGGGCTCGCCGCAGTGCGGGACCAGCGGCCGCGGCTCGTCGTGCTCGATGTCGGTCTCCCGGACGTCGACGGGCTCGAGGTGTGCCGACGCATCCGCGCGACGAGCGCCCTGCCCGTCATCTTCCTCACCGCGCGCGCCGACGAGATCGACCGGGTGCTCGGGCTGGAGCTCGGTGCGGACGACTACCTCACCAAGCCGTTCGCGCCGGCCGAGCTGGTGGCACGGGTGAAGGCCGTGCTCCGTCGCACCGACGGCATGCAGACGGCGGAGGTCGTCCCGGCGGGCGAGGCGGTGGTCGACCTGGGCCGGCGTGAGATCCGCGTGCGTGACGAGCCGGTCGACTTCACCGCGAAGGAGTTCGAGCTGCTTCGCTTCCTGGCCGAGCGGCCGGGCCTCGCGCTCAGCCGCCAGCAGATCCTCGACGCGGTGTGGGGCCCCGACTGGTTCGGCGACGAGCGCACCGTCGACGTGCACATCGCCCAGGTGCGCAAGAAGCTCGGAGACTCGTGCACCATCTCGACGGTGCGCGGGCTGGGGTACCGGCTCGATTCCACGGCCCGGTGAGCCGCCGCCGGACACTTCGCGGCCGGCTGCTCGTCGCGATGGCGGGCATCGCGGTGGGCGTCCTCGTGGTCAGCGGTGGCACGACGATCGTGCTGGCGCGCCGGTCCGCGGAGCAGACCGCGATCGACCACCTCGAGCGGACCGCGCCCTCGGTGCGTGACCAGCTGGTCGCCATGCGCCGGGAGCTGGTCGCGCGCCAGATCCGCGGCCGGCCCACCGCGCCGCTCGGGCGCCTGCTCGCCTCGGTGCTGCGGGTGAGCGGCGGCACCATCGTGACGCTCCACGACGACGGCACGATCACCGAGGGCGTGACCGCGCTGAGTGCGGCCGCGTCCGCCGACCCGGCGAGCGGCGCCCCCCTCGCGCGGGGTGCCCGTGGTCGTGACGCGCGGCGCTTCGCGCCGCGCACGACCACGACCACGACGGCGAGTGGGACCGCGCCGTCGGGCGCAGGATCGCCGACCGAGCTCCCGGACGGACTCACGGTCGACGACCTCGACGCGGCCGCGCTCGCCGCCGGGCAGCAGCAGACGGGGACGGCGGGCGGGCAGGCGTTCGTGGCGTTGCCGGTCGCGCGCACGACCGACGGTGCCGCGGTGCTCGTCATGGCGGAGAAGGTCGATTCGGCGGCGGTGCGCCGCGCCCGGGGCTTCTTCCTCCTCGGCGGCGCACTCGCGCTGATCGCCGCCGGGCTGGTCTCCTACTTCCTCGCCCGCCGGTTGACCCGGCCCCTCGCCGCGATGGGTGCGACCGCGGGCGCGATCGCCGGTGGCGACCTGGCGGCGCGCGTCGACCTCGGCAAGCACCCCGACGACGAGCTCGCCGACCTCGCGGCGACGCTCAACGAGATGGCCGGTCAGCTCGAGGCGGCGCGCCAGGGTGAGCGGGCGTTCCTGCTCTCGGTCTCGCACGACCTCCGCACCCCGCTCACCTCGATCCGCGGCTACGCGGACGCGCTCACCGACGGCACGATCCCGGCGTCGGACGAGCAGCGCCGAGCCGGGGCGGTGATCGCCGCCGAGGCGGACCGGCTCGAGCGGCTCGTGGCCGACCTGCTCGACCTCGCGCGGCTCGACGCACGGCGGTTCTCGTTCACCCCGCGGCCCTTCGACGTCGCCGCGGGCGTGCGGACCGCGGTCGCCGCGTTCGAGCCGGCGGCCGCCGAGCTCGGGATCGCGCTCGCCGTCGAGGTGCCCGGGGACCCCGAGGGTCTCGTGATCACGGGTGACGCCGACCGCGTCGCGCAGATCGTCGCGAACCTCGTCGAGAACGCGCTGAAGTTCGCGCGGGCTCGGATCACCGTGGGAGTCGCGCCGGGCCCGAACGGCTCGGTGGAGGTGCGGGTCGTCGACGACGGTCCCGGCGTCGACCCGACCGAGCATCACCGGGTGTTCGAGCGGCTCTTCGTGTCCCGGTCGGTGCCGGGCCGCAGCGTCGGCACCGGCCTCGGGCTCGCGATCGTGGGCGAGCTCGCCGCCGCGATGGGTGGGCGGGCCTGGGTCGACCCCGACGCCGCCGGCGGCGCGACGTTCGTCGTCCGTCTCCCGCTCGAGCCGCCCGCGGTCACGGGCTGACGCGCCGCACGCGCGTCAGGGGCAGCGGCTCGGGTCCTTCCAGCACCCGAGGACGGCGTCGACGAGCTCGGTGCCGACGACGCGGGAGCCCTCGGTGCCGAAGTGGGAGCCGTCCGGGCGCAGCTCGACGCCGCCGCCCCGCACGCGGCACCTCCCGCCCGGGCACACGATCTCGTCGAACGCGAGCACCCGCACGCGGCCGTCGGCGGTCGGCGCGGCCCGGCGGTACAGCGCGGTGAGCTGTTCGACGCGCTTCGTCTCGTCGAGGCCCGGGAGCACGGTCGCGGTCCCGGGGATGGGCGTGGGGACCGTGAGCACCATCAGCCGCGCGCCCTTCGCGGTCAGGATCGCCGCGGCGCGTCGGACCTCACGGTCGAGCACCGGGCCGCCCGCCCGCGTCCCGATCCTCACCCGCTCGCCTCCGAGCATCCGGTCGACGCCGTCCCACGTCGAGAGCCACAGCACGAGGTCGGGGCGCGGCGCGGTGTCGACCACCGTCTCCAGCGCAGGCGTGATGGCCTTGTCGCAGTCACGCGACCACGGGTACGGCCGGCCGTCCCGCTGCACGGTCACGCCACGCAGGATCGAGCAGCCCGGCACCGCGTCGGCCTCGAACGCGATGCCGCGCTCGGTGAACGCGTCGTCGAGCCCCGGGCCGAGCGAGACCGCGAGCGAGTCGCCGACGAGCACGACGTGCGTCGGGTTGCCGGGCGTGGCGGGACCGAGCGTGGTGCTCGACGTCGCGCTCGGGAGCGGGGTCGCCTGGAGGTAGGCGGGACCGTCGGTGGCCCCGGCGGTGGCGACGAGGATCGCGGCGAGGGCGCCGGCGAGTCCGGCCGGCACGGCGACCCACGCGTGCCGGAATCGGAACCCCTGGCGGAACGGTCGCTCGACGAGCACGTAGGACGCGGTGGCGATCCCGAGCGTGAGCGCCAGCCGGATCACCGCGAGGCCGAACCCGGAGACACCCACGCGGTCGGCCGTCGTGTAGACGATCACGGGCCAGTGCCACAGATAGATCCCGTACGAGATCATGCCGACGAGCACGAGCGGTCGGAGCGAGAACAGCCGGGCGACCACGCCGTCGGGCGCGCGCATCACGCCCGCGATCACGACCGCGACGGCCACCGCGAACACGACGAGGCCACCGCGATACAGGCGCGGGCTGGTGTCGTGTGCGAACGCGAACGCCGCGAGCACGCCCGCGAGCGCGACCGCGGCGGCGACGTCGAACGCAGCACGAGCTCGTGCCGATGTCTCCGGCCGATCGATCAACACGAGCGCGAGGAGAACGCCGACCAGGATCGGGCTCGCGTGCGTGTCGGTCCCGTAGTAGGCGCGTGACGGGTCGTCGTGGTCGAACAGCGCGGCCATGAGCGCCACCGACGCGACGATGCCGACGCCCGAGACCGCGGCGAGCACCCGCAACCGCCCGCGGGCGAGGCGCAGGCACGCGAGCGTGACGAGAGGCCATACGAGGTAGAACTGCTCCTCGATCGCGAGCGACCACAGGTGGCGGAACGGCGACGGTCCGGTGAAGAGGTCGAAGTAGGACTGGCCCGAGGCGATGAACCGCCAGTTCGCGACGTAGAAGAGGCCGGCGATGCCGTCGCCGCGCAGGCGCCGGAGCTCGTCGGTGGACACCACGACCGCGGCGACGACCGCGACCGCCAGCATGAGCAGGACGAGCGCGGGGAGCAGGCGCCGGGCCCGGCGGCCCCAGAACGCGACGAGCCCGATCCCATCGGATGGTGGTGGCACTGACGGTGACGTGCGGCGCCGGAACTCGAGCACGAGCAGCGTCGTGATCAGGAACCCGCTCAGGACGAAGAACGCGTCGACGCCGAGGAAGCCGCCGGTCAGCCCGGTCTCGCGGAGGTGGAACACGACGACGGCGGCGACGGCGAGCGCCCGGAGGCCGTCGAGGGCCGGCCGGTAACCCAGGCGATCCGCACCCGCGGCGTCGGTCGACGGCACCGGGCGATGGTAGAGGCGCCCCGCCGGTCCGACGGGTCGCGGACCGGCCGGTACGGTCAGCGGCGTGACCCCGCCGAGCTCGCAGCCGAACTGGCTCGTCCGGGCCGATGAGGTGCTCGCCGCCGCGGAGGCCCCGCAGGGCGCGCGCGGCCGGGCGCGGGGGTTGCTCGGCCGGGAGGGCATCGAGGGCGTGCTCGTGCTGCGGCCGTGCCGCAACGTGCACACGTTCGGGATGCGGTTCGCGATCGACGTGTGCTTCTGCGATCGTGACGGTCGGGTGCTGCGCATCTGCACGCTGGCGCCGCGCCGGGTCTCACCGTACGTGTGGCGCGCCGCGTGTGCGCTCGAGGCCGAGGCCGGCGCGTTCGCTCGTTGGGGCGTCGCACCCGGCGACGTCCTGGAGCTGCGACCGTGAGCCGACACTCCGAGCCGGAGCGAAGCGGAGGCGAGCCGCGTCGGAGCGAGTCCGGGTCCGGCAACCGGACGGAGCACGAGCGGAGACGCCGAGCTGGCGGAGACGCTGACGAGGGAGGCGCGTTGATCCTCGTCGGCACGCCGATCGGCAACCTCGGCGACCTGAGCCCGCGCGCGGTCGAGGTCCTGCGCGACGCGGAGGTGATCGCCTGTGAGGACACGCGCCGGACGCGCGCCCTGCTGAGTCGCGAGGACATCCCCGCCGGTGGCCGGCTGCGGTCGGTACCCGCGCACGACGAGGAGGCGCGCGCCGGCGACCTCGTCGGGCGCGTCGCCGCGGGCGCACGCGTCGCGTTCGTCACCGACGCGGGAATGCCCGCCATCAGCGACCCCGGCGCGCTGCTCGTCCGGGCCTGCCTGGACGCGGGCCTCGCGGTCGAGGTGGTGCCCGGACCCGACGCGGCGACGACCGCGCTGGTGCTGTCGGGCCTCCCGACGGACCGGTTCGTGTTCGAGGGCTTCCTGCCCCGCAAGGGCCGGGCGCGCGCGGAGCGGCTCGCCGCGCTGGCGGCCGAGCCGCGCACGGCGGTGGTCTACGAATCGCCCCGGCGCGTGGTGGCGACGCTCGGGGACCTCGTGGCCGTCTGCGGTGCGGACCGGCCGATCGCGCTCGCGCGGGAGCTCACGAAGGTCCACGAGGAGGTCGTACGCGGACCGGTGGGGGAGGTGCTCGCCGGACTCGGCGGCGCCGATCCGCGCGGCGAGTGCGTGATCGTCGTCGGTGGCGCGCCGGCCTCGGATGCTCCCCCGACCCCCGAGGCGCTGGACGCGGCCGTCCTGGAGCAGCTCGCCGCCGGGGCGTCGACCCGGGACGCGGCCGCCGTGGTGAGTGCACGCCTGGGCGTACCCCGGCGCGAGGCGTACGCGCGGGCGGTCGAGCTCAGCTCGCGGTGAGCTCCTCGACACACGACGCGCACACGAGCTTCTTCTTGAACTCCTGGAGCGAATCGGTCGAGCCGCAGAGCGCGCAGCGCTGCTCCACCTTCTCCAACAGGATGCGGTCGCCGTCGGCGGTCATCATCACGAGATCGCCGACGTCGATGCTCATCGCCTTGCGCATCTCCACGGGGAGCACGACGCGCCCGAGCTGATCGACCTTGCGGGCGACGCCGTTCGCCATGTGCTCGACCCCCGAATGAGTGCTCGGAACCGCCCGGACCGTCGGTACTGTAGAACTCGTGTCCGAATCCTTCTACGTGACGACGCCGATCTACTACGCGAACGACGCGCCGCACATCGGACACGCCTATACGACGGTCCACGCCGACGTGCTCGCCCGCTGGCGGCGCCTGCACGGCGACGACGTCCTCTTCCTCACCGGCACCGACGAGCACGGTCTCAAGATCCAGCGGGCCGCGGAGGAGCGCGGGATCTCGCCCCAGGAGCAGACCGATCTCACGAGCGCGCGGTACCGGGACGCTTGGGCGAGCCTCGACATCAGCAACGACGACTTCATCCGCACGACCGAGGACCGGCACCGGACGGCGGTCCAGGCGTTGCTGCAACGCATCTACGACAACGGGTTCATCGAGCTGGCGAAGTACGAGGGCCTGTACTGCGTGGCGTGCGAGGCTTATTACACCGAGGACGAGCTCGTCGACGGGCTCTGCCCGATCCACCACCGACCGGTCGAGCGCGTCTCCGAGGACAACTACTTCTTCCAGCTCTCGAAGTTCGAGCAGCCGCTGCTCGACTACTACGCAGCCCATCCCGAGCGCGTGCAGCCGGACGGCAAGCGCAACGAGGTCCTCGGGTTCATCCGCCAGGGGCTGCGCGACTTCTCGATGAGCCGGACCGCGATCACCTGGGGCATCCCGCTGCCCTGGGATCCGGCGCACGTCACGTACGTGTGGTTCGAGGCCCTGATGAACTACGTCACCGCGGCGGGGTTCGGGGTCGATCAGGAGATGTTCGACCGGCGCTGGCCGGTCCAGTACCACCTCATCGGCAAGGAGATCCTGCGGTTCCACGCGGTCTGGTGGCCGGCGATGCTCATGGCTGCCGATCTGCCGCTGCCGGAGTGCGTGTTCGCCCACGGCTGGCTGCTCGTCGGGGGCGAGAAGATGAGCAAGACCGCGCTCACGCAGATCGCGCCGGCGGACCTGATCGGTGACTTCGGCAGCGACGGCGTTCGCTACCAGTTCGTCGCGGATCTCCACTTCGGTCAGGACGGCGACTTCTCCTACGAAGGGATGGTCGCGCGCTACAACGCCGACCTCGCGAACAACTTCGGCAACCTGGCGAGCCGGGTGCTCAACATGGCGGTGTCGTACTGCGGCGGCATCGTGCCGGACGTGCGCGCAGACGACGCGTTGGTCGCGCAGGCCGCGTCGGCCCTCGACGCCTACGAGACCGCGTTCGCCGGCCTCGCGTTCGACGATGCCTTCGCCGCGGTGTGGCAGCTCATCCGCGACGCGAACGCGTACATCGAAGACGCTCAACCGTGGAAGTCGCACAAGGCCGGCGACGCGGCTGCGACCGCCGCGGTGCTCGGCGACTGCATCGAGGCGCTGCGGATCGTCGCGTCGCTCGCGTCACCGGTGATCCCGCGTGCGTCGGCGGAGCTCTGGCGTCGCCTCGGTCTGCCCGGGAGTCCCGAGGACGCCCGGCTGCCCGACGACGCGCGCTGGGGCGCGGCCACGACCGCCGGCAACCGGCTCGAGAAGGGCGCGTCGCTCTTCCCCCGCATCGAGACGTGAACGCCGCGGTGACGTGAGCGAGGCCGCGCCCCTTACGTGGGTGGACAGCCACTGCCACCTTCCCGGGGATCCCGGGACGGCGGGCCCGGTCGTCGACCGGGCCCGGGCCGCGGGCGTCGAGTGGGTGGTGAGCGTGGGGACCGACCTCACCACCTCGGCGGCTGCGGTCGAGCTCGCAACCCTGCGGGACGACGTGGTCGCCACGGTCGGGCTGCACCCCCACGACGCGAGCCGCCGGGCCGAGGAGTGGGACGCGCTCGTCGCGCTCGCACGGGGTCCTCACGTCGTGGCCGTCGGCGAGGCCGGGCTGGACCACCACTACGACCACTCGCCCCGCGAGCTCCAGGCGGAGGCGTTCCGAGCCCAGATCGGGCTGGCCCACGAGCTCGACCGCGCGCTCGTCGTCCACACGCGAGAAGCGTGGGAGGAGACGTTCGCGATCCTCGACGCCGAGGGGGTGCCGGCGCGCACGGTCCTGCACTGCTTCACCGGTGGTCCCG
>CAZXCB010000098.1:0-11624 GCA_964639075.1 uncultured Bifidobacteriaceae bacterium | reverse complement strand
GCAACCAGGGCCTGCTGTTCCTCGGCGGGAAGCGTGCCCGCCGTCCGGCGGACGAGGAGCACCAGTTCGGGTACGGCGCCGAGCGCTTCTTCTGGGCCTTCGTCGTGGCGCTCGTGCTCTTCACGCTCGGCGCGCTGTTCTCGCTGTACGAGGGCGCGGAGAAGCTGACGCACCCGCACGAGCTCGAGAGCCCGGGCGTCGCCTTCGCCGTGCTCGGGGTCGCGCTCGTCCTGGAGGGCCTCTCCCTGCGGACCGCGGTGCGTGAGGCACGACCTCACCGCGGATCCGCGAGCTGGCGCCAGTTCATCCGCCACACCAAGAACCCCGAGCTCCCGGTCGTCCTGCTGGAGGACATCGGCGCGCTCGCCGGCGTCGTGCTCGCGATCGTCGGGCTCGGCCTCGCCGTCGGGCTCGACGAGCCGCGCTACGACGCCTTCGGCTCCATCGCGATCGGCCTCCTGCTCGCCGTCATCGCGGTGGTCCTCGCCACCGAGATGAAGAGCCTCCTCATCGGCGAGAGCGCCACCCGTGCGATGCACGCGGCAGTGCGCGACACGATCGCAGGATCCCCCGAGGTCCGGTCGATCATCCACCTCCGGACGCTGCAGCTCGGACCGGAGGAGGTGCTCGTCGCCGCGAAGGTCGACTTCCGCGCGGCGTCGACCCCCGAGCTCGCGCCGGCGATCGACGCGGTCGAGGCGCGCGTGCGGTCCGACGTCCCCGAGGCGCGGGTGATCTACCTCGAACCCGACCTCGACCGCAGCCACCACGACCCCGAAGCCGAAGCCGAAGCTCGCTCCGACTCCGACGGTCGGTGAGACACGCAGGTCACGCCGGCTCGAAGTCGACCAGCGCCACCGAGTCCGAGCGCCGGTCCAGCACGACCCGGACCGGGTGGGCGTGGGCCAGCGTCGGGGGGTCGACCCCGAAGATGTTGCCGACGACGCGAGCACCCTCGTCGAGCTCGACGACCGCGACGACATAGGGGACGTGCTCGGCGAAGGCCGGGTCGGCGGCTCGGTGCGTGACCGTCCAGGTGAAGAGCCGGCCGCGCCCGCCGACGGGCTGCCAGCTCCAGAGCGCCGATCCACAGCCCCCGCAGCGGATCCGTGGCGGGTGGCGCCAGCGACGGCACGTGTCACACCGCTGGACGTGCAGCGTGCCGGCGGCCGCGTGCGCGTAGAACTCGCCGCCGAGTCCGTCGGACCCGGGCAGCATCCGCTCCGGCCGCGCTCCGCTTGTCGACCCGCCCGCCGACCCGCTCACCGGTCGGCCCCGAGGACCACGAGGCTGCCGTCGCCGAAGTCGCCCCAGCCGGTGACGAGCGCGAGCTCCGCATCGGGCACCTGCAACGGGGCTTCGCCCCGGATCTGACGGACCGCCTCCACCACGTGGTTCATCCCCCACATGTGGCCCTGGGAGAGCAGGCCGCCGTGGGTGTTGGTCGGCAGCGCACCGTCGATCGCGAGTCGACCATCGCGGACGAACGCACCGGCTTCGCCGCGGTCGCAGAAGCCGAGCGCCTCGAGCTGGAGCAGCACGACGTAGGTGAAGCAGTCGTAGATCTCGCACACGTCGATGTCCTCGGGGCCGACACCGGCCATCGCGAACGCGCGCGGCGCGGCATCGGTCAGTCCGATGTGGAACGGGTCCGGACGGTTGGCGATGTCGTCGGCGGGTGACGGGTGACCCTCCCCCACGCCGAGGATCACCGCGGGCGCGCGGGCGAGGTCGCGCGCCCGCTCGGTGCTCGTGACGATCACCGCGGCGGCGCAGTCGGTCTCGACGCAACAGTCGAAGAGCCGGAACGGCTCGCTCACCCACGCGCTCGCCAGGTAGTCGTTCATCGTCAGGTCCCGACCACGCATGAGCGCCTTCGGGTGCGCGTGGGCGTGGCGGCGGAACGTGCACGCGATCTCGCCGGTGTCGGTCTCCCGCGTGCCGTACAGGAGTCGGTGGCGATTCGCGATCCAGGCGTAGAACTGCGCGGCCGACCGGGCGCCGTACGGCAGGTAGAAGTCGACGAGCACGTCCGCGACCGCGTTGGCGTCGAGCCCCCGGCGGGGTACCCGCGCGCCCGGCCGGTGCCGGAACGCGGAGTACCCGTTCCATCCGACGACCACGAGGACCGTCTCCGCGACGCCGCTCGCGACGGCCATCGCGGCCGCCTGGACCCCGGCCACCGACGACGCCCCGCCCATGTGGACCGTGGCGCTGAACGCCACCGAGGGGATGCCGAGGTTCGCGGCGAGCTCCTCGACCGTCGTGTAGCCCGGCGGCGGCATGATGCCGTCGAGGTCGCTCACGTCCAGGCCGGCGTCCGCGACCGCCTCGTGCGCGACCCGCAGCATCATCTCGACGGGCAGCTCGTCGGCCCCCCGGAGGTACTCGGTCTCGGCGATCCCGACGACCGCCGCCGCCCCGCGGAGCTTGCCCGTCACCGGGCCCCCGCGAACGCGTCGACGACGCGGTGACGCCACTCGTGCAGGTCCGGCCCGTGGCTCGCGTCGGTGCGCCCGATGCGGACGACGACCAGGTCGTTCGCCGGCGACACCATGATCGACTGCCCCTCGTAGCCGTTGGCCCAGAACGTCCCGTGCTCGTCGCCGGTCACCCACCACTGCCAGCCGTAGCCACGGCCATCGTCGGGATCGATCGACCGGAGCCGCCGCCCGCTGTCGACCCAGCCCTCGGGCAGGAGCCGACGACCGTCCCAGACGCCGTCGCGGAGGTGGAGGTACCCGAACCGCGCGAAGTCCTCGGCGGTGGCGTGCACGTAGCTCGACGCGACCCACAGGCCGGTCGAGTCGAGCGTCGGGACCGCCGTCGTCATGCCGGTCGGCGCGAACAGCCGATCCTGCAGGAACGCCACGTAGCGGTCACCGCGCCCGACCACGTCGGCGACGATCCCCGAGATCACGTTGGTCGTACCGCTCGAGTAGTTGAACCTCGTGCCCGGCGCCACCGCGAGCGGTCGGGCACGCGCGAACGCACCGACGTCCTCCGCGCCCTCGCCGAACAGCATGTCGATGACCTGCGAACCGCCGGCGTCGACGTAGTCCTCGTTCCACGCCAGGCCGTCGCGCATCGCGAGCAGGTCCGGCAGCGTGATCGCGGCGCGCTCGTCGGCGCTCCACTCCGGGACGAGCCCCTGGGCCGCGAGGTCGAGCCGACCGTCGCCGACGAGCATCCCGACGACGGCGTGCAGCATCGACTTCGCCATCGACCACGACAGCAGCGGCGTCGTCGGGGTCACGGGCGTCGGGTCACCCACCCAGCTCGGCAACGCGCCGTCGTAGCGCTCGGCCACGATGCGACCCTCGTGGGCCACGACGACCGCGTAGGTCGTCTCGTAGCGCGCTCGGTCGCCGAACATCTCGGCGACGAGATCGTCGATCCCGACACCTGTGGGCGCGTCCCCGCGCTCCCACTCGACCGTCGGCCAGGTCCGTCCCGCCGGCTGGCGCCCCAGCGCGACGAGGTCGGCGGCGGCATCGGTCATGACCTCACCTTGGCACGCGGCCCGGACCGCAGGCACGCCCGCGGCGTCCAATAGCCTGCTCGGGCGCCACGAGGAGGCCATCCATGACGGAACCGATCGCGACCACGGCCGCCGGCCCGGTTCGGGGCATCACCCGCGGAGGTGTCCACGTCTTCCGCTCCATCCCGTACGCGGCGGCACCGGTCGGCGAGCGGCGCTTCCGACCCCCCGAGCCGGCCACCCCCTGGACGGACGTCCGCGACGCCACCCACTTCGGTCCCGTCGCGCCGCAACAGCCCTCGATGCTCGAGACGATGATGGGCGCGCCGGAGCCCGTCATCGACGAGGCCGACTGCCTCACCCTCACGGTCTTCACCCCGGGCCTCGACGACGCGAAGCGGCCGGTGCTGTTCTGGATCCACGGCGGCGCGTTCGTGATCGGTACTGGAGCCACACCGATCTACGACGGGAGCCGCTTCGCGACCCATGGCGATTGCGTCGTCGTCAGCATCAACTACCGCCTCGGGGCGTTCGGGTTCCTCCACCTCGAGGAGATCTTCGGCGCCGAGTTCGCCGGCTCGGGCAACCTCGGGATCCTCGACCAGGTGCTCGCGCTGGAGTGGGTCCGCGACAACATCGCGGCCTTCGGCGGCGACCCCGATCGGGTCACCATCTTCGGCGAGTCCGCGGGCGGCATGAGCGTCGGCACGCTCCTCGGCCTTCCCGCTGCGCAGGGACTCTTCGCCCAGGCCATCGTGCAGTCCGGGGGTTCCAGCTTCTGCCTCCCGGCGGCGCAGGCGACCGAGATCGCTCGCGACGTCCTCGCCGAGGCCGGCATCGACACCGTCGCCGAGCTGGAGTCGGCGTCGGTCGACGGCATCCTCGCGGCGCAGTCCAAGGTCCTCGCGGCCCGGTCCAGCACCGACCTCGCGTTCATGCCCGTCGTCGACGGCACCGTGCTGCCCGAGCGACCGATCGACGCCGTCGCGGCCGGCCTCGGCTCGGTCCCGACGATGATCGGCACCACCAAGGACGAGATGACCCTGTTCACCGTGCTCGATCTCGGACTGGGCGAGCTCGACGGCGCCGCGGTGAACCGCGCCCTCGCCGCGAGCTTCGGCGATCGCGCCGAGGAGGTGCTCACCGGGTACGCCGCGCTCCACCCGGACCTCGCGCCGACGGACCTGCTCACCGTGATCGCGACCGACCGGGTCTTCCGCATCCCCGCGATCCGCCTCGCCGAGGCTGGTCTCGCACGGCGCCCGACGTACATGTACCTGTTCACCTGGGAGAGCCCGGTGTTCGACGGCAGGCTCAAGAGCTGCCATGCCCTGGAGCTGCCGTTCATGTGGGACGCGATCGACACGCCGGGCCTGTCGATGCTGACCGGCGACGGCCCCGGACGTCGCGAGCTCGCCGACGCGATGCACGCGGCATGGATCGCGTTCGCCCGCACCGGCGATCCGGGCTGGCCCCCCTACGACCTCGAGCGTCGGGCCACCCAGCGCTTCGACACCACGCTCGAGGTGCTCGACGACCCCGAGCGCGGCCAGCGCGAGCTCTGGGTCGACGGGGGCTGAGCCGCGCTTTCGGACCGTGACCAGGCGGCGCGACCGCGCCGGTCGCTCACCCGAAGTACTCGCCGCCGTTGACGTCGAGCGTCTGGCCGGTGATCACCCGGGACATCCCGGACGCGAAGAACACGATGGCCTCGGCGATGTCCTCCTGGGGCGGGATCTCGCCGAGCGGGATCTCCCGGGTGATCTCCGCGATGACCTCGTCGCGGGACACCCCACGCTCGTGGGTCTGCCAGTCGACGTACAGCTGCACGTTCGGTCCCCAGATCCACCCCGGAACGACGGCGTTCACGCGGATGTGGTCACCGGCGAGCTCGGTGGCGAGCGAACGCGTCAGGGTGATGAGCGCGGCCTTGCTCGCGGCGTACCCGGCCTCGTTCGGCCGGATCTTGCGTGCGCTCTGCGACGCCACCATCACCACGCTGCCCCCGCCTCGGGCCCGCAAGGCCGGGAGGCACGCGCGCGTCATCAGCACCGGACCGTAGAAGTTGACCTCGAAGATCTTGCGCCAGACGTCGAGATCGGCCGTCTCGACCGGCTGGAACGGGTCGCCGCGGAACGCGCTGTTGACCACGATGTCGATGCCGCCGAACGCCGCGACCGCGGCGTCGGCCACCCGCGCACAGTCGTCCGCCTTCGTGACGCTTGCCGGGATCGCGACTGCACGACCGCCGTCCGCCGTGATCTCGGCCGCGACCTCCCCGAGCCGCTCGGCGCTGCGCGCGACCAACACGACGGCCGCGCCCTCGCGGGCGAGCGCGAGCGCGGTGGCCCGACCGAGACCAGGGCCCACGCCGGTCACGACGGCGACCTTGTCCTCGACCAATCCGGGACGAATCACACCTCGTCCCCGAGCTCGAGCCCACGCTCGGACGACCGGCTCCGTCCCCCACGCCGGACCGCCGCGGTCACCTCGGCCGCGCCGTAGAGCGCGACCGCTGCCACCGCCGCCGGTCCGGCCACGAGCAGCGCGAGGAGCCAGTTGAAGCTGGTCTCCGCCGTTCCGCCATCAGGCGACTGGGTGAACACGATGGTCTTGGCCGCGGTGGTGCTCCCCGCGACCGGCATGACCGCCGCCGGCACCAGGTTCCCGATGAGGAACGCGGCGGCGAACCCGCCGAGGATCACCACGAGTGCGATCCCTCGCAGCCGGCTCACCCGTTTGCTCGTCGGCATCCTCAGCCTCCCCCATCGCTCCGGCAGTCGCCGGAAGGGGCGCCAGGCTGCCAGGATCCACCCTCTGCGGCAACCCGGAGGTCCCGTGATCAAGCGGATCGGATTCGTACAGCGCCACCCGAGCCTCGACGCCGACGAGTTCCACGCGCGCTGGCGCAGCCGCCACGCCGCGCTCGTCGCCGCGAGCCCGGCCGCGACCGGCCAACTGCTCCGCTACGAGCAGCACCGTCGGACCGAGCGCGACTACGACCGGGCCGACAACCCGTACGACGGCGTGGCGGTGCAGTGGTACGACTCGTGGGACGGCTTCTGGGCCCTGCGCGAGGATCCTCGCCACGCCGAGGTCCTGGCCGACTCCGCGGAGCTCTTCGGCTCCGTGCTCGAGGTCTTCACCGGCCCCGAGCTGGAGGTCATCGCGGGACCGGCCGACCGGGGCGAGCCGGTCACCAAGCTGATCTGCGGCGTCCGCCACCGCCCCGGCATGGACCTCGACGAGTTCCACCGCTACTGGTGGGAGGAGCACGGCGCGCTCAACCGCGACACCCCGGCGGTGCGCAAGTACTTCCTCCGCTACGAGCAGAACCATCGCCTCCGCGAGGACTACGGGCGGGCGGGCTGCGACCTCGACGGCGTCACCATCGAGTGGTTCCGCTCCGCACGCGACTTCTTCGGAATGGCCACGGATCCCGGGTCGCGCGACGTGATCCGTTCCGACGAGGAGAAGTTCCTCGACCCGGACGGGCTGCTGTGGATGCTCACCGGCCCCGAGCACGTCGTGCTCGACCGGCGCTGACCTAGAGGCAGAGCTCGGCCATCGTGCGGAGGGTGTTGACGTCACCGAAGATCTGGAGCTCGGTGATGCACGTCTCGCGCCACATCTCGAGCTCGTCGCGGATCTTCTCCTTCGGACCGATCAACGCGGTCTCCTCGATGAGGGACTTCGGCACCTTGGCCGCCGCCTCGTCCTTCTTCCCGGCGAGGTACAGGTCCTGGATCTCGCGGGCCTCGGCCTCGTACCCCATTCGTCCGAAGACGTTCGCGTGGAAGTTGACCTCCCGCGCGCCCATGCCGCCGATGTAGAGCGCGAGCGTCGGCCGCATGAGATCGGCGGCCTCGTCGACGTCGTCGTGGATGATCACCGGGACCATCGCAGTGACCCGGAAGTCGTCGAAGCTCCGTCGCGCGCCCGGCCGGGCGAACCCTTCGGCCAGGGCATCGCGATAGAAGCCGTCGACCTTGTGCGAGAAGTAGATCGAGAGCCAGCCGTCGGCGATCTCGGCCGCGAGTGCGACGTTCTTCGGCCCCTCGGCCGCGAGGTAGATCGGCAGGTCCTCCCGCAGCGGATGCGTGATCGACTTCACAGCTTTGCCGAGCCCGGTCCCACCGGGGTACGGCAACGTGTAGTGGTCGCCGGCGTGGGTGACCGGCTTCTCGCGCGCGAGGATGGTCCGGATGATCTCCACGTACTCGCGCGTGCGGGCCAGCGGCTTCGCGTAGGGCTGGCCGTACCACCCCTCCACCACCTGGGGACCGGAGGCACCGAGGCCGAGGATGAACCGGCCGTTGCTCAGATGATCCATGGTGATCGCGGCCATCGCGGTGGCGGTCGGCGTCCGGGCCGACATCTGGATGATCGACGTGCCGAGCTGGATGCGTGAGGTCTGGGACCCCCACCACGCGAGGGGTGTCAGCGCGTCGGATCCGTACGCCTCGGCCGTCCACACGCTCCGGTACCCGAGGCGCTCCGCCTCGAGCGTCAGGTCCTGCGCGCCGACGGGAAGGCCCGCGCCCCAGTAGCCGATCATGTACCCGAGGTCGAGCTGCTTCGTCATCCGTTCAACTCCGTCATGGCGCGGGAGGTTAGCGGTGGTGGGCGTCAGGCTCCTCGGAGCGTCAGCCGCGGAGGGCCACCCGCGCCGCGGCACGCACCTCGCCGCCGACCTCGAACCACCACGACACGAGCGATTCGCC
Organism: uncultured Bifidobacteriaceae bacterium; assembly: GCA_964639075.1. Lineage (GTDB taxonomy): Bacteria > Actinomycetota > Acidimicrobiia > IMCC26256 > JAENVU01 > JAENVU01. The sequence continues at coordinate 3,419 of CAZXCB010000098.1, read as the reverse complement.
GACGTCGCACCGCAGGTCGCACTGCTCGCCGAGATCGATGCCCGCCCCGAACTCGATCTCGGCCCGGTGCGGTCGCGCTCGACCGGGCTGCTCGGCCAGCCACTCCTCCACCGGCACCCAGTAGTTGGCGTTGTTCACGTGCCGGTACACGTCGAAGTCCGTCCGCCGGAACGACCACGGCGCGGCGAGCGCCGCTGCTCCCGGAGACGGCAGGCTGAGGCGCGCGCTGACCCGGTGTGCGCGGATCTCGTCGCCGTAGGCGTCGAAGAACTCGTCCGGCAGCGCCCGCGGCGCACCGGTGTCGAGGTCGACGAGCACCCAGATCGCGCGCGTGGTGATACCCGCGTGTGCACCGATCGGCCGGATCGTCGTGGTCCGCTCGGCCCAACGGCGGCCCGAGCCCGTGCACGTCGTCTCGACGTCGACCGCCGCGTTGAGTCGCGGCGACGCGTCGAGCTCGATCTCCAGGCGCCGCAGGATCCACCCGACCCGACCGGGGAGGTGGATCGCCTGGACGTCGTCGCTCGCGACGTCCTGGAGCAGCCGCGCCACGGCGTCGAGACGGAACCGTCCGTCGTCGGTGACGTCGGCGAGCCGCACACGGTGCCGAACGCGCACGCGACGGGCGCTCCCGGTCACGCGAAGACCGCGGCGAGCCCGGCGACGAGCGCGTCGACGTATTCGGTGCGGCCGTTCGGCCCGAGACCACGCACGCGGGGCGGGAGCTCGAGTTGCGCTCCGCCGCGGTCGGGCCGGTTCACCGGGTTGTCCGGGTGCAGCCCGCGCAGCTCGCGGGGGATCTCGTCGATCCCGTCGAGGACCTCGAAGCCCTCGAGGTGGGACCGCAGCACGGCCGCGGCATGGGTGCCGAAGGCGCGGTTGGCCCCGCCGACGAGCAGGCGGGTCCACCAACCGTCCCGGCCGTAGCCGTGCACGGAGATCGTGACGTCCACATGGTCGAGATACGCCGCGAGCGCGGGCGCGTCCCGAGGGTCGTAGCGATGCGAGGGGATGTGCCACTGCAGATCGTCGGGCTGCTCGACGGTGTACAGCGACGCACCGCTCGCGTCGGCGGCGCGGCGGGCGATCTCGGCCGTGCCGCGTTCGAGCGAGCCGCCGTGCAACGCCATGAAGCCGAACGTCGCCCGCAGCTCGCACGTCTCCACGACGCCGTCGTGCTCGAGCAGGTCCGCGATCACCGGGCGCGGATCAGTACTGCGGCTGGCTCGACCGCTGCCGGCGCGCCTGCGCACCACCGGCGAGCGTGCTGAGGTCCGCGAGGAACGCCAGGATCACGATGAACCAGCCGAAGCCGGTCACGCCGTCGCGGGGCGCGTACGCGATCGCCCAGGCGAGCGTGGTCCACGGCAGGAAGACGAATCCGATCGCCGCGACCCAGAACGAGTTGAACGCGATCGCCATCCGGTCGGTGAACAGCCAGACCAGGAGGATTCCCAGCCTCGGCGAGATCATCGAGGCGAGCGCCACCAGACATCCACAGCCCATCGGGGCACCTTAGGCCACGCTCCACCGACGCGGCCGGGGTTCAGCCGAGCGCCGCCTCGAGCCGGTCGAGCTCGGTCGGGTCGTCGGTGGTGGGGACGAACACGAACTCGTCTGCCCCGGCGGCCTCGACGGCGGCGAGCGCGTCCCGAACCGCGACGGCGTCGTCGAGACGACACAGCGACGCCATGGCCGCCGCCGCTTCGTCACCGAAGGTCGCGAGGTAGTTGCGCGCGTACCCGTGCAGACGCTCGGTGGCGCCGTCGCCGAGAGCGAACCAACACGACGTCGCGAGCCACGGTCGTTCGGCCCGACCGGCGGCGCGCCACGCAGCACCGACCGCGTCGAACGTGCCGGCGACGGACGCCGCGTCGGGTCCGAGGTCGAAGCCCGACAGGCCGTCGGCCCACCGTGCCGAGCGCGCGAGCGACTTCGGGCCCATGGCGGCGGTGAGCAGCGGCGGTCCCCCGACCTGCACCGGGGCCGGTCCGATCGGCGGAACGCCGTCGACCGCGACCTCGCCCCGCCAGACCCGCCGCATCGTCGCCACGTGCTCGTCGAGTCGAGCGAAGCGACGCGCGGTCGACGCGCCGACGGCCGCGTAGTCCTGGTCCCGGCCCCCCACCCCGACGCCGAGCGTGAGCCGGCCCTCGGACAGCACGTCGATCGTCGCCGCCTGCTTGGCGATCCGCACCGCGTCGTGGCTCGGCAGCACGACGATCGTCGACACCAGCCGGACCCGGCGCGTCGCCGCGGCCGCGAACGCGAGGGAGCTCACGAGGTCGTGGCTCGGATAGGCGACGCGCTCGCCGACCGCGAGCGACGAGTACGGCCCGCCGTCGATGCGCCGGCACCACTCCCGGATCGTCGCCCCGTCGACCCCCGGAACGAACGAGGGCAACGTCATCCCGATCTTCATCATCTCGGCGGCTCCGCTCGCGCCTCTGCGCGATTGCCGGAGGGTGGCTCGCTCCGCCGCGGCTCGCCTCCGCTGCGCTCCGGCTCGGGGTGAATCGACCAGCGCCGTGACTTCGACAACGCGATCAGCCGCCGAGATCAGGCATTCTTCGGGACGTCCTTGAACGGGGCGCCCTTGTGGGGGTCGGGCTCCTTGGGGAGGCCGAGCGCGCGCTCACCGATGATGTTGCGCTGCACCTGGTCGGTGCCGCCGTAGATGGACGGACCCGGCGAGAACAACACGCCCTCCTGGATGATCCCGCCACCGAGCGCGTCCTTGTCCATGATCCCCATGTGCGGCCCGAGGATCTGCGTGGCGATGTCCCGGTTGAGTCGCAGCATGTCGCTCATCATCAGCTTGGCGATGTTCGGTGCCGCCGCGCTCGCACCGCCGCCGCGCATGCGCAGGCTCGAGTACTTGCCGATCTGCTGGAGGCTGTAGAGCTTCGCGATCCCCTGGCGCACCACCGGGTCGTCGATCGTGCCGTTCTCGCGTGCCAGCTCCATGAGGCGCTTCGCCATCGACCCGCCACCGCCCCCGGTGCCGCCGGTACGGACCTGGCCGACGGTGTCACCGACCCGGAGGCCGAGCTGGTTTGCCAACGGGCCCGGGAACGCGGAGCCGGCCGCGCCGCTCCCCCCGCTGCCGAGCCCGGCGCGTTCGGCCGCGAGCGTGGTGTTCGCGACCGCCCAGCCGTTGTTGAGCCCGCCGATGATGTTCGCGTCGGGCACCCGGGCACCGTCGAGGAACACCTCGTTGAACATCGCCCGACCGGTCATCTCCTTGAGCGGTCGGATCTCGATCCCGGGCTGGTCCATCTCGATGCCGAAGTACGTGATGCCCGTGTGCTTGGGTGCATCGGGCTCGGTGCGCGCGATCAGCATGCCCATGTTGCAGAGCTGCGCGGTGGAGGTCCACACCTTCTGACCGGTGATGATCCACTCGTCGCCGTCGCGCT
>CAZXCB010000097.1:0-11727 GCA_964639075.1 uncultured Bifidobacteriaceae bacterium | reverse complement strand
CCACCGGAGGGCGGCGAGCCGTTCGAGGAGGGCGTCCGGCGCCTGGGCCCGCTGCGGTGGCTCTTCTACACGTCGGGCACGACCGCGGACCCGAAGGGCGCGAAGCACTGCGACAACACCGTCGCCGCCTCCGGGTACTCGATGGTCGACGCGTTCGACCTCCAGGCGGACGACCGCAACGGGCTCGTGTTCCCCTTCACCCACATCGGCGGCGCGGGCTGGCTGTTCGCGGGGCTCATCGCCGGCCACGTCCAGGTCATCGTGGAGGGGTTCGTGCCGGACATCACGATCCCGGTGCTCGAGCGCGAGCGGGTCACGCTCGCCGGCGCCGGGACCGCGTTCCACATGGCGTACCTCGCGGCGCAGGCCGGGGCCGACCACCCGCTGTTCCCGGAGACCCGGATCTTCTGCGGTGGGGGTGCGGCCAAACCTCCCCAGCTGCACTACGACGTCAAGGAGCAGCTCGGCGGGCTCGGGATCCTCTCGGTCTACGGCCTCACGGAGTGCCCGATCATCTCGATGGCACGCGTCGACGCGACCGACGAGCAGCTCGCGACCACCGAGGGCCCGCTGTGCGCGGGCGTCGAGGTGAAGGTGGTCGCGCTCGACGGCACCGTCGTCGGCCGCGGCGAGGAGGGCGAGCTCCGGGTGAAGGGTCCGAACCTGTGCCTCGGGTACACCGACCCGGCGCTCGATGCCGAGGGGTTCGACGAGGACGGCTACTTCCGCACCGGCGACCTCGGGATCGTCCGGGCGGACGAGCACGTGGTGATCACCGGCCGCCTGAAGGACGTGATCATCCGCAAGGGCGAGAACATCTCGGCCAAGGAGGTCGAGGACCTGCTGTTCACGCACCCCAAGATCGGCGACGCGGCGGTGATCGGCCTGCCGGACCCCGTCTCGGGCGAACGGGCCTGTGCGGTGATCGTGGTGGCCGAGGGCGCCGACGCGCCGACGCTGCCCGAGCTGTTCGAGTTCTGCACGGCCGCGGGCCTGATGGTGCAGAAGATCCCCGAGCAGCTCGAGATCGTCGACGTGCTGCCGCGGAACCCGACCGGCAAGGTGCTCAAGCACGAGCTCCGCACGACGTACGCGGACTGATCGGCGGGCTGAAGGGTGCCGCTCGACGAGGAGCAGAAGGCGCTCGCGGCGCGGGTGTCGAACTGGGGCCGCTGGGGTGCCGAGGACCAGCGCGGCACGCTGAACCTGATCGACGCCGCCGCGGTGCGCCGGGGCGCGGCCGCGGTGCGGCGGGGCGTGACGTTCCCGCTGTCGATCCCGATGGACGGCGACGGACCGCAGACCGGACGCATCCTCGGGCGCAAGAACCCGCAGCTCACGATGCTCCAGGCGTCGTTCGCGTTCACCGGTGACGTCGGCGACTTCGCCACGAGCGACGACGAGGTGACGACCGGGACCCAGTCGGCCACCCATTGGGACGCGCTCGCGCACGCGGGTTACGACGGGCTGCTCTACAACGGCGTGCCCGCCGATGCGATCACGATGGAGGGCGGCGCCGCGAAGCTCGGCATCGAGCACTTCGGCCCGGTCGTCACCCGCGGGCTGCTCTGCGACGTCGCGCGCCTCAAGGGCGTGGAGTACTTCGACGAGCCGTACGGCGTCACCGGCGCGGACCTCGACGCGTGCCTCGCGGCCGCGGGGCTCACCGCCGAGGCCGGCGACATCGTGCTCGTGCGGACCGGCCAGATGCACTGGCTGCGCGTCGGCGACCGCAACCGGTACGCGGACATCTCGCCCGGGATCGGACTCGACGCGGTCGAGTGGCTCCACGACCACGACATCGCCGCGATCGCGAACGACACCCACGTGTTCGAGCCGTATCCCAACCCGGGTCCCAACCCGTACCTGTTCCCGACGCACATGATCGAGCTGCGCGACGTCGGCATGCCCCAGGGTCAGCAGTGGGATCTCGACGCGCTCGCCGCCGACTGCGCGGCCGACGGTGTGTTCGAGTTCCTGCTCGCCGCGACGCCCCTGCCGATCACCCACGCGTGCGGCGGCCTCGTCGCCCCGACTGCGACCAAGTAGCCGCGACGAAGCCATGAGCACCTACCTCGTGACCGGAGCCGCGTCGGGCCTCGGCGCCGCCGTCACCGCGCGACTGCGTGACCGCGGCGACCGCGTCGTGACCGTGGACCTTCGGGACGCCGACGTGAACGCCGACCTCGGCACGGTGACGGGCCGCACCGATGCCGTCGCCGCCGCCCTCGCGCTCGTCGACGGTCCGCTCGCGGGGCTGGTGCCGTGCGCCGGACTCGGCCCGCAAGTGCCCGACCACGCCCTCATCGCGTCGGTGAACTTCTTCGGCGCGGTCGCTTTCCTCGACGGGTGCCTCGACGCGCTCGCGGCCGCGCCCGCGTCCGCCGCCGTCGCGATCTCCTCGAACTCCACCACGATCGATCCGACCGTGCATGCCGACCTGGTCGCCGCCTTCCTCGAGCGAGACGAGCCGGCCGCTCGCGGCATCGCGGGTGGCCTGCCGGGCAACTCGGTGTACGCGTCGAGCAAGGTCGCGCTCGCGCGCGACGTGCGCCGGCGCGTGTCCGAGTGGGGCGCGCGGGGAGTGCGGGTCAACGCGGTCGCGCCGGGCCCGTTCCGGTCCGCGCTGCTCCAGCAGGGCCTCGACGACCCGACGTTCGGCCCACTCATCGAGGCGCTGCCGGTCCCCACGGGCGAGATCGGCACCCCCGTCGAGGTGGCGGCGGTGATCGAGTTCCTGCTCGGTCCCGCAGCGTCCTACGTGCACGGCTCGATCGTGTTCGTCGACGGCGGCATCGACGCACTGCTGCGCCCCGACGCCATCTGATCTGCACACCTCCGACCAGAAGCGCTACACCGCCGCGCGATCGGCGGGCCGCGATCGACGCCGCGCCCCACCTCGAACTCCCGTCGCGTCACGAGACGCTGTGCTCCGAGCGGACCGACGCGGCGCAGGTCGCGACGGGTCTTGAGGTCGTGGTGGTGATGGCACATCCGTCCGAGGTTCGCGAGCTCGGTCGGGCCGAGCGCGGCGACGGGGTCGTTGTGGTCGATCTCGAGGTGCCGGTCGACCTCACAGCCCGCGATGACACAGACCCTGTCACGCGCTTCGACCCCGGTCCGGAGGTGAGCCGGTATCGAGCGACCGAGATGCGAGACGCGGCGGACGTCGACGCCGTCGATCACGATTGCGCGCAGGACGGAGTCGGCGGCGATCCGGTAGGCGGTGCTCACGGCGACGGGACCAGCTCCTTCGATCTCGCAGAGCTCGCCCGGTTTCGTGAAGCCACGCAGGTACGCGTCCAGCGAGACGAAGAGGTTGACGACTCCGACCGGTCGGCCGCCCTTGCGTCGGCGGTGCACCGGCGCCTCGGAGGGCTCGGCCTCGTGCGCGCAGAGCCGCACCATCGCGTCGAACGCGATCGCGTCGGGATGCTCGGGCGCCCCAGCTCGGCGCAGTTCCTCGAACAGCTCGCGCTCGGACGGCTCGAGCGCCGCCATCATCTGCGCGGTGCGGCCCAGCGGGCCACGGATGACGATGGGGCCGGTGCCGTCGTCATCCGCGTGGTGGCGCAGTGTGCGCTCGCGATGCGCGCACTCTGCTTGGAGGCGCTCACCTTCTGCAGAGCGCGCCGCGGCGACGACGCGATCGCATTCCTGGCGCAGCCCCTTCATCCCCGCGGTCGCGGCTCGCGACAGCAGGTGCCCCTCGGCATCGTGGTCGCGCCACGCCGCGGCGCTGACCACCTCGGCCTGCGCAGGGGACAACGCCCCGGCTCGCAAAGCGTTCGAGGTGACGGGGAGCTCGCGCAGCCGGATCGCGGTGTCGACCGTCGCGCGGTTCGCGCCGACGCTCGTTCGGGTCAGTGACGAGAGCCAGGTGGGCAGGTCACGGAAGGAGCCGTCACCGACCCATGAGCCGGTCTCCTCGACCCGGGCGATCGCGAGCGTCTTGCCCGCTCCGGCGGCCCGCTCGAGTGCGACGAACGACTCGACCAGAGCTCGTGCCTCCGTGCCCGACAGGTCGCCGGGCTGCATCGAGGCGACGGCATCGCAGAGCTGCTCGACCAACGACTGCACTCGCGCCAACACCGCGCACACCTCCTCGAAGGAGACGGATTCACCAGACTGGAGGAAGCCGAAGCTTCGAGGTGGTGCGGGGAAGTCTGGTCACTGTACACGAACACACGTTCGATGTCAAGCAGTCCGGAGAGGAACCGCACCGCTACGGTCGGTGCCGTGGACGACGTCGAGGCGATCACGCGGCTCAAGGCGCGCTACTTCCGCCTGATGGACACCAAGGACTGGGACGGAATGCGGCGCGTGTTCACCGACGACGTGGTCGTCGACACCAGTGCCGCGGGCGGAGGAGTCGTGCACGGGGCCGACGCGTTCGTGACATTCCTCCGGGGTGCGATCGGCGACGTGGTGACCGTCCACCACGGTCACATGCCCGAGATCGAGCTCACGTCGCCGACCACCGCCACGGGCATCTGGGCGATGGAGGACATGCTCCGCTGGCCCGACGGGACGGAGTTGCACGGCTACGGCCACTACCACGAGCGCTACGTGAAGGTGGACGCGGAGTGGCGCATCGAGGCCACGACGCTCACCCGGCTGCGCGTCGACGTGCGCCAGCCGCCGAACGGCTGACGAAGGCCCCGGCCGGCCGGACGACGGCAGTACCGTTCCGCTGCATGCCGTCGTCGAGGGCGCTCGTGCTCGAGGCACCCCGCACGCTCGTCGGCCGCGAGTTCCCGCGGCCCGTGGTGGGCGACGACGACGGGCTGCTGCGGGTCGAGGCGTGCGGTCTGTGCGGCACCGACCACGAGCAGTACACCGGCGACATGTTCGGAGGCTTCGCGTTCGTCCCCGGGCACGAGATCGTCGGCCGCATCGAGGCGGTCGGCGACGCCGCAGCGCGGCGGTGGAACGTGCGGCCCGGTGACCGGGTCGCGGTCGAGGTGTTCCAATCGTGTGGCACGTGCGGGCCGTGCCGGATCGGCGAGTCCCGCCGGTGCGAGCGCCACGGCCTCCGCGACATGTACGGCTTCGTCCCGGTCGACCGCGCTCCTGGTCTCTGGGGCGGCTACGCCGAGCACGTGTACCTCGCGCCGGACGCAGCGCTGATCCCGGTGCCCGAGGGGCTCGATCCGGCGACGGCGACCCTGTTCAACCCGCTCGGCGCCGGCATCCGCTGGGCGGTGACGCTGCCCGCCGCGCGACCGGGCGACACGGTGGCGGTCCTCGGTCCCGGCATCCGCGGTCTCAGCGCGGTGGTCGCGCTGCGCGCCCACGGAGCCGGCACGGTCCTCGTCACCGGTGCCGGGGCGGCGGACGCCGAGCGGCTGGCGCTCGCCCGCGAGCTCGGCGCCGACCTCACCGTCGACGTCGAGCGGGCGGACCCCGTCGCGGTCCTCCGGGATGCGACCGGCGGCCTCGCCGACGTCGTCGTCGACGTCACGGCCAAGGCTCCCGCGGCACTCGGCCAGGCCGTCGCGCTCGCCCGGCCCGGAGGCACCGTCGTGCTCGCCGGCACCCGCGGGACCGACGCGCTGCCGGGCTTCCATCCGGACCACGTCGTGTTCAAGGAGCTGCGGGTGCTCGGCGCGCTCGGGGTCGACCTCGACGCGTACCGCGAGGCGTTCCGCCTGCTCGCGGACCCGGCGTTCCCGCTGCGCGCGCTCGACCACGTCACCGCGCCGCTCGAACGCGCGGACGCGCTCGTCCGCGCGATGGCGGGCGAGGGTGATGGCGCTCGCCCGATCCACGGGGTGATCACCCCCTGACCGAGCCGACGCGCCCGGACCGCCGCGCGGCGAGAATGCTCGGATGGACTTCCCGGACTTCGCGGTCGCCGTGGGCGAGGAGGGCTCGGACCCCCTGGTCCCGTTCCGGGGCGAGATCGTCCGCGTCGACGAGTACGCGGCGAGCGGGCACGACGAGCGGATGGCGCACGACCTCGCCGACGTCGCCGCGCTCGGCATCGGGCTGTACCGCTACGGGATGCCCTGGAGGCTCACCGAACCGGCACCCGGTGAATACGACTGGGCCCTCTGGGACCGTGCGTTCGCCGCGCTCGACGCCGCGGGGATGACGCCGATCGTCGACCTGCTCCACTTCGGGCTGCCGGACCACTTCGCCGGCTTCTGCTCACCCGACTGGGTCGACGGCTTCGTCCGCTATGCCGACGCCTTCCTCGCGCGCTATCCGGCGCCGCGCTTCTTCACGCCCGTGAACGAGCCGATGATCACGGCCCTGATGTCGGCACGGCTCGGCGCGTGGAACGACTGCCGTGCGACGGACGCGGACTTCGGGCTCGCGCTCGCGCATGTCACGCTCGCCAACCTCGAGGTGGTCCGGCGCGTGCGCGAGGAGCGCGACGGCTGGTGGATCGGCTCGGAGGGCTTCGAGTCGACGTTCCTGCTCGATCCCGGTCGCGCCGACGAAGCCGCGGCGCGGCGGGCGACGCTGGATCTCGTTTGGGACCTGCACCTCGGCGTCGAGCCGCGCCCCGAGGCCGCCGCGACCGTCGCCGGGATCCCGTCGACCACAAGGGATCGGATCGACGCCCTGGCGGTGCGCGACCGTCGGCGCGTCGTCGCGGGCCACGACCACTACCCGGTCTCCTTCGCCCTGCTCGGCCCGGGTCCGCAGCCGAGCCTCGCCGAGCGCGTCGCCGGCTACGAGGCCGCGGCACGCGACTGGTACGCGCGCTACGCCGCGCCGTTCTGGATCGCGGAGACGTCGAACCTCGGGCTGCCATCCGAGCGCGGGGAGGAGTGGCTCGCCGCGCTCGTCTCGCGCCTCGACGCGATGCGCGCCGACGGGCTGCCCGTGCGCGGCATCTGCTGGTACAGCCGGGGTGACCAGTACGACTGGCAGACCGCGCTCACCGAACCCGTGGGGGCGGTCACCGAGGTCGGTCTGTTCGACGCCGAGCGGGTCGCGCGGCCGGTGGCCGCGACGTTCGGTGCGCTAGCCCGCGCTCGGAAGTAGCCGGCCGCGGACGCGGGCGGTCAGCGGCGGGCGGCGACGACGAACGCGTCGAACAGGCCCTGCTGGTCGGGATCGTCGGCGGCGGTGTCCTCGGGGTGCCACTGCACGCCGGTCACCCAGACCGGCCCGGAGAGCTCGATCGCCTCGACGATGCCGTCGTCGCCCCGCGCGGTCACGATGAGACCCTCGCCGACGCGGTCGATCGCCTGGTGGTGATGGCACGAGCACCGCGGCCGGACCGATCCCATCGCGGCCCGCACACGGGTGTCGGCGTCCACGTGCACCTCGTGGACGTCCTGGCCGCCCTCGACGCCGGGCGTGCCGTGACCCGGGAACTCGTCGGTGATGTGCTGGTGCAACGTGCCGCCGAGCGCGACGTTCAGCACCTGCGTGCCGCGGCAGATCGCGAACAGCGGCAGCCCGAGCTCGAGCGCGGCGCCGCACAGCGCGAACTCGAACTCGTCGCGCAGCGGGATCGTGCCGTAGGTCTGCTCGGCTCTGGGCTGCCCGTAGCGCTCGGGGATGACGTCACCGCCACCCGGGAGCAGGAGACCGTCGAATCGCTCGAGCACCGCCAGCGCCTCGACGTGGTCCAGATGGCGCGGTCCGAGGACGGCCTCCTGGGCACCCGCGCGCTGGAGCGACTCGACGTACATGGCCTGGATCGCGATCGCCGGGTCGGCCCACCCGCTCACGCGGTCGGCCCTGATCGGATACCCCGGCAGCGCGACGAGCGGAGCGGTCATCGAGCGGTCATCAGATCTGCTCGAAGTTGCGGCGGCGCTCCCAGTCGGTGACGGCGCGGTTGCACGCGGCCCACTCCTGCTTCGCCGTGTTGAGCAGGTGGTGGTGCACGGCAGGACCGAACGCCTCGCGCGCGACCTCGCTCGCCTCGAGCTCGGCGATCGCGTCGGGGAGGGTCGACGGCACGTGCGGCAGCTCCGGGGCGTCGTACGCGTTGCCCGAGAACGGCTCGGGGAGCGCGACGTCGTGCGCGATGCCGTGGAGCCCGGCCGCGATCGTGGCCGCGTACGCGAGGTAGGGGTTGACGTCGGCGCCCGGGATGCGGGACTCCACCCGGAACGCCGGGCCGTGGCCGACGAGCCGGTACCCGCAGGTGCGGTTGTCGTGACCCCACGCGAGCGCGGTCGGTGCCCACGACTCGGGTTGGTACCGCTTGTAGCTGTTCACGTAGTGGGCGAACATCCACGACAGCTCGCGTCCGGTGGTGACCAGCCCGGCGAGCCAGCCCCGGAAGACGGGGGACAGGTGGTGCACGGCGTCGTCGGACCACATGAGGTTGTCGCCGGTCGTCGCGTCCCAGACGCTCGAGTGCAGGTGGCACGACGAGCCGACCTCGTCCATCGAGTACTTCGCCATGAACGTGATCGACCGTCCGGCGAGCGACGCGATCTCCTTCGCGCCGTTCTTGTAGATGGCGTGGCGGTCGGCCATCTCCAGCGCGTCGGCGTAGACGAGGTTGATCTCGTGCTGACCTTTGCCGGCCTCGCCCTTGGAGAACTCGACCGGGATGCCGGCGGCGTCGATCCCGTTGCGGATCTGGCGGATGAGGTACTCGTCGCGGGTGGTCTGGAGGATGTGGTAGTCCTCGATGACGTCCGAGTGCGGCGTGAGGTCGAGGTACCCGCGTGCCGCGGCGTCGCGGTACGAGTTCTCGAAGAGGAAGAACTCGAGCTCGGCGCCGATCTTCACGTGGAAGCCCATGGCCTGGGCCCGCGCGATCTGGCGGCGCAGGATCTGGCGCGGCGACTCCTCGACCGGCTCCCCGGTCTGCTCGTCGACGATGTCGCAGAGCACGAGCGCGGTGGCCTCGAGCCACGGGATGCGCCGGAGCGTGTGGAGGTCGGGGATGCAGCGGAAGTCGCCGTAGCCCTGGTCCCAGTTCGCGTACTCGTAGCCGGGGAGGGGCGTCATGTCGACGTCGAGCGCGATGAGGTAGTTGCACGCCTCGATCGCACCACCACCGTCGAGGATGTGCTCCACGAAGTAGCGCCCGATCACCCGCTTGCCCATGAGTCGGCCCTGGAGATCGGGGAAGCACACCAGCACGGTGTCGACGTCGCCGGTCTCCACCAGCTCACGCAGCGTCTCGGCGGTCAGGGTCGCGGGCAACGTGCTCCTCCTCTGGTGGGCGGGGAGAGGGTAGGGGACGGGCGCGCCCGGGTCACCCCCAAGTGCGGCAGAGCGTCCGTCACTCGGGGGTGACGTACGCGGCGGTGATGCCACCGTCGACGACGAGCTGCGCGCCGGTCATGAAGCTCGACTCGTCCGAGGCCAGGAACAGCGCGGCCTTCGCCAGCTCCTCCGCCTGACCGAGGCGACCCATCGGGATGTGCACGAGCCGCCGCTGCTTGCGCTCGGGGTCGCTCATCAGCTCCTCGAGCATCGGTGTCGCGATCGGACCCGGGCACAACGAGTTCGCGCGGATGTTGCGGCGGCCGTACTCGACGGCGATCTCGCGGGTCATCGCGAGCACGCCGCCCTTCGACGCGGTGTACGCGATCTGGGCGGTCGCCGCACCCATGAGCGCCACGAAGCTGGCGACGTTCACGATCGACCCGCCGCCCGACTCGAGCATCGCCGGCACGCCGTACTTGCAGCCGAGCCAGACGCCCTTGAGGTTGACTTCCATCACGCGGTCCCACGTGGGTTCGGGGGTCTCGGTGACGCCGCCGTCGTCGCCCGGGAAGATGCCCGCGTTGTTGTAGAGCACGTGCAGCGCGCCGAAGCGCTCCATCGTGGCCGCGATCATCGCCTCGACCTGATCGGCCCTCGCGACGTCGACCTTCACGAACGCGGCCTCGCCCCCGGCGGCCTCGACCGCGGCGACGGTCTGCGCGCCGCCGTCCTCGCTCCAGTCCGCGACGACGATCCGTGCGCCCTCGCGGGCGAAGAGCACCGATGCGACCCGACCCATGCCGTTGCCGGCCCCGGTGATGAGCGCGACCTTGCCGTCGAGTCTGGCCATGACGTCCTCCGTGCAACGGTGCGGTCCGGTGGGCGGGCGCGCCGATAGCCTCGGCTCGATGGTCGCCCCCGGCGGAACGGACGAGGAAGCTAGCGGCTCGCCGCGCGCCGGATCGGACGGTGCCGAGCCCGGAGCCGGGCCGTCCGAGGCCCAGCTGCGTGACGAGCGGCGCCAGCGCCTGGCGAAGGTCGAGGCCTTGCGCGGCGACGGCGCGGATCCCTACCCGGTCCGATTCGACGCCGACACCACGGCCGGCGCGCTGCGGACCGCACACGAGGGCCTCGAGGCCGGCACGACGACGGAGATCCAAGTGCGCCTCGCCGGACGGATCGTGCTGTTGCGGCGCCAGGGCAAGCTCAGCTTCGCGACGGTCCAGGACCGTGACGGCGCGATCCAGCTGTTCGTGAACCGCGCGGTCGTCGGCGAGGACGCGCACGAGGCCTTCGACCGGCTCGACCGCGGCGACTGGGTCGGGGTCGCGGGCACGGTGATGGTCACCAAGCGCGGCGAGCTCTCGGTGAACGTCGAGGAGTTCATGCTCCTCGCCAAGGCGGTCCGGCCGCTGCCCGAGAAGTGGCACGGCCTCTCGGACGTCGACACCAGGTACCGGCAGCGCTACGTCGACCTCGTGGTGAACGAGGACGCCCGTCGCATCGCGCTCGCGCGCATCGACATCATCGCCGCGCTGCGCGCCCACCTCGGCGAGCGCCGGTTCCGCGAGGTCGAGGGCCCGGTGCTCCAGACCGTCCAGGGCGGCGCGACCGCACGCCCGTTCACCACGCACCACAACGCACTCGGCCAGGACATGTACCTGCGCATCGCGCTCGAGCTGCACCTCAAGCGGCTCATCGTCGGCGGGCTCGACAGCGTGGTCTATATCGGCCGCGGGTTCCGCAACGAGGGCCACGACACGACCCACCACCCAGAGTACACGATGCTGGAGGCGTACCAGGCCTACGGCGACTACACCGAGATGCTCGAGCTCGTGGAAGGGCTGGTGGTCGCGGCTGCGAGCGTCGCGACGCCGGATCTGCACGTGGAGTACGCCGGCCACGTGCTCGACCTCACGCCGCCGTTCCGGCGGGTGACGATGACCGACCTGATCACGGAGCACGTGGGCGTCGAGCTCCACCCCGGCATGCCGGTGGCCGACGCCCGCCGCGTGGCCGCGGACCTCGACGTGGAGCTCGAGGACGCCTGGGGTGCAGGGCGCATCACCATGGAGGTGTACGACACGTTCGTCGAGGACGCACTCGTGCAGCCGACGTTCGTCCTCGACCATCCGCTCGAGACCTCACCGCTGGCGCGCACGCACCGCGACGACCCCGCGCTCGTGGAGCGCTTCGAGCTCGTGGTCGCGGGCCACGAGCTGGCGAACGCGTACAGCGAGCTCAACGACCCGGTCGAGCAGCTCGCGCGCTTCGAGGCCGAGGCATCGGCCAAGCGCCGGGGCGACGTCGAGGCGGGTGACATCGACCTCGACTACGTGCGCGCCCTCGAATACGGCATGCCGCCCACGGGCGGGCTCGGGCTCGGGATCGACCGGTTGGTGATGCTGCTCACCGGGACGCCGTCGATCCGCGAGGTCATCCTGTTCCCGACGCTGCGTCCGGAACCGGGGATGGGTGGCCTCGGGAGCTGACGCCGCTCGGGAGCCCGGTGCGGGCCAGCTGGACGGTGCCCACCAGCAGCACCAAGCCCACCATCCACATCAGCACAATGAGCGCGCGTGAAAAATC
>CAZXCB010000096.1:0-11735 GCA_964639075.1 uncultured Bifidobacteriaceae bacterium | reverse complement strand
CCGCGGCGCGAGGCGGGCTCGTAGCGCGGCAGCGCGCCGCGGCTCGGTGAGGCCGGCACCCCGGAGACGTCGAGCAGGCGCGCGCGACCGGCACCGATCTCGCGTTCGAGCCAGCGGGCGACGATCAGCAGCTCGTCGGCGCGCCGACGGTCGAGGTGCGCGGGCACCGCGGGCACGGTCGTCGTGACGTCCGGCGCGGGGCCGAGGGCGAGCTGGGGGTCGCCGAGCACGAGCCGGCCGTCGTCGAGCGCGACGACGCCGTCGGCGACGGCGAGCGTCATCCGGCCGCTGGCGGACAGCCACGTGAGCGTCTGGCGGCGGCGCAGGACCCGGGTGAGCGCGGCGAGGCGGTCCCGGGTGAGCGCGGCTTCCTCGAATCGTTCCTGGTCGGCGAGCGCGTGCATGCGGCGTTCGAGGGGCTCGAGGAGCAGTGGCGCGTCGCCCGAGAGCGCGCGCCGGACGCGGTCGACGACGGCCGCGTACTCGGGCTCCGGGGTGTGTCCCCGGCACGGACAGCACGCGACGCCGAGCTGCGCCGGCGCGCACGGTGCGTCGGCGACGAGCGCGGTCTTCCGGCCGATCCGCGTGGTGCAGCGGCGCAGGGGCGCCGCGGTCTCGACCGCCTCGCGCACGGTCTGGGCGGCTCGCGTGGAGGCGAACGGGCCGAGGTAGAGGTTGCCGTCGTCCTTCGCGCTGCGAACGACGGTGAGGCGGGGGAAGCGCTCGGAGAGCGTGAGCTTGAGGTAGGCGGCCGAGCGCCACCGCTTGCCGTGCCGGTTGAAGCGCGGCTCGAGATCCTGGATCAGGTGCAGCTCGCGGACCGAGGCCTCGAGCTCGTGGGAGCACTCGATCCAGTCGATGGCCTCGGTCTCGCGCAGCAGCTGGGGCACCTTCCGGCGGTCGTCGCCGCTGAAGTACGACCGCACCCGGGCCCGCAGGTTGGTGGCCTTCCCGACGTAGAGGACGCGGCCGCCCCGGTCCTTCATCAGGTACACGCCGGGGCGGCGCGGCAGGCGGGCGGTGAGCCGCAGCTTGCTCGCCGACGGGTGGGCGCGCATCGTGGGGAGCTCGAGCAGGTCGTCGAGGCCGAGGACGCCGAACGTGCCGGCGCGCTCGAGCAGCGCGTGCAGCACCTCCGCGGTCGCGGCGGCGTCGGCGAACGCGCGGTGGCACGGTGACACCGAGACGCGCAGGTGCCGAGCGAGCGTGCCGAGCTTGAGGTCCGGGACCTCGTCGCGCAGGAGGCGACGTGCGAGTCCCAACGTGTCCACGCGGCGCTGTGCGAGCTCGGGGTAGCCGTGCGCGGTGAGCGCGGCGTCGAGGAACGAGATGTCGAACCGGATGTTGTGCCCGACGATCACCGCGCCGCCGATGAACTCGAGCAGCGGCGGGAGGACCTCGTCGATGCGGGGCGCGGGGACGAGCATCGCCTCGGTGATGCCGGTGAGCACCGTGATGAACGGCGGGATCGGCACGCCCGGGTTCACGAGCGTCTCGAACCGGCCGAGCAGCTCGCCGCCGCGGTACTTGACCGCCCCGACCTCGGTGATCGCGCAGTCGTTCGGGGACGCGCCGGTGGTCTCGAGGTCGAGGACCACGAAGGTGACCTCGGAGAGGGGAGTGCCGAGGTCGTCGAAGCTGGCCTGACGCACGGACGGGAACACGCGTTCGGACGCTAGCCGAACGGCTGTTCGCCGCGCGGGGACCGGTCGGCGGGGCGCCGTCGGTAGGATGCCCGGTCATGGCGGAGACGACGACGGCGCCGGTGCGCTACCGCTGTGCCGGCTGCGGCAACCTCACCCGCTTCGACGTGATCGTCGAGCGCACGGTGAAGGAGTTCCGTCACTTCACCGTCGGGGGCGACGTCGACGTCGAGTCGGTCGACGTGCTCGCGGAGGACGTTCGGTCCGTCTCGTGCCGCTGGTGCGGCGCCACCGACGACCGCATCGAGACCCTCCCGGCCTGACGCCGGGTTTCGCGCCGCGGGCGCTCGAGGCCGTGGGCGTTCGGCTCGGTCATTTCGCTGAGCCGGCCGGGCGTCGTGACGGTTGCGCGCACCGCCCGGACAGGGGACTCCGGCTCGGGGCCGTGGGCGCTCGGCTCAGTCGCCGAGGACGGTGACGACGAGGCGGCGGGTGCGGGCCCGGTCGTCGAAGTCGACGCAGATCACCCGCTGCCACACGCCGAGCACCATCTCGGCGGCGGCGAGGGGGATCGTGACCGACGGGCCGATGATGCCCGCCCGCACGTGGCTGTGGCCGTTGGTGTCGGCGTTGCGGTCGTTGTGCTCCCACCGGTCGGTCTCGGGCGCGACCCGCTCGAGCACCGTGTTGAGATCTGCGTTGCAGCCCGGCTCGCACTCGATGATCGTGACGCCGCACGTGCTGTGGGCGACGAACACGGTGACGAGGCCCTCGGCGATGCCGCTGTTGGCGATCGCCTTCTCGGCGAGGTCGGTGACGTCGATGACCTCGCCGTCCCCGTGGGTGTCGAGGCTGAAGGTGTCGTGGTGAACGGCCATGGAGTCGGCCAGCCTATTGGCCCACCGCCGCGCCACGCCGATCCGCCCCGCGGCTGCAAGACTGGCCTCGATGGCGCGCCCGGCACAGCTCCAAGCGGACCGCGGCAATCCCCGCCTCAAGTTCCTCGACCGCTACGTCGGGATCCCGGTGGTGGCGGTGCTGAGCCTCGGCCGACGGTTCCGGGGCGCCCGTCCGGTTCCGACCGAGTGGCACACCGTCGGCGTGTTCCTGACCGCCGGCATCGGCGACACGGTCGTCGCCTCGGCCGTGCTCCGCGACCTGCGCACGGCGCGCCCGGACGCCCGGATCATCCTGTTCGTCACGGCGAACAACGCCGCCTTCGCGAGCCTGCTGAGCGATCCGGACGCGGTCGTCGAGCTCCCGGTCCGCAAGATCCCGACCGCCGTCCGGATGGTGCGTGACGAGCACTGCGACGTGATCCTCGACCTCACGTCGTGGCGCCGGTACGACGCGGTGCTCTCGATGCTCTCGGGGGCCAAGTCGACGATCGGCCGGCGCACGCCCGGTCAGCACCGCCACTACGGCTACGACATCGTGATCGAGCACCGGCGCGACCACGAGCTCGACAACGACCGGCGACTCCTCGGCGCGCTCGGCATCGCGGCGGGCGCGCGGCCGACGATCCCGCTGCCCGAGAACGCGACCCGGCCGTTGCGCGAGCCGTACGTGGTCTTCCACCTCTGGCCCGGCGGCGCCAACTTCGAGGAACGGTCGTGGCCGCGCGAGTCCTGGCGCGCCCTCGCCGTCGCGATGAACCGGCGCGGTCTCGAGGTCGTGCTCACGGGCGGGCCCGGCGACGTGTCGGTCACCCAGGGCCTCGTCGACCAGTGGCGCGAGAGCGGGATCCGAGCCCGCAGCGCCGCCGGCACCGAGTGGCCCGAGAGCCTGGAGTGGCTCGCCTTCGCGTCCGGGGTCGTGAGCGTGAACACGGGGGTGATGCACGTCGCCGCGGCGCTCGGGACGCCGACGATCGCCCTCAACGGACCGACGAGCGGCCTGCGATGGGGGCCGCTGGGGCCGCACACCCGCTGCGTCGCGTCGCCCGTCGTCCCCGACGGCTACCTCGACCTCGGCTTCGAGCACGACGACCGGTATCCCGACTGCATGCGCGCGATCACGGTCGACGCGGTCCTCGCTGCGTGGGACGACCTCTGGTCCGAGGCCGAGTCCGCCGGCCGCGCCTGAACGCTGTCGCGCATCCCGTTCTGGCGCCACTTACCCGCGAATAGCGCGGGTAAGTGGCGCCGGAACGGTTGTGCACCTGCCGTTGTCACACCGTTCGGGCAGAGTCCGACCGCATGAAGCGGATTGCACCGTTCGCGGCCAGCCACCACGGGGTCTTCGGGGCCCGCGACGCGTCGGCGGAGGGGCTTGACGACCGCCAGATCGAGTTCGCGCTCCGAAGCGACGAGATCGTGCGGGTACACCGAGGCGTCTACCGGTTCGTAGGTGCGCCGCGCACCTGGGAAGGCGACCTACTGGCAGCGTGTTTCGCGGCCGGGTCGCGAGCCTTCGCGTCACATCGGGCGGCGGCGGCGCTTCACGGGATCCCTGGTGGTCGCCGCGAAGTCGCGATCACCTGCCCGCGCTGGCGACGTGCGCATCACGAAGACATCGTCGTGCACGAGTCCTCTCACTGGACGTCGCTCGACGTGGTGACGGTCGACGAGATTCCCGTGGCGAGCCCGGCGTTGACGTTGCTGCAGCTCTCCGCCACGGTGTCGCGACCGGTGCTCGAGTCGGCGTTCGAGAACGCGCTCCGGCGAGATCTGACCACCATCGGGGATCTCGATGACCTGCTCCGGCGATACGCACGTCGAGGTCGTCCCGGAGTGCGCAAGCTCCGTGATCTCGTGCAGGCACGAACACCGAGAACGCCGCCGACCGACAGCGAGCGGGAGACGCTCATGCTGCAGGTGATCAGGGCTCGCGGGTTGCCCGAACCGGCCCGCCAGTTCGTCGTGTACCACCGCGGGCGGAAGCTCGGTACCGTGGATCTCGCTTATCCCGACGCCAGGATCGCCATCGAGTACGACTCCGACGAGTTCCACACGGGCCGCGTTGCGACGAGCAGAGACTCGGAGCGTCGGCACCGCATGATCGTGGCCGGCTGGCTTCCGGTGACCGCGGTCAACTCGGACCTGCGGTCGGGAGGAGCACTCCTGTGTTCCGCCCTCCGCGCCGCACTCGCGGATCGAGCGCGCGCCAGCGCCGTTCTTGCGCCACTTGCCCGCGAATAGCGCGGGGAAGTGGCGCAGGTTGGGCACCGGGGCGGGGACGGCCGTCGGCTGTGTCACACCCTCGTGCGAGGGTGGTGGGGTGAGGATCGACTGTTCGGAGTGCGTGATGCAGGCGAGCGCTGCTTGCGACGATTGTGTCGTCTCGTTCGTGACGAGCCGTGAGCCCGGCGACGCGTTGGTGATCGACGTCGCGGCGGAACGCGCCGTGCGGATGCTGGCCCGGGCCGGTCTCGTGCCCGAGCTCAAGCACCGGGCCCGCACCGTCTCCTGATCAGCCGACGAGCTCGGTCACGAGCGCGCGGACCCGGGCGTCGATCTCGTCCCGGATCGGGCGCACCTCCTCGACCACGAGGCCGGCCGGATCCGTGAGCTCCCAGTCGCGGTACTGCTTGCCCGGGAAGATCGGGCACGCGTCCCCGCAGCCCATCGTGATCACGACGTCGGCCTGCCGGACCGCGTCCTGGGTCAGGCGCTTCGGCTGCTCGGCGCCGAGGTCGATCCCGATCTCGGCCATCACCGCGACCACGGCCGGGTTCAAGGACTCGGCCGGCTCACTGCCCGCCGAGCGCACGTCGATCCGTCCCGCCGCAGCCCGCTCGAGGAGCGCGGCGGCCATCTGCGATCGTCCCGCGTTGTGGATGCAGACGAAGAGAACGGTCGGGCGGTCGGTCACGAGAGCTCCGCTTCGTGCGGGACGACGACGTCGTCGGCGTCGACGGTCGGGAACAGCAGCAAGATCACACCGAGCCCGACGAGCGCGCCGATCAACTGCGCGCCGACGAACGCCGGAACACTCTCCGGCGCGATCCCCGCGAACGTGTCGGAGAGCGTCCGGCCGATCGTGACCGCCGGGTTCGCGAAGCTCGTGGAGCTGGTGAAGAAGTACGCGGCGCCGATGTAGGCGCCGACGGCGAACGGCGTCGACCGGTGATTGCTGCGGCCGGATCCGATGATCACGAGCAGGAGCCCGAGCGTCGCCACGATCTCGGCGACGAAGACGCCGGACCCGCTGCGGACCTTCGTCGACACGTCGATCGCGTCGATCTCGAACATCACGTTGGCGACCATGCAGCCGAGGCACGCGCCGACGACCTGCGCGGCCGAGTACACGCCGAGCTCGCGCCCGCTCAACCCGCCGAGGCGCCAGTCCACCAGGCTCACCACCGGGTTGAAGTGGGCGCCGGAGACGGAACCGAACGCGAGGATCAACGCGACGAGCCCCGCGCCGGTCGCGATCGAGTTCTCGAGCAACTGGAGTCCGACGTCGTTCGGGGAGAGGCGGACGGCCATGATCCCCGAGCCGACGACGACCGCAACGAGGAACGCGGTCCCGAGCAGCTCGGCGAACGCACGCCGGGCGAGCGGGTTCACGCGCTTCGCCCTCTTGGCCCTGCGGGCCGGGCCGGTCCGGCCCCGCTCCGCCCTCACGCGCCGCAGTCTGCTGCGCGTGGGGCGTCGCTCACGTCGCTCACGCGGGGACCGGAGTGCCGAGCGCGTCGCGCAGCACCTGCATCCGCTCCGGCGCCACGGAGTACCAGGCCCACTTGCCGCGCTTCTCGCGCCGGACGAGGCCCGAGTCGGTGAGCACCGACAGGTGGTGGCTGATGGTCGGCTGGCTCTTGCCGAGCGGGGCGACCAGGTCGCACGCGCAGCGTTCGCCGGCGGCGGCGATGAGGCTCAGGAGCCGCAGCCGCACCGGGTCCGCGACGACCTTGAACGCGGCCGCGAGCTCCTCGGCCTCGTGCTCGCCGAGCGGAGCCGCGAGGACCGGTCCGCAGCAGTTCGTGATCTCCTTGACGTCCATGGAGGCCTCCCGGGAGGACGCAGGTCACATCGATGAATGTCGATATTGACGATAGTCGATGGGAGGAGTATACATAGACCACCGTCGATGCCAAGTGGACGACGGGTGAACGCCCAGCGAACGGAGCGCACCATGACCACCCACCTCGACCAGCTCGCCCCCGACCTCGAAGCCCCCGAGACCGGACGCCTGCAGCTCGCCCTCAACGTCGACGACCTCGACGCCGCGATCGACTTCTACTCCCGCATGTTCGGGATCGGGCCGGTGAAGGTGAAGCCCGGCTACGCCAACTTCGCGATCGCCAGCCCGCCGCTTAAGCTCGTGCTCTTCTCGGGCGTGGGGGAGCCGGGCACGATCAACCATCTCGGCGTCGAGGTCGCGTCGGCCGACGAGGTCAGCGCGGCGGAGACCCGGCTGCGTGCCGACGGGCTCGAGACCACGGAGGTGGCCGACACCAATTGCTGCTTCGCGGCGAAGACCGAGACCTGGCTCGAGGCACCCGACGGTCAGCGGTGGGAGTGGTACGTGAAGCACGACGACCTCGAGGGGTTCGCGTGCGACACGGCGCCCACTGCCGACGCGGCGCCCACCGGCTGTTGCGGCTGACCGCCGTGGCCGACACGCCTCACCAGCCCATCACGTCCGGCGCGGTGTGGACCGCGTCGGACGTCGGCGCGCCCGACGCGTGGACCGAGGTCCTCGACGAGCGCCTGCGCGCTGCGATCGTCGACGCCGCCCGCGCGGCGCAACGCGAAGGGCTGACGCCCGAGACGCTGACCGTGGAGTCGTTCGCGCCGACGGGCACCGGCGAGCGCCTCGCGGCGTGGTCCCGGGAGCTGCGCGACGGTCGCGGGTTCGCCCTCGTGCGCGGGTTCCCCGTCGAGGAGTTGACCGAGCATGAGATCGAGCTCGCGTACGTCGGGCTCGGCCTCCACCTCGGCACTCCGGTGAGTCAGGACGCGGCCGGGACCACCCTGGGCCACGTCATCGACGAGCGGGTCGCGCGCACCGGTCCCGAGGTCCGGCTCTACCGCACCAACGCGCGCCAAGACTTCCACACCGACGGCGCGGACGTCATCGGTCTGCTGTGCCTCCGTCGCGCACGACGCGGCGGCGAGAGCCGGATCGTGAGCGCGGCAGCGGTCTACAACGAGCTGTTGCGGCGCGACCCCACGCTGGTCGACACGCTCTACGCGGCGATGCCGTGGGATCGCAACGGCGAGGAGTCACCGGGCGAGCACCCCTTCTACGAGCTGCCGGTGCTCCACGACGTCGACGGCCGGCCGCGCTTCTTCTACATCGGTTGGTACATCCGCGACGCGCAACGTCACGCCGATGCCCCCCGCCTCACCGAGCGGCAGGTGGAGGCGATGGAGCAGATCGAGGCGATTGCGAACGACCCGGCCTTCCACGTGGAGATGGACTTCCGGCCCGGCGACATCCAGTGGCTGAACAACTCGGTGATCCTCCACAGCCGCGAGGCCTACGAGGACGATCCCGATCCGGCCCGGCGGCGACACCTCCTGCGCCTCTGGCTCCGTGCCCACGACTTCGCCGCGGTCGAGGATCTCCTGCGCGGCGGCATCCCGACGCGCTCGCCCAGCTGTGCGGGACGACTCAGGCGGTGACCTGGGCGCGGAGCGCGCCGACGGTCGCCTGCTCCTTCGAGATCACCGAGAACGGGTCGTAGCGGTAGATCCGCATCGCGTTCTCGTGGGTGAACTTGTTCACGACGGCGTCGTCGATGCCCGCGAGCTGCTTGGTCAGCGACTCGGGGGAGTGCGGCCAGCTCGAGTCCGAGTGTGGATAGTCGCACTCCCACGTGATGCTGTCGACACCGATCGCGTCGCGTTGCTCGACGCCGCTGCGGTCGCTGATGAAGCAGAACGAGAAGTGGTCCCGCGCGACCTGTGACGGCAGCGCGTCGCCGAAGTCCTGGTGGGTCCAGAACCGGTGCTGGTGGTACACGTAGTCGAGGCGCTCGAGCCAGTACGGGATCCAGCCGGTGCCGCCCTCGCTGAGCGCGAACTGCAGGTTCGGGAACTTGCGCAACACCGGGCTCCATACGAGGTCGGTCGCGGCCTGCATCGTGTTGAGCGGCGTGAGCGTGATCATCACGTCGATCGGCGCGCCCGGCGCGATCTCGATCTGCGTCGACGACGACCCGATGTGCAGGCAGATGACGGTGCCCTCGTCTTCGCACGCGGCGAAGAACGGGTCCCAGTGGTCGCCGAAGATGTGCGGCCAACCGAGCTTGTACGGGTTCTCCGAGAACGTGACCGCGTGGCAGCCCTTCTTCGCGACGCGTCGGACCTCGTCGGCCATCAGCTCTGGGTCCCAGATCGGCGGGATCGACAACGGCATGAAGCGCCCCGGATAGGTGCCGCACCACTCGTCGATGTGCCAGTCGTTGTACGCGCGCAACAGGTGGATCGCGGTGTCGAGGTCGCTCGACTTGGAGAACAGCTGTCCGCAGAACTGCACGAAGCTCGGGAAGCACATCGAGCCGAGCACGCCGTTGCGGTTCATGTCCTTGACGCGCTCGTGGATGTCGTAGCACCCGGCGCGGATCATGTCGTAGGACGTCGGCTCGATGTTGTACTCCTCGGGCGGACGGCCGGCGACGGCGTTGAGCCCGATGTTGGGGATGACGTTCCCCTCGAACTCCCACACGTCGATGCCGTCGCGGTGCACGCTCCTGGGCGCCGCGTCCTTCCACCTCTCGGGCAGGTGGGCGTCGAAGAGGGTGGGCGGTTCGACGACGTGATCGTCGACGCTCACCAGGATCATGTCCTCGGTCCGCATGGGTCCCCCCGGGGTCGCGCAACCTGACGTCTGCGTCAGGGTATCGGCTTCACTCCTTGGTGGCGACGGCGTTGGGGGTCACGTTCATCTTGGGGACGTACTCGGCGACCTCGACGTCCCGGGCGACCGCGTCGAACCTCGTGCGCAACTCGGTCACGCACCCCGCACACGGCCCGTAGAAGCGCTGTTCGACGGCCGAGCCGCAACGGGGACAGGTGACGGGCATCGGTGCGAGGTCCACGGCCATCCTCCGGTCGGCGACGGGGTCTCGCACGGTACGCGGCGCGCCCGCCGCGGTCGCGCATCCCTGCGGTCCACGGTCGGAGGGCCGGTGAGACGGTAGGTTCGCCGCGACCGAGCACCCAGGAGGCGCCGCCGTGCACAACTACGAAGGCATCGACGCCGGGATCCTCATCCTGCGGATCGCGGTCGGTGTCGTGATGATCGCCCACGGCTACAACCACATCTGGGGCGGCGGCAAGATCGCGGGCACGGCCCGATGGTTCGAGTCGCTCGGCATGAAGCCGGGCATCCTCCACGCGTGGACCGCGAGCGTCACCGAGCTCGTCTGCGGGGCGATGCTGATCGTCGGCTTCCTGCAACCGCTCGCCGCCGCGGGCGTGATCGGCGTGATGCTGGTCGCGCTGATCACCAACCACCTGAAGAACGGGTTCTTCATCTTCCGGCCCGGCGAGGGCTACGAGTACGTGCTCACGCTGTTGCTGAGCGGGCTCGCGCTCGCGGGCATCGGCGCGGGCAAGTGGGCGATCGACTACGAGATCACCTCGTCCTGGCTGTGGGGCTGGAAGGGCATCCTGGTCGCGGCGGTCGCGGGTGGCGGTGGTGCGGTCGCGCTGCTCGCCGTCTTCTGGAGGCCGACGGCGAAGTCGGAGAGCTGAACCGGGCGCGCGTCCTCGGGCCGGATCCTCGCGTCAGCTCGACGCGACCGACGCGGAGTGGAGGAACTGGCTCGCACCCTCGCTCACGGTCGTGAACGACGAGCCGGTGGCGTTGAAGCCGATCGCCTCGCCCTGCACCTCCGCGGGCACCGTCGCGGCGCATCCCGGCGCCGCGAGCGCGGTCCAGAGCGCCTTGCTCTTCGCCCGCGTGTAGACGCGGATCGCGCCGTAGCTCCGGATGGCGACCGTGAGGCCGTCGGCGCTGACGTCGCCGCCCGTGACTGCGTTCGCGAGCCCGGTCGGGTACGCGAGGTCGGCGACACGGGTCAGCTGTGTGGTGCTGCCCGCGGTGAGCGGTCCGGCGGCGCGGTACACGCCGACGGTCCCTCCGGTGAGGAGCTTCGTCACGACGATCACGTCGTTGGTGACCGGATCGATCATGAACGTCTCGGCGTCGTGGGGACCGTCCGGGTACGTGAGGTGCAACGTCTCGACCCCGGTGAGCGTGTCCGTCGGTGCGGTTCCGGACGCGGGCACGACAGGTTCGTCGACGCGGTAGAGCTGGATCTCGGTCCGCGTGCCGGGGTTGTCGCCGATGTCGGCCGCGTAGATCGTGCCGCTGCCCGGTGCCGGGCCGGGCACGACGGTCATGTCCTCCCAGTCGACGGCAGCCGCGCCGCCGAACGTGTACGTGCCACGCGTGGTGCCGGTCGCGTCGAGCGCGAAGACGCGCGCGGAGTCGCCGGAGTCGTTGTGCACCCACCACGTCGACGGGTTGCGCACGCCGACGTGGATGCCCGAGATCTCGGTGAGGTTCGCGTCCGTGATGGGGCCCGCGCTGGAGCTCACGAGCTTCTTCTGACACGACGCGACGTAGATCGGCGAGCCGCAGGCGGCGGGGACCACGACCATCGCGGTGACGACGACGGCCTGCACGAGGCGGCGGACCAGCTTCACGAGCAGGGAAGGGTACAACCCCGGTACCGTGGCGGCTTCCCGCGGCCGGTGCGCCACGGCGCTCGAGCGAAGGAGCCGACCGGCATGAAGCAGCTCACCGGCCTCGACAGCAGCTTCCTGCGGCTCGAAGGGCCCACCATGTACGGGCACGTCGCGTCGCTGGCGGTCTTCGATCCGGACACGGCACCGCACCCGGTCGGCTACGAGGACGTCCGCGCCCTCGTCGAATCGCGGCTGCACCTGGTACCGCCGTTCCGTCGGCGCCTCGTCGACGTCCCGATGGGGCTCGACCACCCGTACTGGATCGAGGACCCCGACTTCGACCTCGACTTCCACCTGCGACACATCGCGGTGCCGCCGCCGGGCGATCGTCATCAGCTCGCCGAGCTCGCGGTCCGCATCGCGGCCCGCCACCTCGACCGCACCCGACCGCTGTGGGAGATGTACGTGATCGAGGGGCTCGAGGGTGGGCACATCGCGCAGCTCA
>CAZXCB010000095.1:0-11904 GCA_964639075.1 uncultured Bifidobacteriaceae bacterium | reverse complement strand
CGAGAGCATCGTCGGCGGCGCGATGGGGCCGTGGGTGATCGCCTCGGCCACCGCATCATCCCAATACAGCGGATTGCCGGTCTCGACCGACGCGCACGTGGTCCAGACGTAGCCGCGTTCGACGGGGAACTCGCCGGTCTCCTCGTACTGCACGACTCCGATGAGGGACTCCACCTCGGGCGGCAACGTGGCCTCGGCCATCACAACTCCTCTCCGCGCACGGTCGCGATCTCAGCCGGCGTGAATCCGGCCTCGGCGAGCACCACCGCGGTGTCGTCGAAGGTCGGTTCCCGCACGGTCGGCCCCGCCTGGTCGCGATCCGCGCCGGCCAAGAGCCATCCCACCTGCTCGAACGGTTCGCCGTCGGGTCGCTCGGCGGTCACGAACACGTCGCGGGCCCGGAAGTGCGGATCAGCCACGACATCGGGCACCGCGGCGACTTCGGACACACAGGTATCGGCGGGGCCGAGCATCGCGACCCACTCGTCACGAGACTTCGGCGCCAGCGCGGTGCGAAAATCAGCCCGGATCTGCTCCTGCACGGCGTCGTCGTGCTGATGGTCGATCCACCGCTCGGCACCGAGGGCCCGACAGAGGTTGGCGTAGAAGTGTGGCTCGATCGCACCGACGGCGATCCAGCGCCCGTCGCCGCAGGGATAGACGTCGTAGCAGGCGTACCGCCCGGTCAACAGGCTGTGGCGCGGTCCGGGCACGTCGCCGGTCGCGAGGTACTCGTCGACGTTCAGCGACATCAGCGCGACCACGCCGTCAGCGATCGAGATGTCGAGGGTCGTGCCCGCACCGCTCGCGTTGCGCGCGACGAGCGCCGCGAGGATGGCGATCACCGCCTGCATCCCGCCACCGGCGCTGTCGGCGATGGTGGCACCGGGCAGGGCCGGACCACCCTCGGGATCGCGACCCGAGCAGTCGAGGTAGCCACCGACCGCGAGGTAGTTCAGGTCGTGGCCCGCCCATTGGGATCGGGGCCCGGTCTGGCCGTACCCGCTCGTCGAGCAGTAGACGACGCCCGGGTTGCGCCCGTGCACGGCATCGGGCCCGATGCCGAGCCGATCCACGACCCCCGGTCGGAAGCTCTCGATCACCACGTCGGAGGTGGCGGCCAAGCGCAGGAACGCTTCGACGCCGGTGTCCGTCTTCAGATCGAGCAGGATCCGCTGCATGCCCCGGTGCCCGCCGTAGGCGTAGAACGGCGGTGTGATCTGGGCCTTCCCGTGCTTCGGCGGCGGGCCGACCTTGATCACCCGCGCGCCGTAATCGGCCAACCAGCGCGACGTGCGCGCGGCCGGACCCACGCTCGCGAGGTCGAGCACGGTGATCCCGTCGAGCAGGGCAGCCGACATCGGACGGATCAGAAGTTCTTCGGGAGGCCGAGGCCGCGGCGGGCGATCACGTTCTTCTGGATCTCCGAGGACCCGCCACCGATGGTGTCGATCACCGTGTATCGGTAGGTCGATTCCGCCCGACCTTCCATCGGCGCTTCGGGGGTCTTGACCCGGAGCTGACTGCCCGGACCGGCGAGGTCCATCGACGCGCTCGCGCGCCGACGTGAGAACTCGGTAGCGAAGAGCTTGTACTGCGACGACGCGACCGTCGGCGGTGGCGCGCCCGGGGTCTCCTCCGCCTTCATCGATTCCGCGACGACCCGCAGCCCGAGGACGCGTGCGACCTCGGCGTCGGTCGCGAGCCGCGCGATCTCGCGGCGGATGACAGGGTCTTCGCGGAGCGGCTCGCCGTCGCGCTCAGCCATCTTCACGTATTCGCACAGCAGGTCGAGCCGCTGTTTGATCGGGGAGAACGTGAACATGGTGAAGCGTTCGAGGTCGAGCGCCTGCGAGATGTATTGGAAGCCGCGGCCGACTTCGCCGACGACGTACTCGTCGGGCACGAAGACGTCCTCGATGAAGACCTCGTTGGTGCGCTCGTCGCCCATCGGCGCGCCGCCCATCGTCTTGATCGCGTTGATCGTGATGCCGGGCTGGTCGAGCGGCACGAGCATGAGGGTGATGCCGCGGTGCTTGTCGTTCGGGTCGGTGCGGGTGCCGAGCCAGTACCACTCGGCGAAGTGCGCGGAGGTCGTCCAGGTCTTCTGACCGTTGAGCAGCCACCCGGTCTTGCCGTCGCGCTCGGCCGGGACCGCCTTCAGCCGCATCGACGCAGCATCCGAGCCGGCGTTGGGCTCGCTGTAGCCGACCGCGAACTCGACCTCGTTGCGCAGGATCATCGGCAGGAACTCCCGCTTGAGGAAGTCGCTGCCGTGGGCGATCAGGGTCTTGCCGATGATGCCCACGCCCTTGCCGATCTGGGGCCCACCCCGGCCGGCGAGCGCTTCGTTCAGCAGGAACTCGTAGACCCCTTCTCCCGCGGATCCGCCGTACTCCTCTGGCCACGTCAGCCCGAGCCAGCCCTTGGCCCCCAGGCTCGCCATGAACGCCCGGCGCTTCGGGGTGTCGACGATCTGGGCCATGTTCTCGCGGGTGACGTCGAACACGTCCGGGTCGTCGCTCGCGTCGAGGAATTCCTGCACCTCGGCGGCGAAGGCCTGCTGGTCGGCTGAGAACTCGAAGTCCACACGTGCTCCTGGTGGCGCCGGAGAGATCTGACGGGTCGTCAGATCCTACGGGTGCAGCACGGCGTCAGGCCACGACGCCCCGGCGGCGCAGGTCCGCGAGGCTGGCATCGTCGATGCCGAGCTCGTCGGCAAGCACCGCCGCGGTGTGCTCGCCCACCCACGGCACGCGCGTCTCGGGGCCCTCGGCGACCTTGGAGAGCTTGACCGGGTTGCCGGGGATCAGGACCGGCTCGGTGACCCCGTCGGTGCGGGGCATCTCGACGAGCATGTGACGCGCGGCGACGTGCGGATCCGCGATCACGTCCGGGGCGTGGTTGCTCGGACCGGCCGCGATCCCGGCCTCGGTGAGCGCCTGCGCGGCCTCGAGCTTCGTCCGCTGCGACGCCCACGCGTCGACCGCGGGCCGGATGACCGACTCGAGGTGCGGTCCCCATCCGGCGCGCGTCGCGAACCGTGGGTCGTCGACCCACTCGGGGCGGCCGATCAGCTTCGCGAGCGCAGCGAACTGGGGCTCGCGCACGATCTGGGTCACGACGTAGCCGTCCGACGCGCGGAATCCCTCGCAGATCACCTCGAGCGCCTTGTCGGGCTCGGGCCGCACGCCGAGCGACCAGAAGTTCGTGACGACGTCGGTCATCGCGAGCGTCGCGTCGAGCATCGCGATGTCCACGTACTGGCCCTCGCCGGTCCGCTCCCGATGGCGGAGCGCGCTCAGGACCCCGATGACCGCGAACAGGCCCGAGCTGATGTCGCCGAGCGCTCCGACCGGGATCGTCACCGGCGGCCGGTCCGGTCCGGCCTTCCAGTCGTAGATCCCCGACATCGCCTCCACGACCGACGCGTACGCCGGCCACTCGCGGTACGGGGATCCACCCGTGTTGCCGAAGCCCGAGATCGACACGTAGACCGCCCGCGGGTGGACCGCGGCCACGGCGTCGTACCCGAGGCCCATCCGGTCCATCGTGCCGGCCTTGAAGTTCTCCGCGACCACGTCGAACCGGGGCGCGAGCGCCAGGAACAGGTCGCGCCCCTCCTCGCTGCGCAGGTCGATCCCGATGCTGCGCTTGTCGAGGTTGTTGCGCAGGTAGGTCGCGCCGACGACCCTCCCGTCGGGGTCCGTCATCGCGGGCGAGGATCCCCGCCCGGACTCCCCCCTCGTGGGGTGCTCGACCTTCACCACGTCCGCGCCGAGGCGGGCGAGGAGCTGGGTCGCGTACGGGAGCGACTGCATCTGCTCGGCCGCGAGCACGCGGACCCCGTCGAGCGGCTTGCCGTACCGTTGCGCGTCCGCGTTGGCCACGTCGCCGAGTCGCATGGAACGCCCACTCTAGGGTCGGCCCTAGGATCCGCCCGATGCGCGGAGCGGAACGAGCACGCGGTTGCAGCCGGTCGGTCAGCCGAGCATGGCCCGTCCGGCCCGGTCCGTAGGGCCAGGAGGACAAGGGATGCGCGGGATTCTGAGTGCTGCCGGGTACGTGCCGTTCCGGCGGCTGCAGCGGGCCGACGTCGCGAAGACCTTCGGTGCAGGCGGCGGCAAGGGAACCCGGTCGGTCGCGTCCTACGACGAGGACACCACCACCATGGGCGTGGAGGCCGCGCGGATCGCCATGCGATCCGCCGGCACGGCGACACCGACCGCCGTCTGGTTCGCCACCGCCGATCCCGCCTACCTCGACAAGACGAACGCGACCGCGATCCACGCGGCCCTGCGCCTCGACCGGGAGGGCTCGGCGCTGGACCTCGGGGGTGCGCTCCGGTCGGGGATCGGCGCGCTGCGCATCGCGCTCGAGGGCACCGGCACGACGCTCGTCGTGAGCTCGGACATCCGCACCGGACTGCCCACCGGGCCGGACGAGTCCGCCGGCGGGGACGGCGCGGCCGCCCTCCTCGTCGGCGACGGCACCGACGGCGCCGTGCTCGCCGAGTACCTGGGCGCCGGGGCCGCGACCGACGAGTTCGTCGACCGGTGGCGCACCCCGGGCGACCGGCGGTCCAAGGTGTGGGAGGAGCGTTTCGGCGAGACCAAGTACGTCCCGCTCGGAGAGCAGGCGTGGCAGGCCGCGCTGAAGTCCGCGGAGCTGGACCCGGGTGCCGTCGATCGGGTCGCGGTCGCCGGCATGCACGCCCGCTCGGTGAAGGCACTGACGAGGAAGCTCGGAGTCGACGACGGCGCCGTGGTCGACGACCTCTCGGCCTCCGTCGGCACCACCGGCACCGCCCACCCGGGCCTGCTGCTGGCGTCGATGCTCGAGGGGGCGCAACCCGGCGAGGTGCTCGCGCTCGTCATGCTCGCCGACGGCGCCGACGTGCTGCTGTTCCGCACCACCGACGCCGTCACGCGCCACCGACCGGCACGCCCGGTCGCCGACCAGATCGCCGGCGGCGGCGACGTGCCGTACGGCAAGTTCCTCGCGTGGCGACAGATGGTGACGGTCGAGCCCCCGCGCCGGCCCGAGCCCGCGCGCGTCTCGTCGTCGGCCGCCGGCCGCTCGGAGGACTGGAAGTTCGGCTTCGTCGGATCGCGCGACCGCACCAGCGGCGCGCTGCACCTGCCCCCCGCCCGCGTCTCGATGTCCGGCGGCACGCTCGACGACATGGAGCCGGCACCCATGGCCGACGTCGGCGGCACCATCGTCACGTTCACGATCGACCGGCTCTCGTACTCACCGAGCCCGCCGATCGTGTTCGCCGTCGTCGACTTCGACGGCGGTGGTCGGTTCCCGGTCGAGCTGACCGACGTCGACGCGACCGACGTCCGCATCGGCGACCGCGTCGAGATGACGTTCCGCCGGCTGTTCACGGCCGACGGGATCCACGACTACTTCTGGAAGGCACGCCCGGTCCGGACTGGAGATCGATCATGAGCGGAGCGGGACCGGCACGCGGCTGCGGCCGCCCTGACAGCGGAGCGTGGCCCGTCCGGCCCGCTCCGCAGGAGCAAGAGGACTGAGAGATGGGATCGCACGGGATCAAGGATCGGGTGGCGATCGTCGGGATGGGCTGCACCGCGTTCGGCGAGCGGTTCGACTGCGGCCTCGACGACCTCCTGGTGGACGCGTCGGAGCAGGCGTTCGCCGGTGCCGGCGTCGACCGCGACGGCGTCGACGCCTACTGGTTCGGAACCGCGCAGAGCGGCATGAGCGGGATCACGCTGGCCCGGCCCCTCCAGCTCGACAACAAGCCGGTGACACGCGTCGAGAACTTCTGCGCCACCGGCTCCGAGGCGTTGCGCCAGGCGGCCTATGCCGTCGCGTCCGGGGCCTACGACGTCGCGATGGCCGTCGGCGCCGAGAAGGTGAAGGACAGCGGCTACGCGGGACTCAACGCGTTCCCGATCCCGAACGACGGCACCGCGCGCACGCTCACCGCGGCCGCGATGTTCTCGATGGTCGCACCCGCCTACGCGCAGAAGTACGGCGTCGACGAGGACGAGTTGAAGGGCGTGCTGGCACGCATCGCATGGAAGAACCACCACAACGGCGCACGCAACCCGCGGGCGCAGTTCCGGCGCGAGATGAGCATGGAGACGATCTGCGCGTCGCCGCGCGTCGCGGGACCGCTCGGCATCCTCGACTGCGCGGGCGTCGCGGACGGCGCCGCGGCCGCGATCGTCGTGCGCGCCGAGGACGCCCACCACTACACGGACCGCCCGATCTACATCAAGGCCCTCTCGTTCGTCGCCGGGAACGGATCCGGTCTCATCGACCCGGAGTACGACTACACCCACTTCCCCGAGGTCGAGGCGAGCGCCCGCGACGCGTACGCGCAGGCGGGCATCACCGACCCCCGCCACGAGCTCGCCATGGCCGAGGTGCACGACTGCTTCACCCCGGCCGAGCTCCTCATCATGGAGGACCTCGGCTTCGCCGTGCGGGGCACCGCGTGGAAGGAGATCCAGGCCGGCGTGTTCGACCTCGAGGGCGAGCTCCCGGTGAACCCCGACGGCGGGTTGAAGGCCTTCGGACACCCGGTGGGCGCATCGGGCCTCCGCATGCTGTTCGAGGCCTGGCTGCAGCTGCGCGGCGAGGCACCCGATGACCGCCGGATCGCCAACGACCGCTCGCTCGCGCTGACCCACAACCTCGGGGGCTATCCCGGCGAGATGGTCTCGTTCGTGGCGATCGTCGGACGGGAGCGCTCCGCAAACTCTTGACAGTCTGACTGTCAAAACTTAGGGTCCGGCGGTGGCAGCGGCCGAGCAGGACCCCGGCGAGACCGACCCCACGCCGGTCGACCGGCGCCGCTTGCGCTCCGAGCGCGGTCGCGAGCTCGTCGTCGCCGCGCTGCTCGCGTACTTCGACGAGGGCGAGTCGCAACCCGGCGCCGCGCGCATCGCCGCCCGCGCCGGCGTGTCCGAGCGCTCGGTGTTCCGCTACTTCGACGACCTCGACACGCTCGCGGCCGAGGCGGTGGAGCGCCAGATCGAGCGGATCCGGCCGGTGTACGAACCGCCGAGGCCGAGCGGATCGCTCGACCGCCGCATCGGCGCCCTCGTGGAGCAGCGCCTGCGGATCCACGACGCGGCCGCGGTCGCGTCGGAGGCAGGCCGGCGCGTCGAGGCACGCGCGCCGAGCGTCGCCCGCTGGTTCGCGCGCCGTCGGCGGCTCCTCCGCGAGCAGGTCGAGGCGCAGTTCGCACCCGAGCTGGCGATGCACCGCGGTCGTGAGCGCACCGAGCTCGTCGACGCGCTCGACGCCGCCACGAGCTTCGAGCACATCGACCAGCTCCGCACCGTCGCCGGGCACGCGCGCGCCCGCGTGCGCGCGCTCACCGTCCGCACCCTGCACGCCCTGCTCACCGCCTGAAGGGGAATCCATGCCCGACCACGTCACCCCCACCGACGAGCGGCTCGCGGCCACGGCCGCGATCGGCGCCGAGGACCCGTCCCCCGTCGTGATGCTCAACCTCAACCGCTACCGCGACCGGGCCCAGTACCCGGCCGGCACTGCCGACGCCGACGCCGACGTGAGCGGGCGCGAGGCGTATCTGCGCTACGGCGCCGTCGCGTACGCGGCCATCAAGAGCGTCGGCGGCGAGATCCTCTGGGCCGCCGACGCCGCGGAGACCGTGATCGGCTGCGACCACGACACCTACGACGAGGTCGTGGCGGTCTGGTACCCGTCGCGCGCGGCCTTCCTTGGGCTCGTGGAGTACCCGGGCTACCTCGAGGCCCACGCGCACCGCGACGCCGCCATCGAGCAGGCCGTCCTGATCGCCACGAAGGGCGACCCCGAGCCGCGGCTCACTCAGCCGTTCACGTCATGAAGGTCACGCTGCTCGGGACCGGCTCGCCCATCCCCGACGCCCAGCGCGCGGGACCGGCCACGCTCGTCCAGGCCGGCCCGCTCAACCTCCTGTTCGACTGCGGCCGGGGCGTGCTCATGCGCCTCGCCGCCGCCGGCCTCTTTCCCGGGATGCTCCACCACGTGGTGCTGACGCACCTGCACTCGGACCACACCACCGACTTCAACGACCTCGTGACGACCCGGTGGGCGATGTCGCCGGTCGAGAGCCCGCTGCCGGTGATCGGCCCGCCCGGCACGCAGACCTACGTGGACCGGGTGCTCACGATGCTCACCGACGACATCGGCTACCGCCGCGCCCACCACGACGATCTGAGCTGGGATCCGGGCGTGATCGTCACGGAGGCGTACGACGGCGTCGTACTGGACGAGCTCGGGGTCCGGCTCGTCGTGGCACCGAGCGACCACCGCCCAGTCGCGCCGACGACCGCGTTCCGCATCGAGCACGAGGGCGCGGTCGTCGCGATCGCGGGTGACACGGTGCCCTGCGACGGACTCGACCGCGTCTGCGCGGGCGCCGACGTGTACGTGCAGACCGTGATCAACGCGGAGCTCGTGCGGTCGATCCCCTCGCCCCGGCTCCAGGACATCCACGACTACCACTCGAGCCTCGAGCAGGCCGGTCAGACCGCGGCGCGCGCGGGTGTCCGCACGCTGGTGCTGACCCATCCCGTCCCCGCGCCGTTCCCGGGCACCGAATCGGAGTGGGTCGCGCTCGCCGCGGCCCACTTCGACGGTGAGATCGTCTTCGGTGCCGACCTCACCACCGTGGAGACCTGATCCGGACTTGAATGGCGGCGTGAGCGTCGATCTGACCGGGGCGGCCGACCTCCACGCGCACTTCGGCCCCGACCCCCACCGGGCGCGGTCGGTCACCGGGCTGGAGGCGGCGCGGCAGGCCGCCGCCGCGGGCCACGCCGCGATCGTGCTGAAGAGCCACGACACGCCGAGTGCCGGCCTCGCCGCCGCGCTCGATCCGCTCGTGGCCACCACCCGCGTCTTCGGCGGCATCTGCTGCGACCGGGAGGTCGGCGGCCTCAACGCGGCCGCGGTCGAGACCGCGCTGCGGCTCGGCGCGCGGGTCGTGTGGCTCCCGACCCTCAGCAGCGCGCAGGACGTCGCCAACGGCGTCGCCGCGCAGCTCGGCATCCCCGGCCCGGGCATCAGCATCCTCGACGCCGACGGTGAGGTCAGCGCCGCGACCCACGAGATCCTCGGCCTCGTCGCCGAGCACGACGCCGTGCTCGCGACCGGTCACGTGAGCGCGCTCGAGCACGTCGCCGTCACCCGGGCGTTCGCGGGACGCGGCCCGGTCCTCGTCACCCACGCGATGGAGGAGCTCGCCGGCCCGAACCTCGACGTCGCGCAGTGTGCGGAGCTCGCCGCGCTCGGCGCGCACGTCGAGCTGTGCGCGCTCACGTGCATCGGCGCGCTCGCGACCCGGCCGATCGCCGACCTGCTCGCGTGCATCGCGGCCGTCGGCGTGGCGCGCGTGACGCTCGCGACCGACTTCGGCCAGGCGATCAACGAGCCGCCGGCCGCTGGCCTGCAGACCTATGCCGATGTACTGTTCGCGGCCGGCCTCCCCGAGTCCGACCTCCGCCGGATGGCGTGCACGAACCCCGCCGCGCTCCTGCACCTCGACGCCTGACGCGCCGTAGCATCCCACCGGTGGAGGACCGCGTCACGCCCGGGCTGTACCTGGAGATGACCGACCGGCCGGTCGCCGAGTACGTCGCCGACCGCGTCCCCACCCTGCTCGCGACACCGGGGGTCGACCGCGCGACCTGGTGGGCGAACGAGCGCCGCGACCGCGACGATCTCCCGCGACGGATGCCGGAGTTCGACCACCTCGCGGTCTACGAGGTCGGCGCCAGCTTCCGCGCGCCCGAGCCGGCACCCGGGGTCACCGGCCACCACTTCCGTCATCACTCCCGCCCCGGCCAGGGCCGGCTCACCGGACGGCCCACGATCGGGCTGTCGCTCGTGCTGATCTCGCCGCGCGACCCGGCCGACGCGCGGGCGCTACGGGACTGGGGCGACTTCGTCCACCTCCGCCACATCGCCGAGGTCGCGGTCCCCGGCTACACGATGATCACGCCGTACGAGAACGTCACCGGCGGCGACCCGCGGTTCATGCACTTCTACGAGATGGACACCGAGGACCCCGAGGCCGCGTTCCAAACCATGACGCCGCTCGTGACCGAGCTCCTCGGCGCGGACACCCCCGAGTGGCACCACTGGGCCCGCCACCCCGCGCTGCGGATCATGTACGTGAACACGTTCCGCCGGCTCGGTGAGCAGCGAGCGTGACCGACTTCTTCGCGGTCGCCGGCCGTCAACGCGCGTGTCGCGACTTCGCACCGACCGCCGTCACCGACGCCGACCTCGCGCGCATCCTCGACGCCGCGGTGCACGCGCCCAGCGCGGAGAACAAGCAGCCGTGGGAGTTCGTCGTCGTGCGGGACGCGGGGACCCGTGCCGCCATCGGCGAGCTCATGGCCCGGGCCTGGAACGCACGGGGCCGGGAGTTCTCCCGCGACCGGCTCCCGCCCGCGCTGCTCGCCGAGGTCGACCGCGGCGCGACCGGTGGCATCGCGGCGGCACCGGTGCACGTCGTCGTCGGCGCCGACACCGACCGCGGCCTCGCCGTCGCCGCGCCGGAGTCGATCTATCCCGCGGTGCAGAACCTGATGCTGGCGGCGACGGCGATCGGCCTCGGCACCGCGCTCACGACCATCGCGCTCGGCTACGCGGCGGAGCTGCGGGCGCTGGTGGGGTTCCCCGGGTCGGTGCTCCCGATGGCGGTGGTCCCGGTCGGGCATCCCGCACGTGCGCTCGGGCCACCGCGGCGCGCGGCGTTCTCCTCCCGAACGCACCGCGAGCGGTACGGCCACCCCTGGGAGGCCACCTGAGCCCGCCTACGGGACGGTCGGGTCCGCCTGGCTCGTCTGCTGCTCCATCTGCTGGAGCTGCTCGTTCTGCTGGGCGACAGTGTCACGGGCCTGCGTCGCCGGTTGCGTGACCACCGACTGGCCTCCGGAGTCGGTCTCGGTCGCACCGCCGCACCCGCCGAGCGCGAGCGCCACGACGACACCCACCACCGCGAGGGACTTGCGCATGGGAGACGTATCGACCGGGGCCGGCCCCGAGTTGAACGGCCGTCAGTAGCCCTCGGCGACGTCGACGACGTGGAGCAGGGGCTCCCCCGCCAGGTAGCGGCGCAGGTTCGTGCAGAAGATGTCGACGGTGGCGCCGAGCAGGTCTCGGGACGCCCACGACGAGTGCGGCGTGAGGAAGACCCGGGGGTGCTCGTAGAGCCAGTGCCCGGCCGGCAGGGGCTCGGGGTCGACGGTGTCGAGGCTCGCTCGCGCCACCCGGCCGGAGTCGAGCGCGGCGCGCAGGGCGTCCTGGTCCACCAGGGTCCCGCGGGCGATGTTCACGACGTGCACGCCGTCGGTCATGGCGGTGAACGCGGCGGCGTCGAGGAGGTGACGGGTGCGCTCGGTCCCGGGCGCCGCGAGCACCACGTGCTGCGCGTCGCGCACGAGCTCGGCGATCGTCGTGACGACCTCGACCTCGGGGATCGGGCTCGGTGTCGCGGTCCGGCGCATCGCGCGGACGTGCATGCCGAACGCGAGCGCC
Source organism: uncultured Bifidobacteriaceae bacterium (assembly GCA_964639075.1). GTDB lineage: Bacteria > Actinomycetota > Acidimicrobiia > IMCC26256 > JAENVU01 > JAENVU01. Next base: position 366 of record CAZXCB010000095.1, on the reverse strand, counting down.
CGCGTCGCGATCGCCGTGCCGATCCCGCCGAGGCCGACGATCCCGACCGTCTTGCCCGCGAGCGTGTCCATGCGCTGGAAGTTCCACCGGTCCGGCGGCTCGCGCAGCCAGAAGTCGGGAAAGCCCTTCTCGAACGCGAGCATCGTCGCGAGCACGTACTCGGAGATCGGCACCGCGCTCGCGCCGCGCGCGCACGTCACGGTCGCCACCCGTTCGAGCACGTCGCGCGAAACGCCGTCGATCCCGGTCCCCGGCAGCTGGATCCACTCGACGCCCCGCTCGAGCAACGGGAGGACCTTGGCGTCGTCCCACCCGCCGAAGAGCACCGGCGCCTGCACGTCCGGGGGTGGCTGCTCGCCCGACGCG
>CAZXCB010000094.1:0-11925 GCA_964639075.1 uncultured Bifidobacteriaceae bacterium | reverse complement strand
CGTGCCGTTCCTGCACTTCTTCGACGGCTTCCGGACGTCGCACGAGCTCGCGAGCATCGAGCCGGTGACGGCCGAGGACCTCCTGGCCCTCGTCGACGACGCGCGCGTGGACGAGCACCGGCTGCGCGCGCTCGACCCCGACCGTCCCGTGTTGCGCGGCTCCGCGCAGAACCCCGACGTGGTCTTCCAAGCCCGCGAGGCGTTGAACCCGTTCGTCGACCGCGTGCCCGATGTGGTCGAGCGTCTGTTCGGCGACCTTGCCGCGCGCACTGGTCGCCGCTACGGGCTCGTGGACTACGAGGGCGACCCGGACGCCGAGCGGGTCGTCGTGCTGATGGGCTCGGGCGCGGGTGCGGCCTCCGAGGCGGTCGCGGCGCTCCGGGGGACCGGCGTCGGGCTGTTGCGGGTGCGGCTGTACCGACCGTTCCCGGCTGCGGCACTGGTGGCGGCACTCCCCCCGTCGGTGCGGTCGATCGCGGTGCTCGACCGCACCAAGGAACCGGGGGCACCGGCCGATCCCCTGCATCTCGACGTGCTCGCGGCGCTGGTCGACGCGCAGGCCACGACGGGGCGTCCGCTCCCCCGCGTCCTCGGCGGGCGCTACGGGCTCTCCTCCAAGGAGCTGACGCCCGCCATGGTCGCGTCGGTCTTCGACCACCTCGCCGGCTCCGCGGCGCCGCGGCGTTTCACCGTCGGCATCACCGACGACGTCACCCACACGAGCCTGACGTCCCGAAAGGGGTTCGTCACCGACCACGCGCAACTGCGAGCGGTCTTCTTCGGCCTCGGCGCCGACGGCACGGTCGGCGCGAACAAGCACTCCGCGAAGATCGTCGGCGAGCACACCGATCTCCGCGCGCAGGGCTACTTCGTGTACGACTCGAAGAAGTCGGGATCGATGACGGTGTCGCACCTGCGGTTCGATCCCGAGCCGATCTGCTCCACGTACCTCGTGCAACGCGCGAACTTCGTCGCGTGCCATCAGTTCGGGTTCCTGGACCGGGTCGACGTGCTGAGCCTCGCGGAGCCGGGCGCGACGTTCCTGCTCAACAGCCCGCACGGCACGCAGACCTGGGAGCACCTGCCGATCGAGGTGCAGGAGGCGATCCTCGACCGCGAGCTCGAGGTGTGGGTGATCGACGCGCACGGCCTCGCGCGCGAGATCGGGCTTCCCGGCCGGATCAACACCATCATGCAGACGGCGTTCTTCGCGCTCACGGACCTGCTCCCGCGCGACGAGGCCGTCACCGCGATCCGGGAATCGGTCCGCGCCGCGTACGGCGGCCGCGGCGGCCCCATCGTGGCCGTGAACCTCGAGGCGGTCGACCGCGCGGTGCCGGCACTCGCACGCCTCGAGCACCCGGACCACGTCACCGCGACGCGCCGGCGGCGGCCGGTCGTCCCCGCCCACGCGCCCGACTTCGTCCAGCGTGTCACCGCCCGCATGCTCGCCGGCGAGGGCGATCTGCTCCCGGTGAGCGCCTTGCCGCCCGACGGTGTGTTCCCGACCGCCACCGCCCGCTACGAGCAGCGCGGCATCGCCGCGGAGATCCCGATCTGGGATCCGGCCGTCTGCATCGACTGCGGCCGCTGTGCCGTGGTGTGCCCCCACGCGGCGATCCGCATGAAGGTGCTGACGCCCGAGGCGCTCCGGACCGGCGACCCGGACGGCGTGCTGCGCAGCAAGCCGTTCCGCTCGCACGAGCAGCCCGGCCTCGCCCTGACCCTCCAGGTCGCGCCGGACGACTGCACCGGGTGCGGTGTCTGCGTCGACGTCTGCCCCGCGCACGCCAAGACCGAGGTCGGGCACCGCGCCGTGAACATGGAGACGATCGGCCCGCACCTGGACGCCGAGCGCGGCGCGTTCAGCGTGTTCACCGCGCTGCCGGAGACGGACCCGACCCTGCTCGATCCGGGGTCGGTGAAGGGCGCGCAGGTCCGTGAGCCACTCTTCGAGTTCTCCGGCGCGTGCGCCGGATGCGGCGAGACGCCGTACCTCAAGCTGCTGAGCCAGCTGTTCGGCGACCGGATCATCGTCGCCAACGCGACGGGTTGCTCGTCGATCTACGGCGGCAACCTGCCGACCACTCCCTGGAGCACCAACGCGGCCGGGCGCGGGCCCGCGTGGTCGAACTCGCTGTTCGAGGACAACGCCGAGTTCGGGCTCGGCATCCGTGTCGCCCTGGAGCACCAGATCGCGGGCGCGCGGGTCCTCCTGGAGCAGCTGGCGACGACGGTCGGCGGGGACCTCGCCGACGCGATCCTCGCGGTCGACCCCCGCGCGCCCGCCGACGACGCCGCGATCGCCGGGCAACGCGAACGCATCGCGCTCCTCGACCGTCGGCTCACCGAGCTGACGACCGCGCCGACGACGGATCCGGTCGCGACGTTGGCGCGGCGGTTGGCCCCGATGACCGGCGCGCTCGTGCGCAAGTCGGTCTGGCTCGTCGGCGGCGACGGCTGGGCCTACGACATCGGGGCCGGCGGCCTCGACCACGTGCTCGCGTCCGGCCGTGACGTCAACGTCCTCGTCCTGGACACCGAGGTGTACTCGAACACCGGCGGCCAGGCCTCGAAGGCGACGCCGCGCGCGGCGATCGCGAAGTTCGCCGCGAACGGCAAGGCGACCGCGAAGAAGGATCTCGGCGTGGAAGCCATGACCTACGGGAACGTGTACGTCGCGCAGGTCGCGATCGGCGCGAACGACGTGCAGACGGTCAAGGCCCTGCTCGAGGCCGAGGCGTGGCCGGGTCCGTCGCTCGTCATCGCGTACTCGAGCTGCATCGCGCACGGCATCGACATGGGCCGCTCGATGACCCATCAGAAGGATGCGGTGCGTTCGGGGTATTGGCCCCTCTACCGGTACCACCCGTCGCCGGAGGCGCACACGCATCCGTTCTCGCTCGACAGCAAGGAACCGACCGTCCCGCTGTCGCAGTTCCTCGCGGCCGAGGGCCGGTTCTCGATGCTCGCCCGGGCCAACCCCGCGCACGCGGCCGCATTGACCGCGCTGCTCGAGGCCGACGTGGACGAGCGGTGGCGCCTGTACCGCCAGCTCGCCGGCCTCGAGCGCAGCGTTCCCGAGGAGCCCGATGCGGCCACCTCCGACACGGACGAGCCGCCGAGCTGGGAGGCACCGTGACCGACCTGCGGACGACGTATCTGGGCCTCGAGCTCGCCTCCCCGGTGGTGGCGTCGGCCGGTCCCCTCACCGGTCACGTGCACACGCTGCGCGCGCTCGCCGACGCCGGCGCGGCGGCCGTCGTGCTCCCGTCCCTGTTCGAGGAAGAGGTCGAGGCGGCGGTGCGGGAGTACGAGCTCGCGACCACCGCCGGGGCCGACGCGTTCGCCGAGGCCCTCACCTATCTCCCGGCCGTGGTGCCGGACCCGACCGGGCTGGACGCGCACGTGCGGCTCGTCGAGGAGGCGAAGCAGGCGCTGGACATCCCCGTCGTCGCGAGCCTGAACGGGGTGTCGACCGGCGGCTGGACGGCCTACGCGCGGGTGCTCGCGGAGGCAGGGGCCGACGCACTGGAGCTGAACGTCTATGCGGTCGCTGCCGATGTCGACGACCGGTCGGCCGACGTCGAGCAGCGGGTGGTGGATCTCGTCGCCACCGTGCGTGAGACCGTGTCTGTCCCGCTCGCGGTCAAGCTCTCGCCGTACTACACCGCGTCCGCGCACCTCGCGCACCGGCTCGTCGGCGCGGGTGCCGACGGGCTCGTGCTGTTCAACCGCTTCTACCAGCCGGACATCGACGTCGACGCGCTGACGGTCGAGCCCACGCTGTCGCTCAGCTCGTCGGCCGACCTCCTGGTACCGCTGCGGTGGATCGCGCTGCTGGCCGGACGCGTGCCCGCGTCACTGGCCGCGTCGGGCGGGGTCCACTCCCCCGCGGACGTCGCCAAGGTCCTGCTCGCCGGTGCCGATGTCGCAATGACGACCTCGGCGGTGCTCCGCCACGGTCCCGGGCACGTGCGCACGCTGCTCGACGGTCTGCGCGCCTGGATGGTCGAGCACGAGTACGCATCCGTCGCGGAGCTGCGCGGAAGCATGAGCGCCGGGTCGGTGGCCGACGCCGACGCGTACGAGCGCGCCGCGTACGTGGCCACCATCCGGCGGCACACGGCTCAGCCGGTGCCCGCTCCCCCACCGGCGCCCTGATCGGCGCGCTGCTCGCGGGCCTGGTCGGCTGCCTTGGTCAGCTCGACGAGCGTCTCGGGGATCGCGGCGGCGAGGCGGTCGACGTCGGGGACGAGCTCCTGGCATGCGATGAACCCGAAGTCGACGTGGTCGAGGTACGAGATCACGGTGATGTTGAGACCGCAGTCGTCGAAGATCGGTCCGAGCGGATGCAGGGCGACGAGTTGGGCTCCCGCGAGATAGAGCGGGAACGGCGGGCCGGGCACGTTCGAGACGATGACGTTGATGACCGGCCGGATCCGCTCGGCGATGCGCAGCCGCGCGTAGGTGCGGATCGCGCGCGAGAACAGTGCGGGTGCAGCCAGCTCGGCCCACTCCTGGAGCGTCGAGCTCCCGACGATGTCGTGCACGCTCTTCGCGCCGAACGTGGAGTCGGCGACGACCTGGATGCGGTCGATCGGGTTCGGGAGGTGCACGGGCAGGGCCGCGAACATTGCCGAGACCCGATTGCCGAAGGAGTGGTCGCCCACCGCGCGCACCGACGTCGGGATCGCGGCGACGAGGGATCGGTCCGGAAGCTCGGCGCGCTCCTCGAGGTACGTCCGGAGCGCGCCGGCGACCATGCCGAGGACCAGGTCGTTCACCGTGACGCCCAGGCCGTTCTTTGCGGCCTTCACGTCCGCGAGCGGCACCGACGCGAAGGCGACCGCGCGCCGGGGCGAGATCGTCCGGTTCATCACGAGTCGCGGCGAGGTGAGCGGCAGCGTGACGTGCAGCGACTGGTCGCGCGGTCGCCCCATGAGGCGGCTGACGGTGTGACCCAGCCCGGAGGCGGCCTTGCCGATTCGCCGCGGGACGGTCGCGAGCGAGCCGATCGCGTGGCCGAGCATCTCGAGCTCGTTGGGCACGTGGTCGGGCTTCCACTCGTCGGTCGTCCCCGGTGGCTCGACCGACGCGTCCGCGGCCGTGTCGAACAGCGCCGCGAGCACGTCCACGCCCGACGCACCGTCGATGAGCGAGTGGTGCACCTTCATGACGAATGCCTGGTGCCCGTGTTCGAGACCCTCGACGACGTAGGCCTCCCACAGCGGCTTGTGCCGATCGAGGGGGCGACCGGCGAAGTCGCCGACGAACTCCGCGAGCTCCGCGGCGCCGCCGGGTTGTGGGAGCGCGGCCCGCCGGAGGTGGTACGTGAGGTCGAAGTCGGGGTCCTCGACCCAGACCGGCACCGAGAGTCCGAACGGGACCTCGACGAGACGGCGGCGCAGCGCCGGGATCAGCCGGAGGCGTGCCGCGAGCAGGCGACGGACCGCCGCGACCGAGAAGCCGTCGGGCGCGGTCGACGGGTCGACGACCGCGACGCCGAGCACGTGCATGTGGGCCGCGGGGGTCTCGAGCGCGAGGAACGCGGCGTCGAGGCCGGACAGCTGCTGCATCGCTCACCTCCTCGTGGAGCGGTCATCGTAGGGGGACGGCTCAGTCTCCCGGGCTGATGTCGACCGTGTAGGCGTCGTAGACCAACTCCGCGCCGCGGTCGCGGTGCCGGGCGATCGCGGCGAGCAGGTCCATGATCTGCGTCGTCGCCGAATCGGTTCCCGAGCCCTGGGCGGCATCGAGGGTGGCGTTCTCGCAGTCGCCGATCGCGGCCAGCACCGTGTGGTGCTCGGCCTCGAGGTTCCGCACCGCGTGCATGAGCCGCGGCGCCTGCTCGATGATCTCGGCGAACAAGCCGTCCGCCGACTCGGTGAACTCGGTGTGGTGCACCCAGGCCCGGCGCACGTCTCCGAGCGCCGGGAGCACGGCCTTGCCCCACGCCTGCGCGTCGGAGGTCGGGCCCTGCACCACCGCTTCCAGTGCGGTCGTGGCGCTCCGGAGCCCGCGTCGCTGCTCGACGGCGGCCTCTTGTTCCGGCAGTTGCTTCATGGAGCGAGTGTGATCCGGCTCGTGCCCGGTCGCAACCGGACCAAAGTCCCTCGCCGCCCGGCGATCCGTTCGTCCCGCCGGTTCAGCCGAGGGGCCGGTGCATCACCAGGCGTCGGGCCGTGAAGCCCGCGGCCTCGAAGAAGTTCTTCGCAGTCCGGTCGCCCGGGAGGGCGGTCGCGTCGAGGCCCAGACACCCAGTGTCCCGCGCCCACTGCTCGAGCTCGGCGAGGAGCGTCTCGCCCAGCCCGACGGAACGGGCGGCCTCCGCGACGAGGAGCTCGTCCACCACGCCGAGCCGGCGGCCGTCGGCGAGCGGTTCGGTGTGCGCGAGCGCGTACGCGAGCACGTGGCCGTCGAGGGTGCCGACGAGCACGAGGGCGCTGGGGTCGTCGAGGGCCGCCGCGAGGGCCGTGACCGTGGGTACGGGCCCCGCGTCGTGTGCGAGCCAGAGCGCGCCGCCGCGCTGGTCGGTGATGCCGGCTCGCAGGGTGGCCGCGAGATCGGCCACCGCGGCCAGGTCGGCGAGGGTGGCCGGGCGGGCCGACTCCTCGGCGGCCGGAGAGGTGGGAGCCACGCTCAGGCGGTGAGCTGGGCGATCTTGGCGAGGATGGTCGTCCGGGCCCGGTGGGCGGTCTCGTAGGCCCGCACCGCGAACAGCTCGGGTCGGGCGAGCCCGGTGAGCCGCTCGATGACCTGCGACGCCGACAGGAGGTCGTACCCGGGGATCGGCAGGTCTGCGAGCGACGGGCTCGGCACGGCGGGAGCGGTCCCGTTGGTGGCCGGGCGAGGTCCGGCCGGTGCGCTCGCGGGCGCGGCGCTGGTCGCGGCGATCCCGGCGAGGGTCTCCTCGGCGCGCCGCCGGACGGTCTCGGCCGCCGCCTCGGCCTGGCGCTTCACCTCGGGGCCGCCGTACTTGACCGCCATCTGCCCGATCGTGCGGTACTGGTTGGCCTGGGTGCCGGCGGTCTTCCGGTGTTTGGAGACCTCGGTCTGGCCCCGGGACACGAACATGCGCACGAACGTGGGCACGGTGTCCTTGGCGAACATCGCGAGCCCGATCGGCGCGTAGACCAGCAGCTCGACGGCCCGCTCGATCGGTGTCTCGTTATCACTCACGTGCTTCCCCCTCTCGGCCCTCCGGGCCGGGCCGGTCGGGCCCCGCTCCGCACGATGCCGGTACCGCGGCGTCGTCGTGGTGCGTCGCTCACGTGCTTCCCCCGCTGCTGGCTTCGGCGGCGGCGGGGAGTCTACGACCCGGTCGGAACGCCCACCCGAGGGCGGCGAGCATCGCCACGGCGCTCCCCCACTCGACCCAGTCCCCCCACCGCACGTACGGCGTCTCACCGGTCGTCGGCGTGATCCGACCGGCCACCACGGCGTTGCGGAACAGGTCGGTCGTGCGGTGGACGCCGCCGTCGGCGTCGATCACCGCCGTGATGCCCGAGATCGACGAGTGCAGCACCGGCCGGCCGACGGCCGCCGCGCTCATCTGACTCAGCGCGACGTGCTGGGCCGAGTTCGCGGAGCGGCGGTAGGAGCGGTTGTTGGTCGTCACCACGATCGCCTCGGCCCCCGCGGCCGCGTTCGCGCGCATGAGCGGTCCGAACGCGCTCTCGAAGCAGATGACGGATCCGATCGGATGGCCGGCCACGGTCTCGATGCCGAGACGATGCCCGGGCGTGAAGTCGTGCGGTATCTGTTGCAGCTCGCTGATGAAGCGCAGGGAGTCGCGCCAGGGCACGTACTCGCCGAACGGGACGAGGTGCTGCTTCGCGTACGTGCCGACGAGTCGGCCCTGCGGGTCGTAGAGCCGGTTCGCGTTGAACTCCTTGCCCGGCTCGCGGATCTCGTCGATCACGTTGGCCATGACGAAGGTGCCGTGCTCGCGCGCGATCCGCGCGATCTCGGCGCGCAGCACCGGGTCCGTCTCCGGATCGCTCTGCAGCGACGACTCCGGGAACACCACGAGGTCGTAGTGGCCTCGCAGCGTGCGGGCCAGGCGGAGGTGCGACCGCGTGAGGTACTGCGAGTCCCACTCGGCCTGGGTGAGGTAGCGGTTCTTGTCGTTGCCCTGCAGGAGCGCGAACCGCAGGGCGCCGTTCGGTCGCGGGTCGAAGCGAGCGACGCTCGCGACGGCAGTCACGGCGGCGAGCGCGACCAACGCGCCGATCGCTCGCGCCGTCGACGCGCGGCTCTCCCGGACGGCCCGCCCGAGATCGGCGAGCACACCGTTGGTCGCGATCACGACGAACGTGGCGAGGGGAACGCCGCCCCAGGAGGCGAGGGCCCGGCCGGCGCTGAGGTCGTGCAGCGCGACGCCGAGCTCGCCCCAGGCGAAGCCGCCAAGTGGCCAGCGGGTGCGCGCGGCCTCGAACACCACCCACACGGCCGCGGTGAGGAACGCGGACCGCACGCCGCGCGTCGCGAGCAGCCCGACGACCGCGCCCGTCGCCGCCCAGAACGCGGCCTGCAACGCGACGAGGGGCACGATCGCGACCGCGCCGAAGTACCACGTCCACGACAGGTGGAACCCGAAGAACGCGAGACCGGCGACGAAGCCGAGCAGCGCGGCGCGACCGGGACCGCTGTCGTGCCAGAGCCAGACCAGCGGGACGAGCGCGACGAACGCGAGGGGCCCGAGGTCGGGTCCGGGGAACGCGAACGCGGTGACGAGCCCGGAGGCGGCGGCGATCAGGAGCGCACCGCGCCACGAGGGCGCGCCGTGCGGTCGGGTCACTCGCAGTCCCGGCAGAGGTCCTTCTCGCCCTTGGCCAGCTGGCTGAGCGGTTTGACGAGGAAGCAGGAGCGGCACAGGAACTCGTCGTCGCGGCGGGGCACGATCTTGCCCCCGCCCTCGGCGCGGTCCTCGGGCTCGAGCTCTTCGTCCTCGAGGTCGGCTTCCTCCTCGTCGATGCGCTCCGCGGCGGTGCGCTCCGCGAGCAGCACGTCGAGCGGCTCCTCGACGTCGTCGGGGTGGAGCTCCTCCTCGAGATCGAGGTTCTCGTCGTCCTCGTCCTCGGAGTCCTCGTCGCCGGTGCCGGATGCCTTGGCCTTCGCAACGGGGGCCACCGGGTCCTCCACGGCATCGAGGTCCGGGTCGTCGACGATCGCGTCGTCGACGTCGGCGTCGTCGTCCACCAGCACGAGCTCGTCGTCGTCCTCGACCGCGTCGTCGTCGAGGTCCAGGTCTGCTTCTTCGTCGAAATCGTCCGCCATCGCGCGCTCTCTCGCTGCTGGTTCCGGCCCTCGGGGGCGCGCACTATATCGCCGGGGTTCGCGCGCGCCGCACCATGTCGCGCCGGCGCGGCGTGCGGCGGCGAACCGGTGTGGTGGCGGAGCCCAGGAGGCCGTTGGGGCCATTGCCCGGCCCGCCGGCGCGAACACCGATCGGGTCATGGCAGCGTTCTCTACTAGGGCTCCCGGACTCCGCCGGCCGCTGTCCACCCGCTTCCCGCGTGCGGGAAACACCACGACCGGTGAACGTGCGGCGGCCGGCAGTCAGTCAGATGGCGGGCCTCGTGTCAAGGCGAAGCCCGGGGCCGCGCGAAGCCCTGACCTGCGACGCCGCGCGTCGGCCCAGGTCAGGGCCGACGAAAAAAATCCCGGACTTCCGGCGCGTTCGCGCGCCGCGTCACGACCTTGCCGCGCGCCGGGCCTCCGCGGCACGCTCCGAGGCCAAACGCTCGAGCTCGTAGACCTCGTGGTCGGCGTAGCTCATCGCTGCCGCGATCGCCCGATGGCCTGCCTGCTCGGCGATGAGGCGGTGCATCTCCTGGGCGACGACCCGGTACGCAGGGTGGCCTTGGGGCGTCGTGCGCAGCTCGACGAGATGCATCGCCTCGCGCGCGTTCATCTGCATCACGAACCGCAGGCGGTATGCGAGCGACACCGCGTAGGACGCCTGCTCGGGGAACCGGAAGGCCATCGCACCGTACAGCGCCGCCGACACGTCCATCGCCTTGCGGAACGCCGGCTCCTCACCGGCCTCGGCGATCGGCTCCGGGATCGCGTACCCGTGCGCGGGCGTGAGGCGCTGCCACTCGATCGTGAGCATGCGGTGGCGCTGAAGGTCGCGGAACGCGCCGTAGTCGGCGAGCACGTCGAAGCGGTAGTCGGTGCGTTCGAACGCGCGTCCGGGCTTGTGGCGTCGGTTGGCGCGCTCGCCGACGTAGGCGCGCATGATCGCGACGCGCTCGTCGGCCCCGAGGGCGCGAACCTTGGCGAGCACCTGGTCCTCGGGCAGCGGTGTGTGCGAGTAGCAGATGGCCGCGAGCACCTTGTCCTCGCCGTCGGGGTCGAAGTCGGTGAGCGTCACGCCGGGCCGGTCCTCGACCGGCTCCCGGCCGAAGATGCGGTGCACGACGTCAGCGGTGTGGTCCCGGGTGTCCTCGAGGTACTGGCTCCAGGCGCCACCCCGCTCGGGCCGGTCGACGCGGGTCAGGAAGGACGGCACCACCTTGCGCAGCTCCGCGAGCATCATCTCGGCGTACCGGCGCGCCTCGGGGAGCGGATGGGCACGCATCCGGAGCAGCAGGGCTTCGTAGCCCTGGCCGGTCCCGTAGATGCCGACGTTGGACAACGTGGCCGCGGGGAGGATCCCGCGCAGCGCATCGCACGCCTTCGCCCGGATGGTCTGCTTGTAGACGAAGTCGGAGTCGCTCGGCTCCTTCGGGTACCGCTGGCGCGCCCAGTCGAGCAACGTCGGCAACAACCCGGAGTAGATCTGGAACAGCTGGTCGATCTGTTCGACGTAGCGCGCGCCGAGCTTGGACTCGAGCACCTCGGGCGGGCGCGCGTAGCGGTACCTCCCACCGAGGCGGCTGTCGTACTCGATGTAGCGGGTGCTCTGTTCGAGGTACGCCATGAGTCGGCCCCACTCGAGCACCTTGGTCAGCAGGTTCGACGCCTGCTCGCACGCCAGGTGCACGCCACCGAGCTGGGCGACGGAGTCGTCGCCGTACTCGAGGAACACGCGGTCGTAGAGCTCCTCGGCGCGCTTGAGCCCGACGCTCGCGTCGACCGTCAGGTCCCCGGTGATGTCGAGGTCGCCGACGAACTCGTCGAGGAACAGCCGGCGCAGGCTCTTGTCCGAGCGTGAGTACCGGGCGAAGAGCGCGCCCTTCACGACCTCGGGCAGGTTCACGAGCGCGAACACGGGACCGTCGAGGTTCGTGAAGTACGGGCGGAGGACGGCCTGCTGCTCGTCGTCGAAGTGCTCCGCCACGTAGGTCATGGGCAACACGGGGCTCGACGCCTCATCGGGAACACCGGATTCGACGCTGCATGGGCCGCCGAGGATACCGGTGCCCCTCCCCCGGCCCGTGGATGTGCCGGCTCAGACGAGCAGTCGCACCGCCGGGTGGCGCACCCTCGCCGACAGGCTCGCCACGGGGCCTTCCGGGATGCCGTCGCGGAGCAGCCGCGCCGGCATCCCGCCGACCTCCACCCGGACCTCCCGGCCCGAGCCGCTCACGATCCGGGGGTGGGGCAGGTGGGCACCGGCCGGGAGCCGTCGGCGCATGGCCGCGCGCTCGCCGGCGCGCAGCGCGTAGACCTGGACCTCGAGTCTCCCGTCGCCGGGATGCCCGCGGGGAACGGCGTCGACCCCGTCGAGGAACTGGCCGTTGGCGATGAGGACCGTGGTGGCCCTCCCGCGGAACAGCTCCCGGCCGTCGACGGTCACGAGGAACGGCCGCCGACGGTGCGACGCGCGCAGCCGGGTCGGCGTCACCCCGACGACGATCGCGTTGACCGCGAGTCCCACATCGGAGTCGATCGCGTCGAGCGGGAGCGCGACTCCTCCGGGTGCCGTCGGATCGTCCGGGCTCCGTGGCCCGAGTCCGATCGCCCGGGCGAGGG
>CAZXCB010000093.1:220-12043 GCA_964639075.1 uncultured Bifidobacteriaceae bacterium | reverse complement strand
TGGACGTGTTCGAGATCAACGAGGCGTTCGCGTCGATGTGCGTGGCGAGCACGCGCATCCTCGGCATCGACCACGCGATCACCAACGTGAACGGGAGCGGCTGCAGCCTCGGGCACCCGGTCGCGGCCACCGGCGCGCGGATGATCGTCACGCTGGTGAACGAGCTGCGCCGCCGCGGCGGCGGGATCGGCGTGGCGAGCATGTGCGCCGGTGGCGGCATGGGTTCCGCCACCGTCGTCGAGGTGTTCGCCTAGCAGCCGAGCCGGAGCTCGGCCGGCACCGGCGGGGGCGCGTCGCAGCCGGTGGGTCCGGCGCCGTAGGAGTGCAGGGTCCAGATCGAGCCGATGCGCTCCATCACGACCGTGAGCGCAGAGACCGACTGGCCGGGGCGCGGCGCGAGGGTCACCGCCGACCAGATCGGCTGGGTACCCGAGATCCGGCAGCGGGTCACCGTGTAGGAGCCGGTCGGCACCGGTCCGAGGTCGCTGCTCAACGCGCCCGCGGTGATGATGCCGGTCAACGCGCCGCACGGGATCGCACCGGACGCGCTGGTCGGCGCGGTCGCGACCGGTTGCGACCGCGGATCGGTCAGATCCGGCACCGTGGTGGTGGTGGTGGTGGTCGACGGCGTCGAGGACGACGTGGTGCTCGAGTCCGAGCGGTGCGGGCGGCGGGTCGCGGCCGTGGTGTGCGGGGTCGCGTGTGACGACGAGCCGCCGTCGGAACAGCCCGACGCGGTGGCGAGCAGCGCGAGGACGGCCACGGCGCTGCCACGGCGGACCCCGGTGCGCGACCACATCGGACCAGCATGGCGCACGCAGACCGGAGGTTCGGGTCATCCCCGCGGTCGGTCCCAGGCCGGTTCGGGCGCGACGGTTGGGTAGCGTGCGCCGATCGACGCCGACCTCGCCCTCGCCCTCGAGCTCGCGGACGCCACGGACGCGCTCACGATGTCCCGCTTCCGGGCCAACGATCTCCACGTCACGCGCAAGCCCGACACCACGCACGTGACCGAGGCCGACCACGCGGCGGAGCAGCTCATCCGCGACGGGTTGGCCCGCGCTCGGCCCGACGACCTCATCCTCGGCGAGGAGTTCGGTGAGACCGCGGCGGGCCCCGAGCAGAGCGGCGGGAGACGCTGGATCGTCGACCCCATCGACGGGACCGCCAACTACGTCCGCGGGGTGCCGATCTGGGCGACGCTGATCGCGCTCGAGGAGGACGGCGAGCTGCGCGTCGGGGTGGTGTCCGCGCCGGCGTTGCACGCGCGGTGGTACGCCGCGCGCGGCGAGGGCGCGTTCGCCAGCGAGCGACCGATCCACGTGTCGGCGGTCGGGGCGATCGCCGACGCACAGCTCTGCTACTCCGACGTGCCTTCGTGGTCGAAGTACCGCACGACCGCGGAGCCGATGGTCGAGCTCCTGCACCGCGTCTGGCGCAGCCGTGGCGTCGGCGACTTCCTCCAGCACATGCTCGTGGCCGAAGGCGCGGCCGACATCGCGGTCGAGCCGATCGTGAACCTCTGGGACCTCGCGCCGCTCCTCGTGATCGTGGAGGAGGCGGGCGGCCGGTTCACGAGCCTGGAGGGCGAGCGCACCGCGGCCGGCGGCAGCGCGGTGTCCACGAACGGCATCCTCCACGCCGAGGTCCTCGCGACCCTCGCCCCGGCCCGGGCGCGTGACACGTGAGCGAGGCGTTCACCACGACTGTCGCGGTCCGACTCGCCGAGCGGGGCCCGAGCGGCCCTGCCCGCAGGGCCGAGAGCGGAAAGCCGTGAGCGGTCCGCTCGCGGTCGGCATCGACATCGGCACCTCGTCGGTCAAGGCGATCGCGGCCGACGAGGATGGCAGGGTCGTCGCGCAGTCCCGGATCCCGCACGAGATCCACATCCCCGCGCCGGAGCGCTTCGAGCACGATCCCGCGGTCGCGTGGCGGGCCGGTCCGGTCGCGGCGCTCGCCGCGCTCGGCCTCGACACACCGCCCGCCGGGGTCAGCGTGAGCGCGATGGTGCCGTCGCTCGCCGCGGTCGACGCGGCCGGCAACCCGCTCACCCCCGGCCTGCTCTACGGCGACGAGAGGGGCCAGGGCGAGCCGAGCTCCGGGAACCCGGCCGAGACCGGCGAGCTCGTGAGCTTCCTCCGGTGGGCCAAGGCGACCGCGCCCGACGCGGCGGGGTTCTGGCCCGCGACGGCCATGGCGAACCACGCGCTCGGCGGCGAGGCCGTCCTCGACACGACGACCGCGAGCGTCGCGTTCCCGCTGTTCGACTGGACCGGCTGGGATCCCGACGTCGCGGCCACGGTCGGCGTCGGCGTGGAGCAGCTCCCGCGCCTCGTGCCGACGGCGTGGGCCGCCGGCCATGTGGGCGGTCCCGACGGTCCGGTGCTCGCGCCCGGCTGCATCGACGTGCTGACCGACCAGATCGTCGCCGGCGCCGACACCGTCGGCGACGTGCTGGTCCTGATGGGCACCACGCTGATCGTGAACACGGTGACGCCGCGCTTCGACGCGATCGACGGGTTCTGGGTGATGCCCCACACCGAGCCGGAGTGCTTCCTCGGCGGTGGCGCGAGCAACGCGGGCGGCCTGTTCCTCAACTGGGCCACGCGCGCGCTCGGTGCCGATGCGGCCGACGCCACCGTGCACCCGGACCGGGTGCCGGTGTGGGCCCCGTACCCGCGCGGCGAGCGCGTGCCCCTGCACGATCCGCACCGCCGGGGATCGCTCCACGACCTCGACCTCACCCACGACACCGCGGCGATCCGGCGCTCGATCTTCGAGGCGTCCGGGTTCGTGACCCGGCGGATGATCGACGCGGTCGCGGCCGCCCACGGGGTGACGCCGCGGCGCATCGTCGCAACCGGGGGCGGGACGCGTCTCGAACCGTGGGTCCAGGCGCTGGCCGACTGCACGGGCCTCCCGGTGCAGTGCACCGCGGTTCCCGAGGGCGCCGCCCTCGGCAGCGCCTACCTCGCGCGGCTCGCCGCCGGGATCGAGTCCGGGATGATGACCGACGCACGCCGCTGGGCCCGGCCCGGTCGCACGGTCGATCCCGACCCCGTGTGGAGTGAGGCACTCGAGGCCCGGTATCAGCGCTTCCTCGCTGTCTCCGCGTAGCCCGCGACGGACCCTAAGCTGACACGCATGTCAGCAACCGAGACCGCGGCGCCGTTCGATCCGATGGGGCAGTTCACCGGGGTCGCGGGTGATGTGCGCAACCCGTACCCGGACTTCTGGGCCAAGCGCTCGGAGGCGCCGGTCGAGCTGACCGCCGACGGCTCCTACGAGATCTACCCGTACGAGCTGGTGTCGGCGGCGATGCGCGACAACGAGACGTTCCCGTCGGGCTCGATCCGCGAGTTCATGAGCGTCGTGATGGGTCCGTACCCGCTCGTCGGCATGGACGAGCCCGAGCACCGCCGGCTCCGCAACCTCGTCGCGCAGGCGTTCCGGCAGAAGACGCTGGCGCACTGGGACACCGACCTCGTCGTGCCGGTGGTCGACGACAAGATCGACGAGTTCGTCGACCGCGGCGAAGCGGAGCTCGTCAGCGAGTTCACCTACCACTACCCGGCGCAGGTGATCGCCGCGATCCTCGGGTTGCCACGCGAGGAGTACGCGTTCTTCCATCCGCGCGCGCTCGCCGTGATCAACGTCGCGGTGCGCCCGGAGGAGGGCATCGTCGCGAGCGAGGAGCTGCGCGACTACTTCGCGGGGTTCATGGCCGAGCGGCGCGCCAACCCGGGCTCGGACATCATCAGCGAGCTCGTGCAGGCCGAGCTCGACGGCGAGCGTCTCGGGGACGAGGAGATCTTCTCGTTCCTGCGCCTGCTCCTCCCCGCCGGTGCGGAGACCACGTACCGCGCGACCGGGAGCTTCCTCTACGGCCTGCTCACCAACCCCGACCAGCTCGCCGCGCTCCAGGCGGACCGCAGCCTCATGCCCCGGGCGATCGAGGAGTCGATCCGCTGGGAGGGACCGCTGCTCATCACGTCACGCGAGTGCGCGACCGACACCGAGGTGGCGGGCGTACCGATCGCGAAGGGCTCGATGGTCGTCGTCAACGTCGGCGCCGCGAACCACGACGAGACGCGTTGGGACCGGCCCGACGAGTTCGACATCTTCCGCGAGGCGCAACCGCACATCGCGTTCGGCCACGGTGTGCACATGTGCCTCGGCATGCATCTCGCCCGCATGGAGATGGCCACCGCGGTGGGTCGCTTTCTCGACCGGTGCCGGAATCTTGGCATCGAGGTTTCCCGGTGGTAGGCCGACGACGTGCAAATCAACGGGTAGGGGTTGCTCTCGCCGACCACGCTGCCCGTGGTCTTCGACGCGCCCTGATGGCCGCTCCCTCGACGGTCGGCGGTGAGCCGAGGCGCGTGCCCTGGGCGATGCTCGCCCTGATGGGCGGGGCCGGGACCACGCACTTCACCAACCCGGGCTTCTACGACGCGATCGTGCCGAAGTGGCTGCCCGGCTCGGCGCGCACCTGGACCTACCTGAGTGGCGTCGCCGAGCTCGGCAGCGCCGCGCTCATGGCCCTGCCCCGCACGCGCCGCATCGGTGGCTGGGCGAGCTTCGCCACGATCCTCGCCGTCTGGCCCGCGAACTGGCAGTCTGCCCTCGACGGTGGGATGCCGAGCCAGAAGCCGCCCTTCGACTCCGCGGCCGCGTCATGGATCCGGCTCCCGCTCCAGCTCCCCATGCTCTGGGGCGCCCTGAAGGTCGCGCGCGGGTAGTCCGCGACGGCGTCCACGGACGCGCGGCCACACGGGTTCGGGGTCGCCGAAAGCGAAAGTACGTTTGAGTATACGGATGTATACTCAAACGTACATTGCATCCTGCGGGCACCGACACCTCCGGCCTGACCGTCAACTCCGTCATTGCGTCGCCGTGACCTCGCCAGAGGCGCGGCGGGAGAGTGCAGCTACCGACGCACGCCGATGGCGTGGGGGGAGTCGGGCGGGGGGAGCGGGTGGCGGAACAGTGCCACCGCGTTCTCGTGGCTGATCTTCGCGATCTCGTCGGGGTCGAGCGCGCCGAAGACGTCGTGGAACACCTGCTGGGAGTCGGGCCAGGTGCCGTCGCCGTGGGGGTAGTCGGTCTCGAACATGATCCGGTCGACCCCCACGGTGCCGCGCGTGACCAGCGTCGACGGGTCGTCGATGGTGCAGAACCAGAAGTTGCGCGCCAGCACCTCGGCGGGGCGCAGGTCGCCGGCGAAGTACGACCCGTACCCCGAGCGGTCGACGATGTTCTCGAGCCGGTCGTGCAGCATCGCCACCCACCCGATGCCGCCTTCGCTCATCGCGATCCTGAGGCCGGGGTGGCGCACGGCGTACCCGGACCACAGCCACTCCGCGCACGCGGCGAGTGACAGCTGGCCGAACAGCGTCGCGCCGAGTGGCACCATCGGCGCGTCGGCCGGCATGTCGGCGACGCCGGTGGACCCCACGTGCAGGCAGATCACCGTGTCGGTCTCCGCGCACGCCGCGACGATCGGATCCCACCACCCCGAGAAGATCGACGGCATGCCGATGCGGTGCGGCTGCTCGGGGAGCGTCACCGCGGTGAAGCCGCGCGCCGCGTTCCGGCGGATCTCGGCGGCGCCGAGCTCCGCGTCACCGAGGAACGTGATGCCCATCGGCACGATGCGCTCGGGGTGGCGCGAGTGCCACTCCTCGAAGAACCAGTCGTTCCACGCGCGGGTGACCGCGAGGCCGAGCTCGGGATCCGAGCAGCGGGAGAACACCGCGCCGCAGAAGCCGGTGATCTGGCTCGGGAAGTTCACCGACGCCCACACGCCGTTGAGATCCATGTCGTGCACGCGCGCATCCGCGTCGAAGCAGCCGGGGCGCATCTCGTCGAAGCGGGTCGGCTCCACGAGCCAGTCGCGCCGGTCGCGGCCGACGACGGCGTTCAGGCCCACCTGGAAGAAGACCTGCCCGTCGAACTCCCACACCTCGTGCCCCTCGACGGTCTCGACGACGTGCGGCGCGGCGTCCTGGAGCCGGGAAGGCAGCCGGCCGGCGAACATGTCCGGCGGCTCCACGAGGTGGTCGTCGACCGACACGATCGTGTAGCGGATCGGACGGGGCTCCGGATCGGGGAGCAGCCCGTGCGTCTCGGACTTGCGCCAGTGGAGCTTTCGGGTCGCGGTCATGCTTCCTCCCGGCGCGCAGTATGGCACCGGTCCGCCAACCCGACCGCGGCCCCGCGTAGCTTGCAGACGCTCCGTACGTTCCTACCTCACGAGGTGTCGGTGATGAGTACGCGTTCGACACGCGCGACCGCAGGGCTCGCGCTGGCGCTGACGATCGCGCTCGCCGCGTGCGGGAGCAGCTCGGGATCCGAGAACGGGTCGGATGCCGGGAGCTCCTCGAACCCGTCGAGCTCGGGCTCGTCGGCGAAGAAGTCGATCGACGTGTGCAAGATCGTCACGCCCGCCGACGCCGAGAAGGTCTTCGGCGGCCCCGCCAAGGAACAGGCCCCGGCCGGCACCGAAGCTCTCGCGACGGGGGTGTGCATCTACAAGGCCGACGGCACCGGGATCCGCGTGAACCTGCTGCAGGTCCGCGTCTACCCGGGCCCGCAGTTCTACGGCGAGCGGGTGTTCAAGAAGGCGACACCGATCGACGTCGACGGCGCCGACAAGGCGTTCGAGAACGTCAAGACCTCGGGCGGTGGCACGACGAACATCGACATCCAGTTCGTGAAGGACGGCCAGACCGGGACGATCAATTACGTCGTCACCGGCGGGGCCGACCCCTCGACCGCGGTCTCCGCGCTCGAGGACATCGCGAACGAGCTCGCGAACGGCATCTGAGTCCGACCGCACGGCCCGAACCGGCTGGGTCCACGATGCAGCCGGTAGGGTCGGCGGTCCCGCGCGGAGGTGAAAGCAGTGGCGCTCTCGATCGAGATCAACCGTGAGGTCTGCATGGGCTCGGGCAATTGCTCGTTCTGGGCCCCCGGAGTGTTCGACCTCGACGACGATGGCATCGCCATCGTGACCGACCCGGCCGGCGAGCCCGAGGACAAGATCATCCTGGCCGGGCAGGGCTGCCCGACCCAGGCGATCTCGGTGTTCCGCGACGGCGAGAAGATCGTCTAGGCCGAGGGGAGCCGCCGCATGGCGGAGCTGGAGCTGACGCGGCTCGTCCGGACCGCGCGCACCAACCTGCGGCGCCGGTTCGCCCGCCAGCCCATCGCGTTCGTCTTGAGCGGCGGTGGATCCCAGGGCAGCTTCGAGGTCGGCGTCCTGCGCTACCTCTACGACGATCTCAAGGTCCGGCCGAGCATCCTCGTCGGCAGCTCGGTCGGGGCGATCATCGCGGCCAAGCTCGCCGAGGGCGACGACGAGGAGACCGGCCGGCGCGCGATCGACGAGGTCGAGGCGGTCTTCCGCAGCCTGCGCACGAACTCCGACATGTGGCTCACCGAGCCGTGGCTCGACAAGCTCCGCTCGCAGGCGGCATGGGCGTCGGAGCTGCGCGGGCGGGCCGGGGAGCACGGCACCGCGGGCAGCCAGGCGCGGGTGATCATGCGCATGTTCACCGAGGTGGTCCGCAACCCGCCGGAGGCCGACGGCACCGTCGACGCGCTCCGCCAGTCGCTGCGCGCGAAGTCGCTGCTCCGGATGGACCCGGTGCGCGCCACGGTCGAGCGCATCCTCGATCCGGAGCGCATCGCGCGTTCCGGTCTCACATTGCGCGTCGGCGCGGTGAGCCTGGTGAGCGGCGAGGTGCACTACGTCGACGAGCGGGGGTGCATGTACGAGCGCGACGGCACGCGCCTCGAGCGCGACCCCGTGTCGATCAAGGACGCCGTGCTCGCGTCGGCCTCCATCCCCGTGGTGTTCCCGCCGACCGCGCTCGGCGGCGACCTGTACGTCGACGGCGGCGTCCGCGAGATCCTGCCGCTTTCGCTCGCGTTCAACCAGCTCGGCGCCGGGCACATCTTCGCGGTGGTCGCGTCGGCGCCGGGCGTCGACCCGTGGGCGGACGCGGCGGACCGTGGCCTCCTCGAGATCGCGCGGCGGGTCACCGCCGACATCGGCCCCGACGAGATCCTGCGCAAGGAGATCGACCCGCCCCGCGGCTGGGGCCGGCGGGTCACGGTGATCGTGCCCGAGCTCGACGTGCACGACGCGTTGACGATCGATCCCGAGCTCATCGCGGCGTCGATCGACTACGGGTACATGCGCGCGGCCGACGTGCTCCTGGACCTCGACGCCGAGCAGTGTGCGCTGAGCAGCGAGATCGCCCGGACGCGGATGCGGCTGCGGGCCTCGCGCGGTGTGGTCCCGGGGTTGATCCGGATCGATTCGCCCGCCCTGGAACCCGACCCGACGGTGGAAGCGGTCGAGCTCGCGAAGCTCGAGGAGCTCGTCGCCCGCCGCCGCGCGTCCGGTGCCCCCCTCCCACCCGGCCCCTGCGGTCTGGCTGAGCCGCAGCAGCCGAGGTCCTGAGCCGGAGTCGTTGTTCGGGGTGGTGCGCGCACGCGTCGCGGAGTCCCGGCGGCTCAGGGAGTGGAACGCGATCCTCGGATGAGGGTGCCGGGGCGGGCGCCGGTGGACTCGCCGTGCTCGAGCGTGACCTCCCCGGCGACCATCGTCGCGACGTAGCCGTCCGCCTTCTGGACGAACCGCCGGGCGCCGCCGGGGAGGTCGTAGACCATCTCGGGTGCGTGGAGCCGCAGCCCGGCGTGGTCGATCACGTTGAGGTCGGCACGCTTGCCGACCTCGAGCGTGCCGCGGTCGCCGAGGCCGTAGAGGGACGAGGTCTCCGCGGTCATCTTGCGCACGACCCATTCGAGGGGGAGCCGATCGTGGTCGCGGTCACGGGCCCAGTGCGTGAGCATGAAGGTGGGGGTGGAGGCGTCACACGTGGTGCCGCAGTGCGCGCCGCCGTCACCGAGGCCCCACGCGCTCGTGGGGTGCAGGAGCATCTCGCGGACCGCGTCCAGGTTGCCGTCGGTGTAGTTGAGCAGCGGCCGCATCACGAGTGCCCGACCGTCGCGCTCGAGGAGCAGGTCGAGGTAGAGCTCGTACGTGTCGCGACCGTCTCGTGCCGCGCGGGCGGCGATGCTCGCCTCCTTCGGCGGCTCGTAGTCGGGCGGGT
The DNA here is from genome assembly GCA_964639075.1 of uncultured Bifidobacteriaceae bacterium. Lineage (GTDB taxonomy): Bacteria > Actinomycetota > Acidimicrobiia > IMCC26256 > JAENVU01 > JAENVU01. The sequence continues at coordinate 2,918 of CAZXCB010000093.1, read as the reverse complement.
CGCCGAGCGGGAATGCCTTCGCCGGGTCGAGGAACTGCATCATCGCGGGGTCCGGCGTCGACGCCTCGCGGATCAGCCGGGACCGGAGCTCGGCGTCGCCGCGCAGGCGCGCGACCTTCTCCGCGAGCGGGAGCAGGCCGATCTCGGCCCAGCTCGGGCAGTACGCGAACGGGTGGAAGGTCTCGAGCCCGAGCAGCAACGTGACCGGGCGTCCGGCCACCTGCGGACGGACGCGTGCGCCCTCGGCACGCGCCTGCCCCGCGAGCTCGAGCATGCGTCGCCAGCTCTCGGGGTCGTGGTCGTTCTGGGTGAGCGCGAAGCTCACCGGGCGGTCGATCGCGGCGGAGAGCCGGCGCATCCAGTCCATCTCGCGGTCGGGGGCGGCGAGGTCCTCGCCGAGCGCGCCTGCGGGCGCGAGCTCGAAGATCCCACCGCCCGCGTCGGCGAGCGCGCGGCCGATGCCGAACAGCTCGTCCTCGGCCGCGAACGTTCCGGGGACCGGCTCACCGTCGATGGCCATGTGCGCGATGGTGCGCGAGGTCGACACACCGAGCGAGCCCGCGTCGATCGCCTCGCGCACGAGCGTGGCCATCGCGGCGATGTCCTCCTCGGTCGCGGCCTCGTTGCGCGCGCCGCGTTCACCCATCACGTACGCGCGCACCGCACCGTGCGGGATCTGCGATCCGACGTCGAGTGCCTTGGGCGCGCGGTCCACGGCGTCGAGGTATTCGGGGTAGGACTCCCAGCCCCACTGGATGCCCTCGGAGAGCGCGGCGCCAGGGATGTCCTCGACGCCCTCCATGAGTCCGATGAGCCACTCGTGCTTGTCGGGCCGAGCGGGCGCGAAGCCGACGCCGCAATTGCCGAACACCACGGTCGTGACCCCGTGCCAGCACGTCGGGGTGAGCAGTGGGTCCCAGGTGATCTGCCCGTCGAAGTGGGTGTGGATGTCGACGAAGCCCGGGGTGACGAGGAGCCCGTCGGCGTCGACGGTCCGGCCTGCCCGTGTCCCGGCCAGGGTGCCGGCTTCGGCGATCTCACTGATCCGACTGTCGGTCACCGCGATGTCGGCGGTGCGGGCCGGGGCGCCCGTCCCGTCGACGAGGGTGCCTCCGGTGACGACGACGTCGGACATGCGGTGCTCCTCGAGTTCCGGTCGGGCTCGATCTGACGGATCGTCAGATCGATTCCTACGATCATCGCATGCCGATCGGGATCAGTGACGAGCACCAGGAGCTGCACCGCGCCGTGCGGGGATGGGCCGAGCGCCACTGTGCGCCGGCAGTGCCCCGGGCGATGCTCGACGCCCCTTCCGAGACGCTGCCCACCTTCTGGCAGGAGCTCTCCGGCCAGGGATGGATGGGGATCCACGTCGCCGAGGACCAGTTCGGCGAGGGCGCCGGGCTCGTGGAGCTCGCGATCGTCCTCGAGGAGCTCGGGCGCGCCGGCGCCCCCGGTCCGTTCGTCGGCCACACTCTCGCCGCCGCGGTGCTCCAGCGGGCGTTCGACCGGGGTGACGCGAACGCGGCGGAGTTCCTCGGGGGGCTCGCCGCGGTCGGCTTCGTGGGCACGGTCGCGCTCGAGGGGACCGTCGCGTGCGCCGAGGTCGAGAGCAAGCTGCGCGTCACCGGGTCGCTGCGACCGGTCCTGTCGGGCCACCTGAGCGAGCTGCTGATCGCCGACACCGGCGCGGGATGGATCGTGCTGCTCGCCGGTGAGTACGAGGCGACGGAGCTGCCGAGCGTCGACCTCACCCGGCGCGTGGCGGCGGTGACGGTCGACGCCACCGTCGCGCGGAGCCGGCTGATGCCGAGCGTCACGCCGGCCGACGTGCGCGACCTCGCGATCGTGCTGCTCGGCGCGGAGGCGGTCGGCTTGTCGCAGTGGTGCGTCGACGCCGCGGCCGACCACGCACGCGAGCGCCGACAGTTCGGCCGGCCGATCGGGCAGTTCCAGGGCGTGAAGCACCGCTGCGCCAACATGCTCGCCCGTACCGAGCTCGCCCGCGCCGCGGTATGGGACGCCGCTCGCGCGGCCGACGACCCCGACGTCGGGCCGTTCACCGCCGCGGCGGCCGCCGCGCTCACCGTCGACGCCGCGTTCGAGACCGCCAAGGACTGCGTCCAGGTGCTCGGCGGCATCGGCTTCACCGGGGAGCACGACGCGCACGTCTAGCTGCGGCGTGCGATCGCGACCCGCGCGGTGCTCGGGACGTCGACCCCGGCGCGCGTGCGGGCGACCGAGCTCGCGTTCGCGGGCGTCCGGCGCGAGCTCGCGGTCGACCTCCCCGAGGAGGCGGAGTCGGTGCGCGCGGAGGTGCACGAGTTCGTCGCGTCGCTGGCCGGTCTCGACGACGCGGCGACGCGCCGGGCGCTGGCCGACGGGGGCTACCTCGCGCCCCAGTGGCCGCGGCCGTGGGGTCGGGACGCGGACGCCGTCGAGCAGCTCGTGATCGACGCGGAGCTCCGCGCCGCCAAGGTCCGGCGCCCGACCCTGATGATCGGCGGCTGGGCGTTGCCGCCGCTGATGGTCTACGGGACCGAGGAGCAGCAGCGGCGGTGGATCCCGCCGACCCTCGCCGGCGAGATCACGTGGTGCCAGCTCTTCAGCGAGCCGGGCGCGGGCTCGGACCTCGCCGGGCTCACGACGCGCGCCGAGCGCATCGACGGCGGCTGGATCGTGAACGGCCAGAAGGTGT
>CAZXCB010000093.1:0-210 GCA_964639075.1 uncultured Bifidobacteriaceae bacterium | reverse complement strand
CAGCTACGCGCAGTTCGCGCGCTGGGGCATCCTGCTCGCCCGCACCGATCCCGAGGCACCCAAGCACGAGGGCATCTCGTTCTTCATGCTCGACATGGCGACCGAGGGCATCGACGTCCGCCCGCTGCGCGAGCTCACCGGCCACGCGTTCTTCAACGAGGTGTTCTTCGACGACGTGTTCGTCCCCGACGACTGCCTGGTGGGGCGGGA
>CAZXCB010000092.1:0-12206 GCA_964639075.1 uncultured Bifidobacteriaceae bacterium | reverse complement strand
CGCTTCGATGCCATCTCGTCCATCGGCATGTTCGCGCACGTCGGCCGGCGCCGCACCGTCGAGTACTTCGAGACGCTCCAGGGGTTGCTGGAGCCCACCGGACGGCTGCTCAACCACGCGATCTCGAAGGTCGGCGGCTCCCGGCTCTCGCCCCGCAGCTTCGTCGGCCGGTACGTGTTCCCCGACGGGGAGCTGCTCGACGTCGCCGACACGGTCGGCGCGATGGAGGCGACGGGCTTCGAGGTGCGCGACGTCGAATCGCTCCGCGAGCACTACGCGCGGACACTCCGCGCGTGGGTCGGCGCGCTCGAGCGCAACTGGGACCGCGCGGTGCGTGCCGCCGGCGACCAGCGGGCGCGGGTCTGGCGCGCCTACATGGCAGGCTCGGCCATCGGCTTCGAGACCGGTGAGCTCGGCATCCACCAGGTGCTCGGCGTCCACACCGACGCGAACGGTCGCAGCGGCATGCCGTGGCGAAGGACCTGGTAAGCGCTCGCCCTCAGCCGAGCTGCTCGTGCAGGAACGCCAGCACGCCGGGCCAGAGCTGCGCGGCGACCTCCTCGTCCAGGGTGCCGAGCGCGTTGTGGGGACCCATGAACGCATGACCCGTGCCGGGGTGCACCGTGAGCACGACGTCCTTGCCCATGCCCACGAGCTTGGCCTCGAGTGCCGCCGCCGCCTCCGGGCCGAAGAAGTCGTCGTTCTCGGCCATGTGCCCGCGCACGACCGCGCGCAGCTGCGACCAGTCGGGCTCGGTGTCGCCCTGGGGAAACCCGTAGAACGGCACCGCGGCCGTGACCGCGTCCGGCCGGTTGGCGGCGATGAGGAAGGTCAGCATCCCGCCCATGCAGAACCCCACCACGCCGACGGCGGCGCCGGTCGCGCCTTCGTCGGCGAGCAGGAAGTCGACGGCTCCGCTCATGTCGCGCGCGGCGCGGTCCGGCGGCATCGCGGTCATGAGCGCCGCGGCCTTGTCCATCTCGTCGTGCTGCGCCAGCTCGCCGTGGTACAGGTCGGGGCACAGCGCCGTGAACCCGCCCGCCGCCAGCCGGTCGGCCACCTCCTTGATCGAGGGGTCCAGTCCCCACCACTCCTGGACCACGAGGACGCCGGGACCCCGGCCGCCCTCGGGACGGGCGAGGTACCCCGCCGCCGTCGATCCGTTGCTCGCGAACTCCACCATCTCAGCCATGGCCGCCGAGGATACGCGCGCCACCCGTGGTCGGCGCAGGGCGCGCACGACCGGCCGGAAGTCCCCAATTCTCGGGGTTTCCGGTGGGCATCGTTTCCGCGCAGGGGCGCAGCGTGCCAGCATGGTCACTTCGCGTGGCGTCGGGGGGCCCATGGCGGCAACAGCATCGGATCTGCTCCGCATGGTGGTGGGGGACGCGGTCCCCGGCCCCGTGCTGCGAGCCGACGGTCGGGTCGGCCCCGCCGTCCCGCTCGGCCGCCGCGTCCCGCTGCGGGGCCGTGGCATCACGTTCGTGCGTGAGGTGGACGGACCCACCGCCGACGCCCCCACCCTGCTGCTCCTCCACGGGTACGGCGCGAGCGGCGGCCTGAACTGGTTCCGCACGTTCGAGGCACTGAGCACCGAGTTCCGGGTGATCGCACCGGATGCGCGCGGTCACGCTCGCGGCATCCGCTCCCGCCGCGGCATGCGCCTCGCCGACTGCGCCGACGACATGGCGGCGCTCATCGACGCCCTCGGTACCGGACCGGTGATCGCGGCCGGCTACTCGATGGGTGGTCCGATCGCGCAGCTCCTGTGGCAACGCCACCCCGACAAGGTCGCAGGCCTGGTGCTCTGCGCGACCGCACCGGAGTTCGGCACGAGCATCGCCCGCGTGAGCGACGCGTATCTCGGCGCCGTCGCGGGCATCGCACGTGTCACCGCGCCGCTCGCGGCGGTTCCGGCGGCCGGGGCCAACGTGCTCCGGCGCATCCACGCCAACCGTCCGGCCGGGTTCCTGGAGTGGGCCGCGCAGGAGATGCGCCGCCACGACGTGCGGATGCTCACCGAAGCCGCCCGCAGCATCACCCGCTTCGACTCCCGTCCGTGGATCTCCGATGTCGACGTGCCCACCGCGATCGTCCGGACGAACCGCGACCGCCTCGTCGACCCGGAACGTCAGACCTACTTCGCGACCGCGATCCGCAGATCCCGGATCGTCGACGTCGACCACGGACACCTCGCGTGCTCGCGTCCGGCGTTCGCCGCACCGATGCTCGAGGCCTGCCGCGACGTCGCGTGGCGCGCCGGCGGCTGAACGCACGCGCCCGAACGTTCCTACATCGCGATCCCGCGGGCGAGCGGCCAGCCGACCCAGTTCGTCGGCGCCGTCGTCGGGAGCGCCACGCCACCGGCGATCGTGAACGGGTGGAGTCCCCCGACGGCGTCGAGGACCTGCCCCGCCGCACCGTTGACCTGCACCGCCACCCCTCGGACCGCGGCTCCGGGCGCATACGGTGCCGTGACCTTCGGCGCCGGGAGCCCGCTGCCGATCCGGAACGGGTAGAGCCGGCCGCTCGAGTCCACGACATAGCCGCCCGAGCCGTCGGGCAGCAGGCTGATCCCCCGCGCCCGGTCCCGGCCCGACCAGTACGGGGTGCCCTTGGGGGTCGGCGGGACCGGACCGTTGCCGATGGCGAACGGGTGGATCCCTCCGAAGCCGTCGAGCACGTACCCACCGGTGCCGTCGGGGACCAGCGCGATCCCGCGCGCGATGTCCCAGCCCGCCCAGTACGGCGCTCCGGTCACCGCCGGCGGCGTGGCACCGCCGGCGCCGAAGCCGTGGATCCCGCCCCAGCCGTCGAGCACGTAGCCGGTGTCGGCGGTGCGGCGCGCGACACCACGCGCGATGTCCCAACCCGGCCACGACGGACCGCTCGTGGCCGTGGGCGCCCCGACGCCCCCGACCGCGAACGGGTGGAGCGCGCCGTAGCCGTCGAGCACGTATCCCCCTCGCGGGGTCGCGGCCGGACCGTGGAGGCGCACCCACTTCGCGATCGAGGGCACCCCGTTCGCGTCGACCGCGAAGAGCATGTACCAACCCGGCGGCGCGAGGTTCGGCTCGGTCGGCATGGTGACCGACACCCCGGTCGTGGTCCGGGTGAACGCGACGTCGACGAGACGCTGGTTCGGGTCGCTCTGGTGGGTCGTCGCCTGGGGGCGCACGAGCACGACCGAGGTGATGGGCACGGCCTGCGTGGTGCGGAACGCGGCGTAGTCCCCGTAGCGCACGTCCGACGGACCAGCCGTGACGGTCGGACGTGCGGTCCCGGTCTCGAGGTACGGCGGCGTGAACACCTCGATGCGCATCTCGAAGGAGTTCGACGGGTTGCCGCCGAACGTCGCGACCCGACCGTCGGGCAGCAGGACCGCGGACGAGTGGTACACGCGGTCGACGGTGGGCGTCGCGACCTTCTGCCACGAGTTCGTCTTGGGGTGGTAGATCTGCGTGCTCCGCACCGCGGCCCCGCCGTACTGCACCGACTTGGTGGCGCCACCGGTCTCGAGCACCGTCGAGTCGGGGAGCACCACCGCGTTCACGTACATCTTCGCGGTGTCGATCGGCGGGCCGGGCGTGAACGTCGGAGTCGCGGCCTTCAGGTCCGCGATCGCGGTCGAGCTGACGGAGCCGAGGCCGCTCGGGTGGTTCCCGCCGCCGATCACCATGACGCGCTGGTCCTGCGCGGGCGGCAGCAGCACGCTCGCGCCCTGGTCGCGCAGCTGACCGTCGGTCAGGCCGCCCACGTTCTGGTACGAGTTCGTCGCCAGGTTCCACAGACCGGGGGGAACCTCGGTCGCGTCACCGCCGAAGGTGTTGACCCCGGAGTAGAAGAGCCGCCCGTCACGCATGAGGTGCAGCGCCGGGTACATCGGCTGCCACTGGTACGCGCTCGGCGCCGGTGCCGGTTGGGTCCACGTCGACCCGTCGAAGATCTCGTAGTCGGTGGTACGCCGGCCCGTCTCGTCGAGCCCGCTCAGCACGAACTGGCGGCCGTCCCCCAGCTCGGTGACGGTCGGGTACCAGCGCGCGAGGTGCATGTCGGCGCTCGCCTGGTATCGCCGCGTGACCGGGTCGTAGAGGTACGCGCGCTTGGATCCACCGGAGTTGTTGTTCGTCGCCGGTGACGGGTACGCGGTCGTCCCGCCGGCCACGAGCAGCCTGCCGTCGGACAGGAACGAATGGCCCGAGCAGAACGCGTCCCACGGGGTCGCGACCGTGGTCAGCGCCCCGGTGGCCGGGTCCCACTCCGACGTCCTGAAGCTCCCCGCGTTGAACCGGTTCCGGTCGTTGCCCGATCCCGCGACGAGGAGCACCTTCCCCGTTCGCAACACCGCGACGTGGACCGCACGGACGTTCGACGGGGTCGCGGTGACGGTCCACGAGCCGGGATCGGCGGCGCCTGCCGCCACGGGAAGGGCCGCCGCGACGAGGCCGGCCAGGAGCGCCACGCCACCGAGCCGCGTCCCCCCACGCCGTCGCCCGCGAGCCATCGTCCCCCATCCCGTCCCGCCGGCACCTTCCCGGCAATTCGCACCGACCAGACTACCGGCGGGCCCGGACGGACTGCGGCGGGCGATCAGGTGATCAGGAGCTCGGCCATCTGCACCGCGTTCAGGGCCGCGCCCTTGCGCAGGTTGTCGCCGGTGACCCAGAGGTCGATCGTGTCCGCCTGGCTCGGGTCGTCGCGCAGACGACCGACGAGGACCGGGTCGATGCCGGCGCCCTCGAGCGGCGTCGGCGCACCCGCGCCGCCGTCGACGAGCACGACGCCAGGAGCGGCGGCGAGGAGCTCTGCCGCGCGGGCCGCGTCCATCGGTCCGGCGAAGGCCACGTTGGCGGTCATCGCGTGACCGACGAAGACCGGCACACGGACGCACGTGGCGCTGACCGCGAGGTCGGGTGCGTGGAGGATCTTGCGGCTCTCGTACACGAGCTTCCATTCCTCGCTCGTGTAGCCCTGCTCCCGCACCGAGCCGGCGAGTGGGATCACGTTGCCCGCGATCGGCCTCGGCCAGACGTCGCCCGGCGCGATGAGCCCGTCGACGGTGGCCGCGCGGCGAAGGGACTCCGTCTGCCCCGTGAGCTTCGTCCACTGGGTCTCGAGCTCGGTGATGCCGGCCGCGCCCGCGCCCGACACCGACTGGTAGGTCGAGACGACCAGTCGCGTGATGTCGACCACGCGGCGGAGTGGCGCGAGCGCGGCGACGAGCACCATCGTCGTGCAGTTCGGACACGACGCGATCCCCCGCGGGAGCTCGGCGAGATCCTCGGGATTCACCTCGGCGACGACGAGGGGGACGTCCGGGTCCATCCGGAACGCGGCCGAGTTGTCGACGACGCGCGCGCCCGCGGCCGCCGCGCGTGGCGCCCACTCGAGCGCGAGCGGGTCGTCCACGTCGACGATGACGAGGTCGAGCCCGTCGAAGCAACCGTCGCGCAGCACCTCGCAGACGACCTCGGACCCGGCGAACGGGAGGCGACGACCCTCCGAGCGCGGCGACGCGTAGGTCCGAAGCGTGCCGACGGGAAAGCGGCGCTCCTCGAGGATGCGCAGCATCTCCTGGCCGACGAGGCCGGTGGCGCCGATGACGCCGACATCAACCGTCACGATTCGAGAGTCCTTCGGGCGCGGATCCGTGCGTCAGCAGGGTATCGGTGCCCCGACGCCGCGCTTCAAGCGTTTTCCAGCTCGAACGCGGCGTGCAGCGCCCGCACGGCTCGCTCGACATCACCGGCGGGCACCACGCAGGAGATGCGGATCGACGACGTGCTGATCATCTCGATGTTCACGCCCTCGGAGGCGAGCACCTCGAACATCCGCGCCGCGATGCCGGGGTTGCTCCGCATCCCCGCGCCGACGACCGAGACGCGCGCGACGTCGGTGTCGTGGGTGACGCCGGTGGCCTCGATCTCTGCGGCGACCTTCTCCATCACCCCGAGCGCGCGGTGCAGGTCGTCCTTCGGGACCGTGAACGAGATGTCGGTATGACCCGCGGTCGAGACGTTCTGCACGATCATGTCGACGTTCACCGCGTCGTCGGCCAACGCGCGGAACAACGCCGCGGCGACGCCCGGCCGGTCGGCCACCTGCGCGATCGTCACCTTCGCCTCCGAGGTGTCGTGCGTGACCCCCGAGATGACCGCCTGTTCCATCGTGTCGTCCTCCTCGACCACCCAGGTCCCCGGCTCCCACGTGAACGAGGAGCGGACATGGACCGGGACTCGGTAGCTCCGTGCGAACTCGACCGACCGCAGCGCGAGCACCTTGCCGCCCGTCGCCGCCATCTCGAGCATCTCCTCGAACGACACGCGCGCCAGCTTGCGCGCCTCCGGGACGATCCGCGGATCGGCCGTGAAGACCCCCGACACGTCGGTGTAGATCTCGCACACCTCCGCGCCGAGGGCGGCCGCGAGCGCGACCGCGGTCGTGTCCGAGCCGCCGCGGCCGAGCGTCGTGATGTCCTTGTCGGTGCTGATGCCCTGGAACCCCGCCACCACGGCCACGGCGCCCGCGGCGAGCGTCTCGCGGATGCGGTCGCCCTTGACCTCGAGGATCCGCGCCTTGCCGTGGACCGTGTCGGTGACGATCCCGGCCTGAGACCCCGTGAAGCTCACGGCGTGCACGCCGAGGTCCGCGACCGCCATGCACAGGAGTGCCATCGAGATGCGCTCCCCAGCGGTGAGGAGCATGTCCATCTCCCGGCCGTGCGGGTGGTGCGAGACGTCGTGGGCCAGCCGAACGAGCTCGTCGGTGGTCTTGCCCATCGCGGAGACCACCACCACGACGTCGTCGCCGGCACGACTCGTGCGCACGATGTGATCGGCGACCGCCCGCATCCGGTCCGGGTCCGCGACGGACGACCCGCCGAATTTCTGGACGATCAGGGCCACGGAACGAGGGTACTCGGGTGCGTCCACGGCACCGGGGCCGGTTCCACGGGCCCGGCCGCGGGCGGAGGCCGGTGGGATATCTGCCACAATGACCGCTTCATTGCTGGGGGAGGCTGTGTTGCGTATCACCCGTTGGATCGCCGTCGGCGCCGTGGTCGCGCTGGGCGGTGGGCTGGTCGCCACCGCGCCGGCCGCCGCGACCGGGACCGGCGCCGCCTCGACCGTCATCACCGCGGCGGTCACCTCCGACATCGTGGTCCGCGGCAGCGTGCACCAGGTCGCCGTGCTGCACGCACCTGCGGGCGCGACCGCGCTGCTCTTCGGCCCCGGCACGCTGACCGCCAAGCCCGTCGACGAGCTCGGAGGCGTGCTGTTCCGCAACGTCGCCGCCGGGTCTGGCTACGGCGTGTGGATCTACGGCGCCGGCATCTCCACCGCGCGCGGACCGGTGACGGTCACGGACGAGAACGACACGCCACCCCAGTCGCTCTACACCGGTCAGACCCTTCCGATCGGCAACCTCGACGCGAACTCCGGCTACGGCTACCTCACGACCCGCGACGGCACGCAGCTCTCGGTGCAGGTCGTGCTCCCCGGCCCGCCCGAGGCGGGGCCGTACCCGACGATCATGGAGTACTCGGGCTACGACCCGTCGAGCCCGACCACCGGTCAACCCCAGTACAAGCTCATGCTCCCGCCCCAGGGCTACGCGTGGGTCGGGGTCAACATGCGCGGCACCGGGTGCTCGGGCGGCGCGTTCAACTACTTCGAGAACCTCCAGACGCTCGACGGCTACGACGCGATCGAGACGCTCGCCGCCCAACCGTGGTCCAACGGGCACATCGGCATGGTGGGCATCTCCTACGCCGGCATCAGCCAGCTCTTCGTCGCGCGCACGCAGCCGCCCCACCTGGACGCGATCACGCCGGTGTCGGTCATCGACGACACGTGGCGCGGCACGCTGTACCCGGGCGGGATCCAGAACAACGGCTTCGCGCGGAGCTGGGCCCAGCAGCGCGTCGACCAGAACAAGTGGCCGAACCCGAACGCGCCGGATTGGGTGCTCGACCGCATCGCGAACGGCGACACCACGTGCGCCGACAACATGCTGCTGCGCGGCCAGAACGTGGACCTGCTCGCACAGACCGACAACCACCCGAACCCGTCGACCGAGCTCGACCCCGAGTTCACCTACGACTTCCCCGAGGGCAGCGACTCGCTCGCCCCGGCGGCCTTCGTGGACCGGATCACGGCCAAGGTGTTCATCGCCGGCGCCTGGCAGGACGAGCAGACCGGCGGCCACTGGGCGAACATGCTCGGGAACTTCCGGCCCGACGCGCTCGTGCGCGCCGACGGCCAGAACGGCGTGCACACCGAGGCACTCGATCCGCAGGTGGCCTTCGACGCCCTCGAGTTCCTGGACCTCTACGTCGGTCGCCGCACGCCCGCGGTCGCACCCGGGGTCCGCGCGTTCGCGCCGCTCCTGTGGAGCGCGATCACGGGCATCACCGGCATGACGATGCCGCCGGACCGGTTCACGGGCCAGACCCACGAGCAAGCGCTCGCGGCGTATCAGACCGAGCCGAAGGTGAAGATCCTGTGGGAGACCGGCCACGCCACCGGGTTCCCGGCCGGCGCGCTCGTCCCCCGCGCGCAGACGCAGCACACCGCGTGGCCGCTGCCGAACACGCGGAACCGGACCTACTACTTCCGCTCGAAGGGCGAGCTGCTCGCCCACGGGCCGACGAGCACCGGCGAGGCCGTGGACACGTACCGTCCGGACCCGAGCCTGCGCCCGCGGGGCAACTTCCCGGGCGGCAACATCTGGGCCGCGACGCCGACCTACGACTGGCGACCCGTCGTGGACGGCGCGTCGCTGTCGTACATCACGCGGCCGCTCACCAGGACCGCGACGATGGCCGGCACCGGCAGCGTCGACCTGTGGATCTCGTCCAGTGCAATCGACAACGACGTCCAGGTCACGCTCTCGGAGGTCATGCCCGACGGCCAGGAGCGGTACGTGCAGAGCGGCTGGCTGCGTCTCAGCCACCGCAAGCTCGACGAGGCGCGGTCCACCGCGTTGAACCCGTTCCACTCCGACGAGGTCGACGACATGGCGCCACTCGTGCCGGGTGAGCTCACGTCGGCGCGCGTCGCCTTGTTCCCGTTCGCGCACCAGTTCCGGGCGGGCAGCCGGATCCGACTCACGATCCAGGCGCCCGGCGGGGACCGGCCGGAGTGGAAGTTCGACACGCCGGCCACCGGCGGTGAGGTCGTCAACCGGATCGCCCGCGACGCGGTCCATCCGTCGCGCGTCGTGCTGCCGGTGATCGACGGACCCGACCTCGGGAGCGCGCCGGCTCCGTGCCCGTCGCTCCGGGCGCAACCGTGCCGGGCCTACGTCGCGCCGGGCCCGGTCACCTGACCCGCACCTCCTAGACTCCGCCGCCGTGTCCAAGGCCACCAAACGCGAACGACAGCGGGAGAACCGAGAGCGCGCCCGCGAGGAGCGCGAGCGCATGCTCAAGCGCCAGCGTCAGATGAAGACGCTGCGCTCACTCGCCTTCGTGCTCGTCCCGGTGCTCGCGATCTTCGTCGTCATCAGCCTCGTGAACAGCGGCGACGACTCGTCCAAGGCATCCACCTCCGGATTGACCGGCGCGAACTGCGCGGAATCGGCGAAGCCGGTGAAGACGCCGACCCGCAAGTTCTCGTCGGCACCGCCGGTGACGATCGACGCCGAGACCGTGTACACCGCGACGATGTGCACCTCCAAGGGCGAGATGACGTTGCAACTCGACCCCAAGACTGCGCCGGTCGCGACCAACAACTTCGTCTACCTCGCGAAGCAGGGCTTCTACGACGGGCTGCCGTTCCATCGGGCGGCGACGGACTTCGTGATCCAGGGTGGCGACCCGAACGGGGACGGCAGCGGTGGTCCCGGCTACACGGTCGTCGGTGAGGTACCGACCGACCACTACCCCGTCGGCTCGCTCGCCGCGGCGAAGAGCGGGGCGGACCCCGCCGGCACCTTCGGCTCGCAGTTCTTCATCGTCACGGGTTCGAAGGGCGCGACCCTGCCGAACGACTACGCCCGGTTCGGCACCTTGACCAAGGGGCTCGATGTCGCCAAGGCGATCGACGCCCTCGCGCCCGCGTCCGGCGACGGGAACCCGACCAAGGACGTGAAGATCGTCTCGGTGGCGATCAGCGAGAGTCCGGCGACGGCGGCGAGCTCGACGACGACCACGACAGCCGGCAAGTAGCGCCTCGCCCGGTCAGGGCAGCGGCAGGCCCTCGGCGCCCGCGGCGTAGGTGGTCACGCTGTCACCGGTGTAGACGGTCACGACACCTGCACCCGCGACCGACCACGTCGGTGCCGGCTCACGCACGAGCGCGGTCTCGGCGTCGATGCCGACGAGGACCGCTTCCTTCGGCTTCAGCTCGATCGAGCGCTGCTTCATGTGGTCGGCCGCCGAGCCGTGGTACGGGAACACCGCGATCCCCTCGACGAAGCCGAGGCCGACCGTGTACGCACCGCCGCGCGGGTCGACCATCGGATCGCACAGCACCGTCGCGCCGGCACCGGACGCGGCGATGACCGCGCCGCCCCGATACGCCGCGAGCATCGCCTCGTAGATCGGCGAGCTCTTGAGCACCGAACGCAGGTGCATCGGCGAGCCGTCGGCGAGATAGACGAACTTCGCCGTGGCGACCTCGTCGACCGCGTCGGGGTCCTCGGCGTCGCGCCGGTTCAACACCCGCAGCGTGCGAGCCTTGGCCCCCAGCGGCGCGAAGTGGGCGTCGGCGCGCTCGGCGACGCGGTCGGGCACCTCGAAGGCGGCCGCCGTCGGGAGCACGAGGACCTCGCTGGTCCCGGCGAGCTCCAGGAGGCGACGGTCGAGCGCCTGGTGGTGCTCGCCCCACTCGCCGCCGCCGATGAGCGCGAGGGTTCCCTTTGCTGCGGTGCGACCGGCCATCATCCCCGCTCCTGCGCCTGCGGCGCGGGCCGCCCGGGCCCCGCACCGCTCGTCGATCGGCTGCGATCGAGATCGAGTTCCGCTCCGCTCACGGTCGGGACCTTACGTCGGGCGTCCCTTGGCGAAACGGACCAAGCGGTCACTAGCCTGCTCGCTTTCCACGCATGGGGAGCACGCCAGATGGCCAAGCGGGTCGGGATCGTCGGTTCGGGAATCATGGGCAGCGGCATCGCCGAGGTCGCGGCCAAGGCGGGCAGCGAGGTGGTGCTGCGCAGCCGGTCGCAGGCCACCGCCGACGCGATGGTCGCCGGGCTCGAGAAGTCGCTCGCGAAGCAGGTCGAACGGGGCAAGCTCGATGACGCGGAGCGTTCGGCGGTGCTGGGCCGGGTCCGCGCCGTCTCCGACCTCGGCGAGCTCGCGCCGTGCGACCTCGTCATCGAGTCGATCGTCGAGGATCTCCCCACCAAGAAGCACCTGTTCAGCGAGCTCGACCGCATCGTTGCCGACGGTGCGATCCTCGCCACGAACACCTCCACGCTTCCGGTCGTCGAGATGGCCATGGAGACCGGCCGGCCCGAGCTCGTCTGCGGCATCCACTTCTTCAACCCGGCGCCGATGATGCCACTCGTCGAGGTCGTGCGCGCGATCACGACGAGCGACGAGACCGTCGCCGCCGCCCGCGCGTTCGCGGAGGACTGCGGCAAGAACCCCGTCGAGGTGAGGGACCAGGCCGGCTTCATCGTGAACGCACTGCTCTTCCCGTACCTGAACAACGCGGTGAAGCTCTACGACGCGGGCGTGGCCACCAAGGAGGACATCGACGCGGCGATGCAGGGCGGGTGCAACTTCCCGATGGGCCCGCTCGCGCTGCTCGACCTCGTCGGCCTCGACACCAGCCTCTCGATCCTCGAGGCGCTCTACGTCGAGTTCAAGGACCCGAACTACGCGCCGGCCCCGCTCCTGCGCCGCATGGTGAGCGCAGAGCGGTTCGGCCGGAAGTCCGGCTCGGGCTTCTTCGACTACCGCAAGTAGGGAGCGGGCTCATGAGCGGCTCGCCCAGGTCGACAACACGACCCCGACCGCGCCCGAGCCGGAGCGAGGGACGAGCAGAGGCGAGCCGACCCGCAGCGAGCCACACTTGCGACAGAACAGCGGAGGCGCGAGCGGAGGGGCCGAATGGATAGGCCGTGGATGATGCGCACCTACTCGGGCCACTCGTCGGCCCGGGCGTCCAACGAGCTCTACCGGTCCAACCTCGCGAAGGGCCAGACCGGGCTCTCGGTCGCCTTCGACCTGCCGACCCAGACCGGCTACGACCCCG
>CAZXCB010000091.1:0-12324 GCA_964639075.1 uncultured Bifidobacteriaceae bacterium | reverse complement strand
AAGTTCACCGATGTCCTGATCCCGTTCCTCGTGTCCCGACAGGTCTACGCCGGCGCCGGGAAGGTGCTGCAGACCGCGCGGGGCGCGATGTACTGCATCGCCCAGCGGGCCGAGCACATCTGGGAGGGCGTGTCGTCGGCCACCACGCGGTCTCGCCCGATCATCAACACCCGGGACGAGCCGCACGCGGATGCCGAGCGGTTCCGGCGCCTGCACGTGATCGTCGGCGACTCGAACATGAGCGAGTACACGACGTTCCTGAAGGTGGGGACGACCTCGATCCTGCTCCGCATGCTCGAGGAGGACTCGGGGCCGTGGCGGGACCTGTCCCTCGAGAACCCGATCCGCGCGATCCGCGAGATCAGCCACGACGTCACGTGCCGACGGCGTGTGCGCCTCGCGAACGGGCGCGAGCTGTCGGCGGTCGAGATGCAGGCCGAGTACCTCAACCGTGCGCTGCGCTTCGCGAAGCGGCGGACCCTGTCGCCGCTCGAGCAGCGCGCGCTCGAGATGTGGGAGCACGTGATGACCCACCTCGAGTCGGATCCGCTCAAGCTCACGCGTGAGGTCGACTGGGTGATCAAGCACCAGCTGATCGAGAGCTACCGAGACAAGCACTCCCTGCCGCTCACGCACCCGCGCGTCGCGTTGCTCGACCTCGCGTACCACGACGTCACTCGCTCCCGGTCGCTCTACTACCTGCTGGAGCGCCGCGGCCAGGTCGATCGCATGGTCACCGACGAGGAGATCGACCTCGCGATGGACGAGCCGCCCCAGACCACGCGGGCCCGGCTCCGCGGCGCGTTCATCCGCAAGGCCAAGGAACGCAAGCGCGACTACACCGTCGACTGGGTCCACCTGAAGCTCAACGACCAGGCCCAGCGCACGGTCCTGTGCAAGGACCCGTTCAAGTCCCACGACGACCGCGTCGAGCGCCTCATCGCGTCGCTGTAGCTCACCGGGACCAGCAGGGCGGATGCCGAGCGCCGACGAGATCCGGGACGCCCAACGAGCGACGTGGGCCGGGCTCTCCTCGGGCTGGGACCGGTGGGACTCGGTCATCATGGATCAGCTGGCCCCGGTCGGCACCGCGATGATCGAGTGCCTCGACATCGTTCCCGGGCAGCAGCACCTCGACATCGCGGCAGGCACGGGGGAGCCGGGCCTGAGCATCGCGAGACTGTCGCCGACGGGACGCGTCGTGCTGACCGACCTCGTTCCGGAGATGCTGGACATCGCCGAGCGACGAGCGAGGCTCGAAGGGCTCGCCAACGTCGAGACGAAGGTGTGCAGCGCCGACGACCTGCCGTTCGCCGACGCCACGTTCGACAGCGTCTCCGTACGGTTCGGCTACATGTTCTTCCCCGACGGGGACGCGGCGACGGCCGAGTTCGCGCGCGTGCTCAGGCCGGGCGGACGTCTCTGCTCGTCGGTATGGGTCGAGCCCGACCGGAATCCGTGGACGACGATCGTCATGCAGGCAGTGGCGACCGAGGCGGCGATGGCGCCACCCGACCCGGACGGACCGAACATGTTCCGGTGCGCCGCCCCGGGGTGGGTCAGCGCCCGGTACGAGGGCGCGGGACTGCTCGACGTCGCTGAATGGGACGTCGACGTCGAGCTGGTCACGCGATCGCCCGCGCAGTACTGGGAGATGATCAGCGAGCACGTCTCCCTCGCGGTCGCGGCGCTGCAGCAGGTCGACGAACCGGCGCGGGAGCGCATCCGCGAGCACACCATCGCGGCGGTGCGCGCCTTCGAACAGGACGACCAGGTCCGGGTTCCGGGCGTCGCGCGGTGCATCGTCGGTACCAAACCGGACTGAGCGGCGACCGGGAGGGACATGCGCGCGTCGATCCGCCTCGGCGATGTCGGGTGGGGTCGGACGTGGCGGGCGCACGAGGGTGGTCAGGGGCCGCGGATCTCGATGCCGTGGGGGTCGATGAAGTGCGCGTCGTTGCCGTCGAACTTGACGATCCAGCCGGTCTTGTGGACGAGGTGGTGGTGGTAGTCGCACAGCAGGATGAGGTTGGCGAGGTCGGTGCGGCCACCGACGCGCCAGTGGACCACGTGGTGGGCGTCGCACCAGGCCGGCGGCCGGTGACAGCCGGGGAAGCGGCATCCGCCGTCCCGCACGGTGAGTGCGCGTCGTTGCGCGCGGTTCACGACTCGGGTCTCGCGGCCGGCGTCGAGGGGGACCGAGTCGGGACCGAGGACCACACGGGCGACGTCGCAATCACACAGCAGCCGGTCGATGGTGGGGAGTGTGAGGAGGCCGGTGTAGATGCCGTCGAGACGGCCGGGAGTCCCGTGGGTGAGGGTGGGCCAGTCGATCACGAGCGTGGCCGAGGGTCGGGCCCGCACCGGGCCCTGATCGCCCGAGGCAGCGGCCATGGCGACTTCGGCCATGCGCACGAGGGCATCGCGGCGGCGTTTGCCCGGGGTGCGAGCGTCGTCGTCGGTGGGTGGGTCGGTGAAGTGGTGGATCGCGCCGACGACGATCTCGGCTCCGGCACCGGAGAGATCCGCGGTCAGGTAGGTACGACCGGCGTAGGTCGAGGCGATCGACAGTCCGTCGAGATCTTCGGGGCGGCGGCCGTCGGCCGTCGCCAGGTTCCGGAACTGGTCGCAGGCCTTCACGAGCTCACGGTCGAGACGGTCCCGGGCCAGGCCCAACAGCGACGGTTCGACCGCGGTCAGCTTCGGATCGTGGCCGTCGACGCGCGCGCCGACGATGGTGCGCGCCGCGGTGGCGGTGATCTCCCCGGCCCGCCAGGCCCGGCCGGTCTCGACCAACGGTCCCGCACACGCCGCGCCGGCGTCGATCGCGCTCCGGCCGTCGCCGTGACGCATCCCGGTGTGGCGACGCAGCCAGGCCATCGTCGACGACGACCCGTCGATCGCGCCGATGCCCCGCTGGTGGCCCAGATGCGCGAACCGGGCGACGTGACCCACCAGGCGGTCGAGCTGCGCGACCGACTCGATCAGCTCGTCGCGGATCTCCTGGTCCGTGAACCCGTCGCCATCGACCTCGACCATCCCGTCGACCGCCGCCCGCAATGTCCCGATCCGAGTACCGAACACGTGTTCGATCCTATCAGGAGGGTGTGACACACCTCGCGGCCAATCGCCCACCCGCGCGCAACCCGCAGCGAACGGTCCTCTGCAAGGACCGTTCGAATCCTTGGACGAAGGCCGCCGAATGCCTTGCGCGCCCGCGGCACGACCGCGTGGGTGCCGGCTGATGGTTGGCATAGCGTGATGCGGAATGCGGCGGGGGCATGCTCGGAGCGTCATCGTGGTGACCGTCGGCGTGTTGTTGACCGGGTGCAGCGGAGGCGGATCGCAAGCCGGCACGATCGATCGTGATCACGGCATCCCCATCCGAGCATCGGAGCTTCACGGTGCGGGAACGCCGCTGCCGGACGTGTTCGTCGTACCTCCCGGCACCGTCCTCGCCGGCGCGGTACTTCCCAGGCGCCCCGGCGCGACGTTCGACGGTCGACCGCTCAATGAGCGGAGTTGGACCGCGACGCTGGGTGTCGGAGTTGCGCCCCGAGCTGTCGCCATCGCTTTGTTGGAGCAGGCGAAGGCCGCTCGGGTAGCGGGACTGCCCGCGGAGCCGTGGTGCGACCGACACGCCTGCGGATTCTCGGCAGGTTGGGTGTCGTCACCGCCGTCCGGCCGGTCCATCTCGGTCCAGGTCGGGACCCAGCGCCACCAGGGCACGTTCGCGTCCGTTCGCTTCGACGACTTCGGCGGCCCGGACCCTGGTGCGTCGGCTCGGGGCGGGGTCCCCAGCGGATCCGGCATTCCGCACGAGCCCCGCGACCGCGCGCCCGGCGCCTTGGCGTCGACGGGTGATCCGATCGGCCTGCACGACTGGAGTGTGAGCGTGGCCGCGGGCAGCGAGATGGTCATGCCGGTGGTGAGCCCGATGGGTCCGCACGAAGCGATCCTCCGGGTCACGGGTGACCCAGCCAGTGTGTATCGCGCCTACGTCAGACAGCTGGCAGCGCGCACGCCGGGACTCGCCCCGACGCGCTTGGCGGACGCGCGGATTGACGGTTGGACCCTCAAGACGACCGAGGACGGGGAGTTCGGGAGTCGGGCCGTCGATCTACTGACCCGTCACGGTCGCGCCTACATCCGTCTCACCGCAGTCGAGGACTGAGACCTGCGACCGAGGTCGCTACTCGCCGGTGACGCCGTCGACGGACTCGCGGAGGAGGTCGGCGTGGCCGTTGTGCCGCGCGTACTCCTCGATCATGTGGACGAGGATCCGGCGCAGGCTCGGGGCCTCGCCGAAGTAGTCGTCCACCCACACCGCGCGTCGCGCCAGACCCGTGTCGGCGAGCGCGTCGGCGATCATCGCGCGCGACCGTTCCACCGCCTCCCGCCAGAGCGCGCGGAGCTCCTCGGGGGCGTCCTCGGCGGCGGAGTGCCAGTCCCAGTCGACGTCGGCCGTCCAGTCCACGGTGTCCCATGGGGGAGCGGGTTCGAACCCGTGCAGCCGCCGGGAGCACCACAGGTCCTCGACGTAGGCCATGTGCTTGAGCAACCCGCCCAACGTCATCGACGACGCGCCGACCGTCGCGGCGAGGCCGGCCGCGTCGAGCCCGTCGCACCTCCACGCCAGGGTCGCACGTTGGTACTCGAGGAATCCCAGGAGGGTCGCGGTCTCGTCGCCCGCTATGGGCGGCGCCGGGCGACCCTGCTCGTCGGTGTCGGCCATGGTCGAGAATCTACGGCGGGAGCCCGGCCGACGAGCCAGGAGCCCGAGCGCCGCCGGGCCGGACACGGGCAGGATGGGATCGTGCCACCCGGTCGCGTCGTCGTCCTCAACGGCACGTCGAGCTCGGGCAAGACCACCTTGGCCGCGGCGCTCCAGGCGGATCGCGTGCGCGCGGGCGAGTGCTGGATCGTCATCGGGCTCGACGACTTCCTGGCGAAGCTCCCGGCCGAGTGGGTGCTGATCGGGGACCATGCCGGCGCCTTCGCCGAGGACGGCATCGTCTTCGAGACGATCGACGGGAGGGTCGAGCGTCGCATCGGTCCCGTCGGAGAGCAACTGCTCATGGCGTACCGCCGTGCGGTCGGGAGCGCCGCGCGCGCCGGCCTCAACGTGATCGTCGACGAGGTGCTCCTGAGCGAGGCCGACTGGCGCGGGTGGCAGGAGGAGCTGCGCGGCCTCGAACCGGTGTGGGTTCGGGTGCAGGCCGATCCGGAGATCGTCGACGCGCGGGAGCATGCCCGCGGCGATCGCGTCGTCGGCATGGCGCGCGCCCAGCACGCCGTCGTCCACGCGCACGCGACCTACGACGTCGAGGTCGACACGGGAACGCTGGACCCCGCGGCTGCGACCGCGACCGTGGTCGCGGCCCTGTCGCACTGAGGCCGGGACCGGCCCGGGCGGACGAGCGTGGTCAGCTCGGGGCGTTGCGGTCGCCCCGCACGGCGAGCCAGATCAGGTAGGCGATGATGGCCGCCGGCACGGCCAGGATGGCGAGCGCCAACACCTCGTCGAAGGTCACCGCGGCAGCGTAGGGGCGAGCGGTTACCGTGCCCGCATGGGTGCCATCGAGGATCGGCTGGCCGCGCTCGGCATCGAGCTCCCGGAGCCGTTCCCGCCGGCCGGCAACTACCTCGCCTGCACCCACGCGGGTGACCAGCTCTTCGTCGGTGGCCACGGACCGATCGCCGGCGACCGCGCCGTCATCGGCAAGGTCGGCGCCGACCTCACGCTGGAGCAGGGGAGGGAGGCCGCCCGGATGACCGCGCTCTCGCTGCTCGCCACGGTGCAGCAGGAGCTCGGCTCGCTCGACCGGGTCCGGCGGATCGTGAAGGTGTTCGGCATGGTCAACGTCGGCGGGACCTTCAACCGGATGCCCGAGGTGATCGACGGGTGCTCGGACCTGCTCGTCGAGGTGTTCGGCGACGCCGGCCGCCACACCCGCTCGGCGGTCGGGATGGCGGCGCTTCCGTTCGACATCGCCGTCGAGATCGAGCTCGTCGCGCTCGTCGACTGAGCTCGGAGGGCTCGCCGATGGACGCCATGATCGAGCCGTCGCCCCCCGAACCGCCCGACGAGCCGAGTGCGGTGGTCTCGGTGGCACGCGGTGACGAGCTCGTCGACGCGACGCTTGACGGCCTCGACAGTGCCGGCGCGGACTGGACCGGCGTGCGGCTCACGCGCGTCGAGCTCCGCGGGGTCACGCTCACGGCCGCGCACCTCCGTGGCGCGAGCCTCGTCGACGTCCTGCTCGTCGACTGCGAGCTGTCCGGCGCCGACCTCCACGAGGCGAGCCTCCACCGCGTCGAGCTGCGCACGTGCCGGATGAGCGGTGTGAACCTGTCGGGTGCGCAGCTCCGGCACGTACGGATCACGGGCTCGAAGCTCGACGACGCGAACCTGCGGATGGCGCGGTTCGAGCACGTGCTCGTCGAGGACTCCGTGGCGACCGGTGCGGACGCGTACGAGGCGCACCTGATCGCAACGGTCTGGCGCACGTCCGAGCTGACCGGTCTCGACCTCACCCGCGCGCGGGTCGAGCAGCTCGACCTCCGCGGTTGCTCCCTCGAAGGTCTCCGGGGCGCAGCCGGGCTGCGCGGTGTGACGATCGGCACCGACCAGGTCATCCCGTACGCGCTCAGCGTGTTCGCGGACAGCGACGTCCGCGTCGCGGACTGACGCGCACGTCGACCGTTGCACGCGAGGGGTAGCTTCCGCCGATGCCGGCGTTCAGGACGGGGGAGATCACGACGGTCCTCGCCGTCCGCGACGGGTTGCAGAAGGTCGAGGTGCGCCTGCCGACGGGTCCCGCACGCGCCTACGTGCTGACCCGGCTGACCGGAACGGTCGCGGTCGGCGACCGCGTCATCGTGAACACGACCGCGGTCGACCTCGGGCTCGGCACCGGGGGCTGGCACTTCGTGCACTGGAACCTCGAGCGCGAGGAATGGGTCGAACCCGGCCCGGGCCACATCATGAAGCTGCGCTACACGAGCCTCCAGGCCGACGTCGGCTCCACCGAGGAGCACCTCGACGCGGAGGTCGGCGGGCGGACGTCGCTCGCGGGGATGCCGGTGATCGCCGCGGCGCTGCACAGCCAACTCCCTGCGGTCGCGGTGACGATCCGTGCCCTGCGCCCGGACACCCGCATCGCGTACGTGATGACCGACGGCGCCGCGCTGCCGCTCGCGCTCAGCGATCTCGTCGCCGACCTCCGAGAACGGGGTCTGCTCGACGTCACGGTCACCGCGGGCCAGGCCTTCGGAGGGGAGTACGAGGCCGTGAACGTCGCCTCCGCGTTGATGGTCGCCCGGCACGTGGCTGCCGCGGACGTCGCGATCGTGGCGATGGGACCCGGCATCGTCGGGACCAACACCACCCTCGGCTTCACCGGTCTCGAGGTGGGCGCGGTCCTCGACACCGCGGTCGGCCTCGGCGGCCACGCGATCGCCTGCCTCCGCGCTTCGAACGCCGACCCGCGCGAGCGCCACCGCGGGATCTCCCACCACACCGTGACGACCCTGACCCTCGGGACCCGCAGCCGCGTCACGATCGCGGTGCCCGGTGGCGGCGCGTCGGACACGACCCTCGGCGCGCAGCTCGTCACCACCGGGATCGGCGCACGCCACGACGTCGAGACCGTTTCCGTGCCGGACGTGGTCGAGCTCATGGCCGACGCCGGCCTGACCGTCGGATCGATGGGCCGGGCCGCGGCCGACGACCCGATCCTGTTCGAGTGCGCGGCCGCCTCCGCCGTCGTGGCGGTCGACGGAATCACGCGCGCGCCCAACTAGCCTCGGCGCGCCATGGTCGCGAATTCGCCCGAGGAGTCCGTCGCGACCGGCGACGGGCCCGATCGGCGCGAGCGCCTGCTGAATCTGCTCGCCGCGCTCATCGAGTCGCGCGCCGGCCTGACGCGTGAGGACCTCGTCACCAACCCCACGCTGGGATACCCGCCGAACCCCGCGTCGGCGCGCCGCGCCTTCGAACGCGACAAGGCCACGCTCCGCGCGATGGGCGTGCCGATCCGTGACGCCGGCTCCGAGGCCGACGTTCGCTATCGAGTCGATCCCAAGGAGTACTACCTCCCGGACCTCGACCTCACCGACGACGAGCTCGCCGCGATGCACGTCGCGGTCAGCGCGGTCGGTCTGGGGAGCGCAGCCGGCGAGGGCGCGCTCATGAAGCTCGGCGGCATCGAGGGTTCCGGCGCGGTGCCCATCGCCGTGATCCCGTTCGTCGACGTCCTGACCCCGTTGTTCGAGGCCTCGCGGCGCCGGGCGGTGGTCAACTTCTCCTACCGCGGGCGGCTCCGCACGCTCGAGCCGTGGGGCCTCACCTCGAAGTTCGGAAACTGGTACGTGGTCGGCCTCGACCACGACGCCGGCGACATGCGCGTGTACCGGGCCGACCGCATCGAGGACGACATCGAGGCCGGCGCACCCGGTGCATTCGTCGTGCCCGAGGACTTCCGCGCCGACTCCTACCTCGAGGACCGGCCGTGGGACTACGGCGGTGGCCGCGCGACCGACGTCGTGATCCGGGTCGACGCCGGCCACGAGGCGGCGTTCGTCCACGCCGCCGGCGAGGTCGCCGCGATCGAGCCGGCCGGCCCGGAGGGCCCGGAGGGTGCGACGCTCGTGACGATCCGCGCGGTCGAGGTCCGCGCCGTCGTGAACTTCGTGCTCGGCTTCCTCGACCACGTGGAGATCGTCGAGCCGCCCGAGGCGCGGGCGCTGATCGTCGAGGCGCTGACCCGGTGGGTCGCGTGAGCCGGATCGACGCGCCCCCGCAACTCGCCCGGGTGCTCGCGATGATCCCGTGGCTCGCGACGCACCGCGACGTTCCCAAGCGCATCGTCGCGGAGCGCTTCCGGATCTCGCTCGACCAGCTCGAAGCGGACCTCGCGCTCATCATGATGATCGGCGTGCCGCCGTACTCGCCCGGTGACTACATCAACGTGACCTACGACGGCGACACCGTCGACGTGTGGCTCGCGCCCTACTTCACCCGACCGCTCCAGCTGACCGCCGCCGAGGGCCTCACGCTGCTCGCGGCGGGCCGCACGCTGCTCGCGGTCGACGGCTCCGACCCCGACGGGCCGCTCGCGCGCGCCATCGGCAAGCTCCAGGCCGCGCTCGGCGCCACCGAGGTGACCGTCGACCTCACCACGCCGCCGTACCTCGACGACGTGCGCGCCGCGGCCGAGGCGGGCCGGCGGATCGAGGTCGAGTATCTGAGCGCGGGAAGGGACGAGCTCACCCGGCGCCGGATCGACCCGGGACCACCGTTCTTCGCGCTGGGCGCCTGGTACACCGACGCGTACTGCTGGCTCCGCGAGGGACCGCGCATGTTCCGGGTCGACCGCATCCGGTCGGTCACCACGACCGACGAGTCGTTCGAGCCCGTCCCGCCGGCGAGCCCGGGGGCGATCTACCACCCCCGCCCGGACGACCCGCGCGTGACCCTCGAGCTCCCGCGCGGCGCGAGCTGGGTGGCCGAGACCGCGCCCTCGGAGTCGGTCGAGGACCTGCCCGACGGTCGGCAGCGAGTGGTGCTCGCGGTGAGCGAGCCGGCCTGGCTCGAGCGCATCCTGCTCCAGGTGGGTCCGACCGCGCGGGTGGTCGATCCGCCCGACTGGCGCGGGACCGGACGCAGCGCCGCAGGTCGGGTGCTCGCCCGGTACCAGGACGCGAGATCGACCTGAGCCGCCGCTGAGCCTCACCCCGGCGCGCGGCGCGCCGGTCGGCTCTGATCTGTCGATGATGGCTGTGGGCGGTCACCCACGTGAGAGGATGCACGCAGTGAACGTCGACGACCCGGGCGCGGACCCGACCCCTTCCGGCGCCCGCGGCGAGTTCGCGATCGCGACGACCCCACCGCCGAACGATCGCACCAAGGTGATCATCGAGTGGGTCGTGATCATCGTGATCGCCGTCGGCTTCGCGTTCCTCGTCCGCGGCTTCGCGTTCCAGACGTTCTACATCCCGTCGGAGTCGATGGTGCCCCGCCTCGAGACCGACGACCGCGTCCTCGTCAACAAGCTCGCGTACGACCTCCGCGATCCGGCCCGCGGCGACGTCGTGGTGTTCCGCACCCCGCCGCGGTCGAACATCACCGACATGGCCGATCTCGTGAAGCGCATCGTCGGGATGCCGGGCGAGACCATCGAAGGCCGCAACGGGCAGATCTACATCGACGGCAAGGTGCTCCCGGAGCCCTATCTGCCGCCGGACGTGCGCTCGAAGGACTTCGCGCCGGTGAAGATCCCGGCCAACTCCTATTTCATGCTGGGCGACAACCGGCAGTACTCGAACGACTCGACCGTCTGGGGTCCCGCCCCGCGCGATCTCTTCGTCGGTCCGGTGTCCGTGACCATCTGGCCGCTCGACCGCATCGACGTCCCCGGTTGGGTGTGGATCATCCCGATCGCGCTCGGCGCGGGTGGCCTCGTCTATCTCACCCTCCGCCGCAAGGACGGACAACCCGCGTAGCGACACCCCGAGCCGGAGCGCCAGCGGAGGTGCCGAAGCTCATTTCCACTCGCCGACGGTGGCGACCATGCGGTCGACACGGTCGCAGTAGACCGCGTCGACTCCGGCCCGCAGCATCGCGAGGATGTGGCGCGCTTCCTGGGTGTCCCACGCGAAGGCCTTCAACCCGAAGCGGTGTGCGAGCGTCACGGTGCCGAGCGACCAGTCGGCGTGGTGGAGGTTGAGCGCGTCGATGCCCGCAGCCGCGAGGTTCGCGGAGTGGCGCTCGAACGCCGCGGGCGCCAGCCCGCCGTAGCCGGGGGAGTGGACGAGCCTCACGTCGGCCAGCTCGGACCGCAGCGCCTCGAGCCGCCCGAAGTCGGGGTCGCAGATCCACAGCCGGGCGGCTGCGGCCGCGCCACGGGCGACCTCCGCCATCGCGACGAGCACCTCGGGCTGCTTGGCGTCGATCGAGAGGTCGTAGTCGGTCCCGCACTCGGCGTAGAGATCCGCGAGCCGGGGGACCTCGTACGTGGCGAGCTCGGCCGCGGTCGTGGACTGCACCCGGATCTTGCGCACGCCCTTGCGGAACGCGGCGTCGTGGACCAGGACGACCTCGCCGTCGGCACTGAGCCACGCGTCGCTCTCGAGCCCCGAGGCGCCGAGCTCGAGCGCCCGACGGAACGCCCGGAGCGTGTTCTCGGGCTCCTCGGAGCGAGCCCCGCGGTGGGCGAACGTGATGGCCACGCCCCAGATCGTGATCCGTTCGGCCCACACGTGTCGATTCCGCCCTCAAGGCACCCCGGAACGGTGCCGATGGCTGGGTCCTCAGGAGTGCGAAGGGGCCTCGAACGTGACCACCATCCGAGCGAACTGTCCGACCTGCGGAGACGTGCAACTGCGCGCGGCAGACCTCGTCGTGCGGGTCTGCTCCGACGACGAGAGCGGTTCGTACACGTTCCGGTGCCCGAGCTGCGCCAGCGCGGTGGCGAAGGGCGCGAGCAAGCGCATCGTCGATCTCCTCGTGTCGTCCGGGGTCCGGATGGAGGTCTGGCGCCTTCCCGCCGAGCTGACCGAGCCTCGCGTCGGCCCGACGCTCCAGCCCGACGACCTCCTCGACTTCCACCTGCTCCTCGAGGGCGACAACTGGTTCGGTGAGCTCCAGGACCTGGTCCGGCGCTCCGCGTCGAGCTGAGCGTTGTAGCCTCCGCGCGATGAGCGCACCGATCGTGGCGGTCCTGGCGGTGGTCGTGGTCGCCGGCACCGCGGCCCTGGTGGCGTTGTCGGGTCGGCTCCGCACCGAGATCGACGCGCTGCTCCGCAGCTTCGACCGCACCCAGCGCGCGCTCGTCCCCCTGGTGGTCCGGACCCGCACCGATCGCGACCGGCTCGCCGAGCGGCTCGAGCGGCTCACGGACGGCCCCGACGCGGGCCCGACCCGCCGGTAGGATCTTCCGCTCCGCGGGCGCGAAAGGACCTCCGATGCCCCAGCTCGGCCCGGCCGAGATCCTCGTCGTCCTCCTGGTGGCGCTGCTCGTGTTCGGACCGAAACGGCTCCCCGAGGTCGGACGTCAGGTGGGCCGGGGCATCGCCGAGCTGCGCAAGATCCAGGAGAGCGTCCGCGCGGAGATGCACGACGTCATGCACTCGGACGACGCGACCGCGGCACCGACCCTGCCGCCGATCACCGAGTACCGCACGTCCGGCACTCCGGCACCCGCGGGAGCACGCGCCCCTTCCCGCTACCGCACGGCCGCGCCCGCCGCCGAGGTTCCTGGTCCCGACCTCCCGGCTCCCGAGCTCCCGGCTCCCGATCCCCGAGCCGACGGCGCGGGCCCG
>CAZXCB010000090.1:0-12620 GCA_964639075.1 uncultured Bifidobacteriaceae bacterium | reverse complement strand
AGCGTGACGGCCTGCATCCGAGGTGCTAACGCAAACGGCTCGTTCACCTGCCAGCGATCGATCTCCTCGTCGGCTGCGCGTTCGATCTGCTCCACATATTTCTCGACCGCTTCGCCGTGGAACGGTGGCAGCAACAGCTTGCGCTGGCGCATGTGGCGCGGGCCGATCGCGGTCAGCACGGAGTTTGGGCCGACGATCGGGCGCAACGGCGACTCGCCCGTCAGCGAGGGCGCTTGTTCCGGCTTGGCGGTGAACAACGACTTGACGTGATCGGGGTGACAAGTGACGGCCAGCGGACCGTCCGAGATCACGGTGTTCAACAGGAACACCTCGCCGAGGTGTCGCCGTGCCTTGAACATCATCTGGAGCTGACGGACGTTGAAGCGCAACGTCTGGATCAACCCGTTCTGGGAGGACGACCCCTACGAGATCACCGAGCTCATGGGCGCGGACCGGGTGATCTTCGGCTCCGACTGGCCCCACATCGAGGGGATGCCGAGCCCGCGTGACTACGAGGTGGAGCTGAAGGACCTCGACGCGGCCGACCAGGCGCAGATCCTCCACGACAACGCCGTCGAGCTCACCCGCCTCGCGCCCCGCTGAAGCGATTCGTGCTTCGATGACGGGCGCGCGCGACGGCGCGCCCGTTCCTGCTCACCCTGCACGACGCCGGTGGCACCGTGCCGCCGATGATCGCGATCGCCCTCCCGAGTGCTCCGCGGAGCACCTCGAGCACGTCCGCCCGTTTCGATGGACGCTCAGCTACCGAATCCGGTGCCAGACGTCCATCGAACACCCGGCCATGCGGCAAACCGCCCGTCAGACGAGTATCCGCGCCACACGCAACGGTGACGTCGCCAGGACCTCCGACCGCCGCTCGCGAGCGTTGTGACGCGCCCGCGGACGCGTCAGGAGTTCGTCTGGCTGCGGCCGCGTTCCATGATCCCCTGGCGGCGGCGCTCGATCTCGGCGGGGTCGAAGCCGCTGCCCTCCCAGGTGCGCGACACCTCGTCCTCGATGGTCCACGCCTCGGCGTCGGTCACGAGGCTGTTGCGGTCGTAGGTCGACAGCATCCGGCGTACGGCGGGCTGGTCGATCGTGCGCGAGTCGGCCGCGAGCTGTCTCGTGTACGGCAGCAGCTCGTCGTGGGGGACGACGTGGTTGACCAACCCCCAGTCGTACGCGAGCGCGGCATCGACGAAGTTGCCGGTCACGCTCATCTCGCGCGCCCGGGCCACGCCGACACGCTGGGGCAACAGCACCGTGAGTCCCCATCCGGGCATCACGCCGACGCGCGCGTGCGTATCGGCGAACCGGGCGCGCTCGGAGGCGATCAGGAAGTCGCACGCGAGCGCGAGCTCGAGGCCGCCGGTGATCGCGACGCCGTTCACCGCGCCGATGAGCAGCTTCGTCCGCGGCGGCAGGGCACCCCGCCACGGCAGCGCCCCCGCCTCGTTGCGACCGCCCATGTCCATGTCGGCGGCACTGGCCGCGCCGGGACCCGACCGGAGGTCGTCGCCGCCGGTGGCGCCGGAGCCGATCTCCTTCAGGTCGACGCCCGCGCTGAACGCCGGGTCGGTACCGGTGAGGATCATCACGTCGACCGCGTCATCGGCCTCGCACTCCCGCACGACCCGCGGCAACGACGTGCGCACGGCCCGGTTCAGCGCATTGCGCGCCTCGGGCCGGTTGATCGTGATCGTCGCGACCCCGTCGGTCACGTCGACGAGCACCTGGTCGCTCACCGCCTCGCTCATCCTCACACCTCTCGCTCGAACGGGCCCGAAGTCCGGGCTCGGTAGATTGCCACGATGATCATGGATCGATTCGACCTCACCGGACGCGTCGCCGTCGTCACCGGCGCGGGCAAGGGCATCGGTGCCGGGACCGCCGTCGCACTGGCCGAGGCGGGTGCCGACGTCGCCCTCGCCGCCCGCACCGCCACCGACCTCGACGCCGTCGCCGAGCAGGTGCGGGCGCTCGGGCGGCGCGCGGTCACCGTGCCGACCGACGTCACCGAACCCGACCAGCTCGCCGACCTCACGGACCGCGCCGCCGGCGAGCTCGGTCGCATCGACATCCTGGTCAACAATGCCGGTGGGTGGGACCCGCGGCCGGTGATGCAGACGAGCCCCCGGGCCGTCGAGGCCGCGTTCAAGTTCAACGTGCTCGCCGCCTTCACGCTGACCCAACTCTGCGTGCCGCACATGGTGGAAGCCGGCGCCGGGAGCGTGGTGAACATCTCGTCCCGCGCGGCCAGCATGGTCCAGCCGTGCTTCGTCGCCTACGCGACGGCCAAGGCCGCGCTGTCGATGATGACCCGGGCCATGGCCCCCGAGCTCGCACCCGTGGTGCGTGTCAACGCCATCGAGGTGGGCGGCGTGGAGACGGCCGCGCTCGCCCACGTGCTCACCGACGAGTCGATCCGCCACCGGCTCGAGTCGAACACGCCCATGCAGCGGGTCGGCCAGCCCGAGGACATCGCGGCCGCCGTGCTCTACCTGGCGTCGGACGCCGCGAGCTGGGTCACCGGCAAGATCTTCGAGGTCGACGGTGGCGTCGAGTCGCCCGCGTTCACGATCCCGTTTGCCCCGCTCGGGGGTTCCACCACCTGAGCGACGCCCGGGCGTACCGTGGGCGCGGTCACCGGCTGGAGGGGGCGAATCGGTGCGCAGGAGGGAGCGGGCGCGTGCGGTCGACCTCGCCGTGCTCCAGGCCGAGACCGCGCAGCTCCAGGTCGAGACCCTGCGCAGCGAGCTGGCCGAGCTGCACCGCGACCTCGCCCGGCGAGACGTCGAGATGATCAGCGCGCTCACCAGACTCGCCGCGGTCACCGACCGCCTCCGCGTCGAGACCGGCCAGGATCGCACCGACCAGGCCCGGCTCGTGAAGGCGCTCGAGCGTCTCACGATGTTCCTCGCCGCACCGCCGTTGCCGACGCGAGCGGATCAGGGTGCGGGCACGATCATCGGTGGCAGCATCGACCCGAGCCGCGCCGTCGAGCCCGAGCCACCCGTCGAGCCCGAGCCGGCGATCGGGCGCGCGCCGAGCGTCGTCGCCGGTCCCACAACGGAGTCTCCCGCTTCCGAGCCCGTCATCGATCTCACGTACGACCTTCCGTACGAGCTTCCCGTCGCGCCGTCGACCCGCCACGAGGCCCCCCTCGCCTGCGAGGTGCACCTGCAGTTCGGCGACCGCTGGATCGACGGGTTCCAGATCGAGGAGACGGTGCGCGACGGCGAGGCGGTGCAGTTCCGGCTCCGGCGCCGCGTCGACGGCTGGGTGCTCCCCGAGCTGTTCGACGAGTCCGAGGTGCGCGTGTTCACCCAACCGGTGGTCGAGCCCGACGCCGTGCGCAACGTTCCTCCGGCGACCTCCCGCTTCCGGAACTGACCGCCGCGAGCAGCTCGGTAGCGAGCCCCCGTCCGCCAGCGGCACGGCGCCGCGAGCGGACGAGCCGTCAAGACGCGCGGCCGGCGATGAGAGGCAGGTCGAGATAGGTCCGGATGCCGGCCTCGGCCTCGCACACGTACGGGATCGCGTTCACGCAGTGCATCGCCGGCGCCGTGAGCCCGATCTCGGGGTTCTCGCCGATCACCGGCGGGTGGAGCCCGTGCACGACCACCGACACCGGCGGCTCCGCGTCGAGCGCGGCCTCGAAGCGCTGACCGCGTCCCTCGCCCTCTTGGCCCTGCGGGCCGGGCCGGGCGGCCCCGATACCGAACGACCACGCGGGGTCGAGGTGCTCCTCGCCCATCAGCCAGTTGACCCTGACCGTGACGACCGGCGCGCCGGCGACGAGCCCCTCCCACGTGAACCGTTGCGCGGCGACGGTCCCGGCCTCGATGACGCCCACCGGCGTGTCGAGGTCCTGGGTGGCGACGGCCATCTCGTGGGTGGTGCGCTTCTCCGCGTCGAGGTCCCAGCCGAGCTCCGCCGCGATCATGTCGATCGACTCGCAGAACCCGAGCCCGAGGATGGTGGGCATCGGGCTCGTCTGCGCCGCCTCGGGCGGCGTGCCGAACATCATGACGTCACGCACGACCGAGGGCGTCGGGTAGTTGCGGATGTCGGAGAACTCCTCCGCGCGCACGTGCCGGATGTTCCGGCACCACGAGGACAGCAGCAGGGGCAGCCGCTCGGTGATCCCGCCCGGGTTGATCCCGGTGCCGTGCAGGGTCGCGTTGCCACGCCGGCACGCGTCCTCGATCGCCGCGATCTTCGGTGACTCGCCGGGATAGATCCACCCCACCGGCGTCACCACGTTCTTGCCCGACTCGAGCAGCCGGATGACCGTCGTCGTGCTCGCCATGACCGGGGAGTACACGACGCAATCGGCGTCGAGCGCGACCAGCGCGTCGACGTCGTTCGTCGCGGTCACGCCGATCGGGTCGAGCCCACAGAGCTCGCCGGCGTCGTGCCCGACCTTGTCCTCGCTGTGCACCCACACGCCCACGAGCTCGAGCTCCGGGTGTGCGAGCACCCCACGGATCGCCTCCTGGCCGACGAGACCCGTCGCCCACTGGATCACCCGGTACGTCATGTCGCTCCCCATGTCTCGACGGCCGCCGGAATCTACGTGCCGCGCCGTCCCCCGACCCCTTCGCGAGTCCGCCTCCCGCGCCTGCGCGGCACCATCTCGAGCCTCCTCACGTCCGCCACCGGCGGCTGCGCCCACGGGACGGGCCCGACACGCGGCTCCTAGTCTGCGCGCCATGAACAAGGCCCTGGCCCCGACGTACCGACTCCGCACCAGGCGGGCGTGGCCGGTCCGGCCCGCCCCGCTGGGGCACGAGGACGAGAGGTGAGCGAGTTCGGCGGCGTGATCGGTGACACCTGGCGCGAGTCGGCCCCGTGGTGGCCACCCGACCCGATTCCCCCGGCCGGCGCGCCGAACGTGCTGCTCGTCGTGCTCGACGACGTGGGGTACGCGCAGCTCGGCTGCTACGGCTCCGACATCGAGACGCCGGTGCTCGACGGGCTCGCCCACGACGGCGTCCGGCTCGCGAACTTCCACACCACCGCCCTCTGCTCACCGACGCGCGCGTGCCTGCTCACCGGGCGCAACCACCACTCGAACGGCATGGCGCGCGTCGCCGATCTCGCGATCGGCTACCCCGGCTACAACGGCATCATCCCGCGGGCGAACGGCTTCCTCTCCGAGATCCTCGCGGGGCACGGCTACGTGCCCCTCGCCGTCGGCAAGTGGCACCTGACGCCGCAGGACGAGACGCACTTCGCCGCGCCGCGCGATTCGTGGCCGTGCGGGCGCGGCTTCCGGCACTGGTACGGCTTCCACGGCGGTGAGACCCACCAGTTCGTGCCGAACCTCTTCCGCGACCACACCGCGGTCGAGCCGCCCCGCACGCCCGACGACGGGTACCACCTGTCCGAGGACCTCGCCGACGAGGCGATCGCGATGCTGGGCGCGTTGCGCAGCGTCGAGCCCGACGCGCCGTTCTATCTGCACTTCGCGACGGGTGCGTGCCACTCACCGCACCACGCGCCGGCCGACTGGATCGACCGCTACCGCGGCCGGTTCGACCTCGGGTGGGACGCCTGGCGCGACGAGACGTTCGCCCGCCAACGCGCCCTCGGTCTCCTGCCGGAGACGGCTGTGCTCGCACCCCGGCCTTCCTGGGTGCCCGCGTGGGACTCGCTCGAGCCCGACGACCAGCGAGTGGCGGCGCGCTTCATGGAGTGCTTCGCGGCGTTCCTCTCGCACGCCGACGCGCAGGTCGGACGCGTGCTCGCGTTCCTCGAGGAGCTCGGCGAGGTCGAGAACACGATCGTGGTCGTCGTGTCGGACAACGGTGCGTCGGCCGAGGGTGGCGCGCTCGGCTCGATCAACGACGCTCGGCTCTGGAACGGTCTGCCCGCGGGTCGGCGCGAGCTGCGGGCGCGCATCGACGAGATCGGCACGCAGACCGCGCACAACAACTACCCGTGGGGCTGGACGATGGCGGGCAACACGCCGTTCCGCCGCTGGAAGCGCGAGGTGCACGAAGGTGGCGTCGCGGACCCGTGCATCGTGCGCTGGCCGCGTGGGATCGAGACCCGCGGCGAGATCCGGTCGCAGTTCGCGCACGCGATCGACGTGCTGCCGACGCTGCTCGAGCTGATCGGCGTGGACGCGCCGGCCGAGATCGCCGGAGTGGCGCAGTCGCCGATCGAGGGGACGAGCTTCGCGTATCTCCTCGACGACGGCGGCGCGCCCGAGCGCCACACCACCCAGCACTTCGAGATGCTCGGCTCGCGCGGCATCTACCACGACGGCTGGAAGGCGGTGACGTTCAAGCCGCTCGCACACATGTACGACGACGGCCTCGACCCCGACGCGCCGTTCGCGGACGACGTGTGGGAGCTCTTCGACGTCCGCACCGACCCCAGCGAGACGAACGACCTCGCGTCCGCCGAACCCGAGCGCCTCGCCACGATGATCGAGCTCTGGTGGTCCGAGGCCCGCGCGCACCAGGTGCTCCCGCTCGACAACCGCCCGCTCGCCGCGCTCGAGAACCCCCGTCGCCCGTTCCACGAACGGCCGACCGCCACCTACTGGCCGTCGAGCCAGCCGGTGCCGGAGGAGAACGCAGTGAACGTCCGCGGGCGCTCGCACGAGATCGTCGCGACCGTCGACGTGTCGGCGGATGGTCTCGAGGGGACCCTGCTGGCGATGGGCACCACGCTCGGTGGCTGGTCGCTGCACGTCCTCGACGGGCGGCTGCGCTACGTCGTGAACTTCCTCGGGCGCGACCGGTACGTCGTGGAGTCGGATGCCGTCGTCCCGCCCGGCCGGCACACGCTCGCGATGCGGTTCGCGGCGCGTCCCGATCTCTCGGGCCGCGCCCACCTGCTCGTCGACGACGTCGAGGTCGGCACGGGCGAGATCGAGCGCACCACGCCCGTCCGGTACTCGATCACCGGCGCGGGCATCACCTGCGGGTGGGAGCAGGGCCCGCCCATCGGTCCCGGCTACGCCGCGCCGTTCCGCTGCACCGGCGCGCTCCACTCGGTCCGGGTCGCGGTCCTCGACGACACCGCGCCACCGCGGGATCTCGCGGCCGAGTTCGACGCCGTCATGAGCGAGCAGTAGCGCCCGAGGGGGTCGTGATGAACGTGATCGACTCCGACCAGCACCTCGTCGAGGGCCGGGCGCTGTGGCGCGACCACATCGATCCGGGTGACGGCGACGACGCGCTCGCGATCACCGACGACGAGGTCGGCAACGCGTGGCTCACCTGGCGGGGGACCCGGCTGGGGTTGGCAGAGGTGCAGACGCCCGGCGAGACCGATGCCATCGGCGAGCGGCACGCCCGCGCCCGCCGCGGCGAGCCGCCACTCGTGCGCTACGACGACGCCCTCCCCCGCGACCACTGGGATCCCGACGCCCGCGTCGCCCGACTCGACTCGATGGGCCTCGACCGCGCCGTGCTCTTCCCCAACTACGGCCTGCTGTGGGAACGCCGCCTCTCGAGCGACCCCGCCGCGATGCTCGCGAACATGCGCGCCTGGAACCGCTGGTGCACGAGCGTGGCCACGACCTCCTCTCGCCTCGCACCCGTTGCGCACCTGAGCCTTTGCGACCTCGACTGGCTCGACGCCGAGCTCACGACCCTCTCCGCCGCGGGAGTGAGAGCCGCGATGATCGCGCCCGCGCTCGTCGACGGACGGCCGCTCTCCCACCCGGCGCTCGACCGCGCGTGGGCCGCGTTCGTCGCGCACGGCATCGCGCCGGTGTTCCACGTCGCCGACCAGCCGCGCGTGTTCGATGACGCGTGGTTCCCGCCCGACGGCGACGACTTCGTGCCCGTCCTCGATTCCGTGTTCCTGTACACCGGGGCTGCGCTCGCGTGCACCGACCTCATCGTGCACGGCGTGCTCGAGCGCCACCCCGACCTGCGCATCGGGATCGTCGAGCTCTCCGCGGTGTGGGTGCCGATGTACCTGATGATGCTCGACGGCGGCTACGACTTCACCACGCGCCTGAACGGCAGCGTGCCGGTGCCGTTGTCCCTCCGGCCGAGCGAGTACTTCCGCCGCCAGGTGCGCGTGTCGTCGTTCTCCTACGAGCTGCCCGAGCAGCTGCGCGCCCAGCTCCAGGGCGCCGACCTGCTCATGGCGTGCTCCGACTTCCCGCACTCCGAGGGCACGGCCACCCCGCTCGTCGACTACGCCGGCACCGGCCGGTTCGGCACCGATCCCGACCGCGCGCCCGGCCTCTTCCGCGACAACGCCGCGTTCCTGCTGCGCGCCTGAGCCGCGCGCGCGTGGCGGCCACCACGCAGGGCGTCCAATGGACGTCTGGCACCGGATTCGGTAGCTGTGCGTCCAGCGAAACGCGTGGACCCGCTCGGGCACGATGTCGGGCGGCTCGGGCCACGCGCTCTCGCCCGAAGCGGTCAGCGCGCCCTCACCGCTCCCGCAGGGCCGCGGCGAGCTCGCCGAAGCGGCGGAACGTGGTGTCGTCGCGCCGGTAGGTCATGCCCGCGTGGTACAGCACGGGTTGCGCGTCGACGTCGGTGAGCCCGCTCATGCGCTCCTCGAGGCGCTCGGGCATCTCGGCCCACGTCCCCTCCACGAGGAAGTGCCCGAGGATCTCGTCGTCGATCACCGCGGCCATGCCGGCCATGTCGCCGGCCTTCTGCGCGGCGCGCAGCGCCTCGGTGGTGCCGGGTCGTCCGATCTGGTCGAACACGAACGCGTAGTTCGGCGTCGACCCGTAGAAGCCGACCATCGTGCGCGTCGTCTCGCGCCAGTGCGCCCGCTCCTCCGCGGTGTCGCCCGCCGCGGTGAACACCGGCACGAACACGGTGAGCTCGGCGAGCGGCCCGGTCCGCTTCCCCTCGACCCGCCCGGCGCGCAGGTTCGGCAGCAGCGTCTGCTCGTGGTACGTGGGCGAATTGAGCGGATGGACGTGCACACCGTCGGCGACGGCCGCGGTCATCCGCAGCATCCACGGGTTGACCGCCGCGACGTCGACCGGGGGATCCGCGACGTCGATCGGCCCCGGAGACCACATCGCCGGCAGCAGCGTCATCTCGTAGAACTCGCCGTGGTGGTCGAGCCGCTCGCCGCGGAAGCCGGCGAAGCACGCCTTCACGGCGCGGACGTAGTCGCGCATCCTCGGACCCGGCGGGTCGAACACCGACGCGTACCGCTGCTCGATGTGGGCCCGCACCTGGGTGCCGAGCCCGAGCCGGAAGCGCCCGCCGGACGCCTGCGCGAGCTCCCATGCCGTCGCCGCGGTGACCATCGGGCTGCGCGGGAACGCGACCGCGACGCCGGTGGCGAGGTCGAGATCGAGCCCCTCCACCGCGGCAACCGCGGCCGACAGGTAGGCGGTCCGGCCCGACTCGGTGATCACCAACCCGGCGAACCCGGCGTCGGCCACGTCGCGGGCCAGCTGACCGAACTGGCCCAGGGCCGTGCCCCCCGTCATCACGTGGACCTTCATCGTGCTCCCCCCGTCGCTCGGCCGGACATCCTGGCCCACCCGGGTCGTCCGGCGCGCCACGTGGGGACCGGCCGGGGCCGCCGACGGCCGCGGGTACTGTGTCCCGCCCGCGTCCCCTGTCCGGTCCGGAGGTGCCCGGTGAGCATGCTGCTCGTCACCCGTCACGAGCGCGCGCTCCCGTGCAGGACGACCGCGGCGCCGCGCCGATGAGACCGATCCTCGTCCTCGGGATGTTCCGCAGTGGCACCTCCGCGATCACCCGCGCGCTCAACGTGCTCGGCGCGTCGCTCGGCCGGCCGGGGAGCATCGGGAAGTTCTGGGAGAACCGGCCGCTCCGCCTCGTCAACGAGGACTTGCTCGAGGCGCTCGGCGGTGGCTGGGAGTGTCCGCCCGTGATGCAAGACGGGTGGACGCACGGTGCGGCGACGCAGATCGTGACCCCGGCACGCGCCCGGAGCGTCCTCAGCTCGGAGCTCGGGGACGCGCGGATCGGCGTGTGGAAGGACCCGCGCACCTGCCTGACGCTCCCCTTCTGGCTCCCCGTGTTCGACGAGCCCCCGGTCGTCGTCTTCATCCATCGTCACCCCGTCGAGGTCGCCGAGTCCCTCGCCGGCTACAACGGCCTGGGCCGAGCCCACGCCCTCGCCGTGTGGGAGCGGTTCAACCACGACGCCCTCCTGAACGCGGTCGGGCTCCCGACGTTCGCGGTGGGATACCAGCCACTCGTCGAGGACCCGATCGGCGTCACGAAGCGCCTCGTCGTCGCGCTCACGGAGTGGGGCGTCGAGCTGCCCAACGACCCCGAGACCGCCGACCTCGAGCTCTCACCCCGACAGCGGCACAGCCGCGTCGCCGACCGCGACCGCTTCGACGACCCGATCGCGACCGACGAGCAGCGGGAGCTGTTCCGGATCCTGCAGGGCGTCGACGGCGTGTCCGCGTGCTTCGCATCGCCCGAGCCCGTCCCCGCGCCGAATCCCGTCAGCCTCGAGCTCCTCGCGCTCGCAGGCCAGGCCCGCTTCGCCCGGAGGGACGCGATCGCGGCCGGCATCGCGCTCGACTACACCGCGGGCTCGCGGCGGCGCCTGGTCAGGACGTTCCTCGAGCGGACGCTCCCCGCACGCGTGCTGCCGCGCACCGAGGTGCCGCTCCCGAAGCCGACCGGGAACCGCCCGCAACCCTCGCCGCGCGCCGACTGACGCCCGACGACCGGCTCCGAGATTCAAGACTTCTCCCGCGTTTGGTCGATAACCGTCCAAAGCCGTCAGGAGGGTCCCATGAGTGCAGGTCTGCTCGCGTTCGTACGAGCCAAGGTCGCGATCGCGATCGTGGCGCTCGTGTCTGTCGCCGGCGTCGCCGCGGCCGCCGCCGTCGTCGAGCCCCCGAGCGACCCGGATCCGGTGGCCGTCGACGACACCACCACCACCACGACCACCACACCACCGGTCGACGACACCACCACCACGACCACCACACCACCGGTCGACGACACCACCACGACGACCACCACGACCTTGCCGGCGGGTGATCCGGTGCCGGCACCCGAGTGCGAGAACCACGGTGCGCGCGTGTCTCGCGTCGCTCACGAGACCCCGCCCGGGCCCGGGCACGGTGCCGCCGTCTCCGCGGCCGCGCACGACCACGAAGGCGAATGTGCCGAGTCCGACGACGACGAGCCCTCGCCGCCGCCGACCGTCGCGCCGGTCGCGCCGACATCGGACGACGACCACGAGAGCGACGAGGCCGACGACGACCGCGGATCCGGTGGCCACGGCCGCGGCCACGGCAAGGACTGAGCTCTCCGTCAACCGTCGTAGAAGTACGGCGCGTGGAGTCCCACCAGCTCGCGCTCCCGCGCGGTCGTCGCCCGGGCGATGGCGTCGTCGCTCAACTGGTTGACGACGTCGGTGGTGCGGATCCGCTGTGCCAGGTCACGACGGCCGTAGTGCGCCTGGAGGAAGCACCGACCCCGCCCTCCGGACGCGGCCGCCTTGCCGGCGTGCCAGCAGTCGGACACGAACAGGGCGACGTCGCCGGCCTCGCCGGTGAGCAGCACCGGCGGGCGACCGTCGTAGGTGAGATCGGGATCCGTGATCCGATCGAAGGGCGCGAGCCGGCCGGAGCGGTGGCTCGCGGGCACCACCATCGTGGGTCCGTCCGCGACCGCGCAGTCCTGGAGCAGCAGGTGGGCACCGATCGCGAACACCGGATACGGGATGCGGTCGTCCCACTCGATGCCCTCGGCGCGCGGCACGTGCGGGCCGGCGTCGCAGTGCCACGGCCCGCCGGGGAACTCGGGCGGATTCCGCCACGCGGTGTTCGCGATCACGTGGCAGTCCTCGCCGAGCAGTGGCTCGATCACCTCGAGGATGCGGGGATGGCCGACGGCCGCCTGCGCGGCGGCACTGCGGTTGAGCATCTCGTAGCGGAACTCGGCCGAGTCCGAGCGCGAGCGCTCGGGCGGCGTCGCGGCGAACACGCCGTCGATCTCGGCGCGCAGCTGCGCGACCTCGGCCGGCGTGAGCACCCCGCGCAGCACGGTGCAGCCGTCGGCCTCGAGCTCGCGGCTCGCGCTGGGCACGGAGTCGGTCCGCAGCCCGAGGTTCTTCCCGATCCGGCGGATCACGACGGCCACCCGCCCGAGTCCGACCGCCCCGGGGTCATTCGTCCCCGTAGTCCTGACCGAGGTGCGTGAGCGGCGTCTCACCCATCATCCAGCGCAGCGTGTTCTTCAGCTTCGTGAGCTGGATGAACAGGTCGTGCTCCGGGTAGAGACCCGGCGGAACCTGCGGCGACTTGTAGTAGAAGCTCAGCCACTCCTGGATCCCACCGAGGCCCGCGCGCTGGGCGAGGTCCATGAACAGCACGAGGTCGAGCGCGAGCGGCGCCGCGAGGATGGAGTCGCGGCACAGGAAGTCGACCTTCAGCTGCATCGGGTAGCCCATCCACCCGAACAGGTCGATGTTGTCCCACCCCTCCTTGTTGTCGCCGCGCGGCGGGTAGTAGTTGATCCGCACCTTGTGGTACACGTCGCCGTAGAGCTCGGGGTACCGCTTGGGTTCGAGCACGTCCTCGAGCACGCCGAGCTTCGAGACCTCCTTGGTCTTGAAGTTCTCGGGGTCGTCGAGCACCTCGCCGTCGCGGTTGCCGAGGATGTTGGTGGAGT